>CAYUHI010000037.1:0-8121 GCA_964444485.1 uncultured Gammaproteobacteria bacterium | reverse complement strand
GAGAAATATAGTCATAAGTAACAGTAAACAGTAACAATAAACTGTAACGGTAAACAGTAACGGTAAACGTACGAGGAAAGTATACCAGCTTGAAAGCTTACCCTTTGCGAATCTCGCTCAATCTTTGAATGAGAGCATGTATCGAATCAGGTTCATTGGTGGATATGCATATGGGACGGTAGACCTGCATGATGTCTTTGATCCGATCGAGTGGTGCGCCTGGCGGGAGGTCGACTTTGCTCAGCACCATGATCGTGGGTTTATCCTCTACCCCCAGATCGCGCAGTGTCCGCTGCACCGTCTCTATCTTCTCCTCAATATCGGGGTCAGAAGCGTCGACGACGTGGATGAGCAGGTCTGCATTCACTGTCTCCATCAAGGTCGAGCGAAATGCTTGGATGAGCTTCGGCGGCAGATTCTTGATAAAGCCGATGGTGTCCGACACCAATACTGGAGCAATTCTAAGTTCCGCATTCCAAGTTCCAAGTAAGTCAACCTCCTCGTTACTTTCATCTTTTTTACTTGGCATTTGGAATTTGGCATTTGGAACTTTCATTTTGAGGTATCCTGTCGCGCTATCGAGTGTGGCAAACAGTACGTCTTTCTCAAGCTTGCTTTTGCCGGTCAGTGCGTTAAATAGTGTGGTCTTACCTGCGTTCGTGTACCCTACGATAGCGACAGTCTTCACCCCCTGCTCCCGACGTTTGTCTATGCGCATCTTCTGATCTTTCTGATATTTCTCGAGCTTGAGTCGCACTTCACGCATGGCATCGCGCCAGTGCCGCTTCATGCGCTCAACGTTTGTCTCGCCTATCCCCCGTGTTCCCACTCCCCCACCTTGGCGTGACAGCACCATGCCCAGTCCATAGATCCGTGGGCCCATATGTTGCATCGCCGCAAGCTCTATCTGGAGCTTCCCTTCGGCTGTTTTCGCATGTTTCTGAAATATCTTCAGTATCAGGTCTACCCGATCCCACACGACGATGTCAGGATCTGCATCCCACAGTGCCATTTTGAGGTTATAGACCTGGTTGGCGCTTACGATATCGTTAAGCACGAGTGTATGTACTTTTTCTATTTTCACCAGTCCAAAGAGCTCTTCCACTTTCCCCTTCCCCACGTATGTGGTTTGGTCGGGATGGATGCGCTGTTGGATGATGTGACGCACGATACCCCCGCCTCCCGTGAGGGTGTGTATAAGCTGTATGGTCTCCTCGAGACGCTTCTGGCTCTCGTCGGTATGCGTGTGAGGAGGGACAACATCAATGACGATAAAGTGACGGGTTGTCATAACGACCTGTATTGTACTTGTTCTCACAACATGTTACAATCGGATCAGTCTAGATTCTCTCTATCTACAAGTTTATGTAATATCTATGGACATAAAGAAAAGGATGGGTGGTTCTGGATTTAGTGCAATAGTAGTCTGTCTCGTTGTGTCGCTTGTGTTTATCGTCTCGAATGTCTCACTTCCACAGCTCAATGCCGGCAGAGGTTTGGGAGGTGAAAATCGAAATACCAAATCCTTCCCTGTTGTAAATCTACGTCCAATTGAAAATAGATATTCTTGGGGTGGTGTTATGAATTTCCCCAACACTCAAAACATCGCAGTGTATCTGGAGAGCTACGATATATCAGGTGATGCAAACATCACAATTTACAAAGCCTCAGAACAGAATCTACTCAACTATCTTATACACGACGATAATAATAATCAAAAAGATACAAATTTCTCAACTGCAGATTTCCCTGTTGTTGCGAGACTAACACAAAATGTCCGATCAGGATATGACAACCGTATTCTCGTACATCTCCCAATCACAGACGAAACAGGCATCTGGTATTTCACAGTTGAGCTTGGTTCAACCACAAACCATGGGTTTATCGTAAAGTCGTCATTTGGGTTGAGTGCAGTGGAGTCAAAAGGCTCTTATATTGTTTGGGCCCAAGATTTCAAATCGCACGAATCGGTAGCCGATGTTGAAGTGAGTACATACTCACTTCTCGATAATCGAAAGGAGCTTACGACCGGTAAGACAAACGACAGAGGGATACTTGAAACACCGTTTAGTGCCCTCGCTGATATTGCGCTTGCGAAGCGTGGGAATGATTATGCGTTACTTCCTCTGAATCTTACATATTTGAACACCAACTATTCGTATACACGATTTGACGGAAAATACTCTCGTGGGAAATATTTCATATTTACCGATAGACCCATTTATAAACCCGGAGACACAGTGTATTATAAAGTGATCGTTCGAGACACAGAGGGTGCAGGGTATCTTGTCCCGAATACCCCCATAACTGTTCGATTGGGCGATGTAGAAAATCCATTATTTGAGAAGACACTCCCCCTTTCAGCTTTGGGCACTGCGGATAGTCAGTATACACTGCCAGAAAATATCAAAACAGGATACCACAGTCTTGTGGTCTCACTCCCCCAATCTGCCTCACGGGTCTCCTACGACGAGCAAAGTGTTTACTTCCAAGTCGAGAACTATCGCAAACCAGAATATTTCCTTGATGTTACCTCACCTACCAAAGAGGTAAGGGTTGGAGAAAATATCTCTATGGCACTCAATGGTACCTTCTTTTCTGGTAATCCGGCAAGCGGGCTTGAAGTTGCTTACACGGTAACGATGGCCGATTGGTCAGACTATGAGAGAGATGCGTCATTTGACGAAACAGTTAGTTATTATGGTTCATATTACGGTGAGGAGGTGCAGAAAGGCTCGGTACAACTCGATCGTGCGGGGTTCTATCAACTAGGTATTGACACAAATGCGTTTGCGTCAAAAATTAGAAAGAACAAAATAGTCACCGTAAGTGCAACCCTTCTGGACGGCTCAGGCAACCCTTCAACTCGTACGAAAAATTTTCTCCTGTATTCTGCCGACTACACAGCATATGCTTCCTCAGACACCACATATAGCACTCGTGCAGGAGGCGATGGACACATGACATACACAATCAAACCAAACAGACCGAATACTAAAACCCAAAGTTTGAAAGCCAACTATTCTGTGGAGCGAATTAATTGGGAAAAGTCAGGTGTCAAAGATCAGAGTGGCTATGATTCGTACGTAGAAAAAAAATACCCCATCTTGAAAAATACTCAAGCAACAGTCGAACCGAGGGAATTCGAGAAATATGTTGTATCTTTCCCGACATCAAAAGCGGGGTCATACCACGTGACCATATCATTTACTGACAAGTCTGGGGGCGTGTATAGTCGGGAAGATTGGATTTGGGTTTATGCACCGGGTGAGATTTGGTATGGATATGACGGTGAAACAATAAATGTTACAGCTGCAAAGAAGGTTTATGCAACAAATGACACAATTTCAGTGACCGTGAATGTTCCCTATGAAACGGGAAAAGCGTTTGTCGCCCTAGGAAAAAACAATGTCCTGACCTATGATGTACTCACGATATCAGACAGTATCGCTACCTACTCCACGCCCGTCCGAGATGAATATCTCCCCCAAGCAGTAGTCTTTGCTTATGGATTCTCTGGTAAGCGGTTACTTTCGGGAAATACTACTCTGACTTTTGATACGACGAGCAAAAAAATAAATGTGGGAATCAAACCAGAAAAAAATACCTATGGCCCAGGTGAAACAGCTACTATAGAGGTAAGCACAAAGGACGCAAACGGAAGTGGGGTTCCGGCGGAGGTAGCTGTATGGGCCATGGATAAGGCTCTCACAGAGCTTGTCTCTGGCAATACAGATACTATCTTCAATACATTTTGGGGCGTAAGTCAAAATAATTTTTATTATTGGAATAATTTATGGATCAAATCTGCAAGTTCGCTTGAGAATATTAACTATTACGATGAGGGTGGTGGAGGGGGAGGGTGCTTCGGTGCGGAAACCAACATAACCATGTCTGATGGTTCACTAAAACCTATTCGTAAGGTTGTGGTAGGAGACAAAATACGAACGCTTACCAATGGGAAAACAGGGGCGAACGTCATTGCGAAAGTAACAAGCGTACACAAAACTGATGCTGATGGGTACCTACTCATTAATGATACATTGCGGATAACACCCAACCATATTCTTTCAGTAAATAATCGTTGGCGAATGGCGGGGGAAATACAAGTGGGAGACACCCTGACCCGAGAAGGAGGCAAAACAGAGTCCGTTAAAACAATCCAATTTATCGATGAACGCATCCCAGTGTACAACCTCACGATCGAAGGCTATCATACTTTCATCGCTGATGGTATATGGGTACATAACCAGAAAGGAGACAATCTCAGGTCTGTGTTCAAAGATACCGCATATTGGAACCCAAATCTCCAGACAAATTCACAAGGACTCGCGACGATACATGTAAAACTCCCCGACAATCTCACAACGTGGGTCCTACAGGGCGTGGCAGTGGGAGAGGGTACCAAGGTTGGAAGCATAGCAAAGGAGATTATTGTAACGAAGAATGTCATAGTACGTCCCATAACGGCAAACCAATATCGAGTTGGAGACGCATTCAGACTCGAGACGAACATCGAAAACTATACTGACTCAAAACAAACATTTGAATACTCTCTCAAAGCACCTGACCTATCTATATCTAGACCGGAGGGTACTGTCACTATAGATGCGGGAGGAAAAACGGTAGTCGCATGGGAAGTGCGTGCAAAAACTCCGAATGAAAACGCACAATTTACATTCACTGCACAGTCTCAAACCATACCTGGCAATTCCGATAGTGTACGAATAACAGTACCTGTGACTAACGTATATCTAGAAGATGATGTATCTGCATTTGCAACAGGTAACCATACATTCCCCGTAGACATTCCTCGGGGTACTGATATAACCCAAAGCACACTTAAGCTTTCCCTCGCTTCAAGCATCACCCATACACTTCCTTCCAGCTTAGAGTATCTCATAAGTTACCCCTATGGGTGCACAGAACAGACCACAACACGGCTTATGGCTCTGCTTATGGCAAAGGAAAACCCAGAATTATTTAAAAATGTAATAAAAGATAAGCACGTAGAAAATATGATCGAAACTGGCATAAACCACCTTGTATCGCTCCAGAGACCTGATGGTGGCTGGGGATACTGGGAGTCGGGGAGCTCTGAGCCGTTTACCTCTATTTATGTGACGATACTTCTGAAGAGACTAATGCTTGCGGGTTACACCGTGTCGGAATACACGTACAATAGCGCCAGAACCTACATCACAAACAACCTTCGGCAAATCGATACGAAGAATCCAGACACAACCTCACTCATGCTCATATATCGGATGGTCGTACTTGAAGAATCACCGGATAAAAATGTAATTGAATCGTTGAAAAAACAAGCAATCATACTCGGTGAATCCGCGCACTGGTCTGCAGGTCTCTGGAAAAGGTATGGATCAGTGGACTCAAGCACAGGTCTTGCTCTTCAGGCACTCAGCATTTCTGGTGATACCGACCTTACTCTCCGTACAAAAGCCGTGCGATACCTTATGGCGAATCGTAAACACGCATATTGGTCACATACTTTCGGGACACTTCAATCAGCATATGGCATCTTACTCTCCGAAAAAGAGAATCCTGAAGGTGTCACGATCCCCTATTCAGTGAAGATAGGTAATACTGAGGTTGCGTCGGGGACTATTAAGGTACCAGACGAGAAAGACATTATGCTTCCTCTCAAACCAACTCTATTCTCTTCCTCAATGTCTGTAGACGTGCAGTATGAAGGACAATTACAAGGATATACAACCCTTACTGCTCATTGGGTATACACAAACCCCTCCATACAGTCTAGGAAAAATGGACTTACCGTCACCCGCAGATATGAAAATGCCACTGATAGATTTCAATCTATCGGTGTTGGCGATCTCGTGAATGTGATAATCGATGTGCGCGGTGATGCGCCATTTGATACCCAGTATATTGTCGTAGAAGATCAGCTTCCCTCTGGCATGATTCCCGTGAACACTCGTCTCAAGAATGAATACGAAGACAGGACAAATGGACCACAATACCGGTTTGGGGATTCGTATGAATATGGACTTGCAGGTGTTGTTATTGGGGGCTCGGACTGGTATGGGAAAAGGCCAAAAGACACATTTACGTACCAAGCTCGTGTGGTGTCTAGTGGGTCTTTCCACGCTCCACCAGTGCGCGCACAACTTATGTATTTACCAGAAGTTTCTGGACACTCCTCCTCAGACTCCATTGGTATACAGCAGAAGGGCACACTGCCTTTCTCTGTGCTAGTATGGCGTGCTGGTACAAGAGGACTGAAGGGTATCATGGGTTGGGTGTACCAGTTATACGAGAAAGTCACAAGTCCGATAGAAACATTCTTCACGAGAGAATATATTGACGATTTCGCGATACTTGTTCTTATCGCAGTTGGGGCAGGTGTCGTGATAAAAGTAATCTCCGACAGAGTACGGAGATTCAAAAAGAAGCGTATGAACACACAAACTGATGCGTCAGCGAAACCTATCGAAGAACGATTGTCATAGATTCAATAAGAATAAAATAGGGTCTAGTCTCTAACATATAAAAGTTTATGGCTAGTAAAGAGGTAAAAGATAAAGGCTACTTACATAAACTCGTGCGTGGAATGACATATTTCGATCCTTTTCGATTTGTTGGCGCGTTAGCAGAGATCATTGGAAAGAAAATACAATCAGGTACGATATTTAGAAGGAAATGACTATTTTGAGTAAACTGTTTCTATAACTTCCCCTCCTCATCCAAGAAGCAGCATCTGCAGAATCGGCGGCGGAGGTGGTCTTACGTATTCAACCACCCCCTACCCCCTCCTCAACTGAGGAGGGGAAGTTGCATACGGGGACATTTCTCTCTATTCGTTTGTTAGAATTGCAGTCCATGGCACCGGCAGCACTCATCACCTTTCGTGAGACGATCGAAGCGGCACTCGTCGTAGCTATGATCGCGGGGATCTTCGTCAGGATGCGTGAGTTTAGAGGACTTCGAACTGTGATAGTGGGTGTTCTCATCGCGATACTTGCGAGCTTCATCCTGGGCACGGGTACACTCGCGATTGGTGCTCAGTTCGCGCACTGGTATCAGGGGAAAAATGAAAAACTTCTTGAGGGTATACTCGCTCTTGCAACTGCTGCCCTCGTGACAGGTGCAGTGCTGACACTCGACCGACAATTTCGTCGATACAAAGTACACCTCATACAGCAAGTTACTACACAAATACAGTCACATGATACTTTGGGTATATTCTTTATTGCTTTTACCTCGGTATTTCGTGAGGCCGTGGAGATCATATTGCTCCTTTCTACCATGGTCTTTACCACAAAACCCGTAGAGATAGCGCATGGATTTGGTGCTGGGCTCCTCGCGGGACTTATGTTCACTACGCTCATTCTGACAGCGACCATACGGCTCCCCGTGCGCATGGTCTTTCGAGTCACGACCTATCTACTCGTGTTCTTTGCAGCAGGTCTTCTCGCCAAGGGGATTCATGAGCTCGTAGAGTATGGATTGATCCCCGAGATCGGAAGACTCAACTTATTCTTCATCCCCGCGCGCGAGACATTCATTGGTTCTCTCACATATGCTTTGTTCGGACTTCGCAATTCCATGGATGCGCTGCAGGTGGGGATATATGGAGTGTATATGCTCGTGATGGCAGGATTATTGAGGAGAGTGTGAACTGCATCTGGAGAACCCTTTCCGTCCCCCCCTCAGTGAGGGGGGGACACCTTCCCCTAGGAAGGATTGTCATTTGGTGTAATTTGACCCTTCGCAATAATATCTTTTCGCCATTTGCTATTTGCCGTTCGCTGTTCGCAAGTTTTATTCTACCCGATAGTATTTCTTCCCCTTCAGATTCTTCGGTAGGTATTCTTGATCTACCTTCTTCCCTTTCTGCTCCTCTCTCGATTTGAAGGACTAGAATAACGACCAGACTTGTGTTTTGTTTAGGTTCTTATCCTGACTTAAGTCAGTGTGTGAGTCTCTATAGAAGATATAAGGCAGTAGTTCCGAATGAATATTACTCAAAACTACGTACCACAGGCTCCGGGTGGTTGCCTGAAGGGTCTGTGTGGCCGTTGCCGAGTGTCTCTCCATGATCGACCATAGCATCGCGCACCTGTGTCCAGGTTGCATCCGGGT
>CAYUHI010000036.1:0-8354 GCA_964444485.1 uncultured Gammaproteobacteria bacterium | reverse complement strand
ATTTTAATCTCAGAGAATTCATGACGACTGAAAAACTTGAAAATGCCATGGCAGCTCCTTCTATGGCAGGAGTAAGGAGAATGCGGAATGTGGGGTAGAGAACACCTGCGGCAATAGGTATGCCGACCACATTGTAAAAAAATGCCCAAAAGAGGTTTTGGCGGATAGTCCGCATGGTTGCACGGGCAATCAGGACTGACTCATACACCTTTTGGATCGAACCTCCAAGTAACGTTATCCCCGCAGACTCAATAGCGACGTCAGTCCCTGTCCCCATCGCGATTCCCACGTCGGCAGATGCAAGAGCAGGAGCATCATTAATGCCATCTCCCACCATGGCAACCCTGTGGCCGTCTTTCTGTAACTGAGTTACCGTATGCGCTTTGTCTTGAGGAAGTACTTCTGCAAATATTTTGTGGATGCCGGCTAGGTGGGCGATATGCTTGGCGACATTCTCATGATCCCCGGTGATCATGGCAGTGTGAATTTTGAGTTTGTGAAGCATTTCAACAGTCTTTTTTGACTCTGGTTTGACAGTATCTGCAATAGCGACATATCCGATGACTTGGGTAGGTGATGCAATGATGATGGGAGTCTGTCCCTCTCGTGTCAATTGGTCGACTACGTTCGGGTCAATCTCAATTTTCAGCTCCATCGCGAGATTCACACTACCTGCATAGTAGGTCTCTCCTTGTATTGTGCCCTTCATACCTTTACCAGACAATGCAGAGAAGTCCTGCACATCCAGATAGACGACATTTTCACTGTCAGCTTTGACTTTTATTGCATGCGAGATAGGGTGCTCAGAGTTCCGTTCGAGAGATGCGAGGATTTGAAATGCGTCTGGACGTTTGAGGGACATGTGGGTCACCTCGGGTTGTCCTTTAGTGATCGTTCCTGTTTTGTCAAAAACCACATAGTCAATAGTGCTCAGTCGTTGGAGACTCTCGGCATCTTTGACAAGTATTCCCGACCTTGCTGCTTTGCCAACTCCTACAATGATGGCAATAGGCGTAGCCAGACCCATAGCGCACGGACATGCCACAACCAGTATAGCGATGAAGCTTGTCAAACCGATATCGAAACGACCAAATAGCGACCACACAATCAATGTGACCACAGCGAGTACGAGTACCACGGGTACAAAAACTGCAGTAACTTTGTCAACAAGATCTTGGATAGGTGCCCGTGAATCTTGGGCTTTTTCTACCATAGATATTATTTGTGAGAGAACTGTTGCACCTCCTACCTTGGTGACCTTGACTCGAAGAGAACCTTGTTTATTGATTGTCGCCCCAACAACAGAGTCACCGACAGTTTTGTCTACCGGTATAGATTCACCAGTGATCATACTTTCATCAATACTGGTAGTTCCAGATACTATCACACCGTCTATCGCGATCTTTTGCCCCGGCTTCACGAGAAATATGTCACCCTCAACAAGCCTGTCTACAGTGACTTCTTCTTCGATCCCATTTCGGATTACCACAGCTGACTTAGCCTGAAGGTCCATAAGTTTGTGAAGTGCCTCTCCGGTCTTCAGCCGCGATCGTGCAACCAAATACTCTCCAAAAAGAATAAAACCAATAACAATGATCGTAGTATCAAAAAACAATTTTTCTGGTGCATATAATGCCGTCTGCAGTGAGGGAAATACTGTCAGCATGAGGCTATAGAAGTAGGCAGTACCGGTACCAAGCCCCACAAGAGTATCCATATTGGCTATTCTGAATCGTGCAAAATTCACAAGTGAGAATATATATTTTTTCCCCACAGTTAAAAATATGATAAGGCCAACCAAAAGGTACAGCTTGTCAAGGACCATCATAGAAATCGGGAAGGGCGACAGTTTAGAAACTCCTGCAATCGAATTCCAAACCATAATCAGAAACACTACAAGAGAAAGGGGGAACAAGACAAAGATAGATTGTCCAGATTTTTCGACTATCTCCTTCTTTGGGTCTGTGTATTGCGATGAAACGCTAGACAGCGTATACCCATATTTTTTGATAGTATCATTCATGTTCTTGATGCTTACTGATCCTGGGTCATAGGTTATGGTAGCTTTTTCTGATCCATAGTTTACATTTGCTTCTGTGACACCTTTTGTCTTCCGTAATGTATCGCGAATAACAAATGCACATGATGCGCAGTGCATACCTTGTACGGCAAATTTTTCTGTTTTCATATCTGTTTTCATATTTGGAATATTAATTTTGAAATAATTTTGTTACTCGCAATATTTCTTGGATCATAAGATCTTTCTGAGATGAGTTCGCGGTGTTCATGGCGTGTCTGAAGCAGGAACTGAGATGACCCTCCATAAGCTTTTCATGTGCCCCGCGCAAAAGCCCAATAACTGCTAAGTTCTGAGTCATGATATCAATACAGTACTCATCTGACTCTACCATCGATATGACGTGGTCAAGTTGGGTACGTGCTTTCTTGAGACTGGTTAAAGTAGATTGTGGTTTTGATCTCATCTTATCGAGACTTAAATAGTAACCTTTTATCCCCCCCATGGGGATGAAGAGATTGTATCAGTGTACAACAGCAATATCAAATGTCAAATAGACCCTTGTCTTTGAATTTGAACCTATTACAATGAGTAGATATGGAAATATTCACCTCACTTTCAACCCTGTTAGTTGTGCTTATTGTTGGTGTACCTTTGTTTCTCAAGCTTGTTGTTATCGTCGATCAATACGAGCGAGCGATCGTGCTTACCCTTGGAAAGTATTCATACACTCTGCAACCTGGTCTGCAGCTTGTCGTGCCTTTCATACAACGCGTTATTAAGGTGGATATTCGCGTGAAGACACAGGACATTCCTCAACAGGAGGTTATAACCAAAGATAATGTGCCTATCGGCATAAACGCTGTCGTCTATTTCCAGGTCGTCAAGCCTGAAGACGCAATCCTCAAGATACAAGATTATGTCTATGCCATCACCCAATATGCACAGACTGCACTGCGAGACGTTATCGGCGGGGTAGAGCTCGACACTCTGCTCACTGAACGTCAGAAACTCGCCGATGAGATAAAAACGATTGTGGATCAAGAGACGATTAATTGGGGTATCGATGTCACGGCGATCAAAATACAAGATATCGAGGTTCCCGCGGATATGAAACGTGTCATGGCTAAGCAAGCCGAGGCAGAGCGAGAGCGTCGAGCGACTATAATCCGCTCCCAAGGTGAGCTTGCAGCGTCAGAAAACTTGAGTAAGGCAATGGCAGCGATGACCGATAGCGGCGCGGTGTCACTTCGAACTTTGCAAACAATTGAGACCACAACGACCAATCCGTCAACGACAGTTGTGTTTGCCCTGCCTATTGAGATAATTGAGGGGTTTAAAAATCTCTCGAAGATGGGGAAGTAGAATTATTGTATAGACAGAAGTTACGCAATTATCCTTCGAGTGGATCGCTGTAAAGCGCGGAATCGAGAAGTTTGACATAATAGTTCTCGACTCAGTTTATGGTGAGTGCCGACTTCGTCGAGCATTCTCGATGTGATCGGAACTTGTCGAACCACTCGAACAGTAACTTTTTCGCGAAATACTATTCTATAGCACGTCACTTTATCCCTTTCAGAAATTCTTCTGCGAGCTGGGCAGTGTTGTCCTGCGCTGAATAGAAGTTCTTCCATACCATGACGATATTGGCATTATTAAAGACTGCCCTTTGCACCTCGCGGATTGTATCTCCACCCCCAATACCAATGAGCACATTGTATCCACTCAATACTTTATTTATTTGAACGTAGGGGATTGGTTTTGTTTTATTAAATATCTCTTCATCAACGCCGCGATGGAGGAGCACGATATCTGGTTTGTTTCTAAGCTTTCTCATAATCTGGACGGGCTCCTTAACGTTCATCATATCTACGAAACTATCAACTCCTTCACGCTTGCAGACTGCGATAAAGTTATCCACAGTTTCAATTGGTGCTTGTCCGAGTACTATGATTCCAGAAGCTCCTGCGGCTTTGGCTATCACAACCTCAGTCTCTGCACGGTCCATTGTTTTCATATCCGCCACAACATACGGTCGAATATTCGTACCCCAGAGTCGTCGTGACCATAGAGACATAATTTGACTGATAGCATCAACACCGAATCGTTTAATGAGAGGAGTCCCAGCTTCAAGGATAATGCGGTCGCTCACCGGCAAGGTAGCTATGATGCGATATGCATCAGTCAGTGTAGAATTTAATGCGATATGGAGATATCTTTTTTTTCGATCAAGGATCATGGAGAAAGTATAGCAACAGTAGCAGTAAACAGTAACGGTAAACGACGCCCAATACACAGTTGATTTCCTGAATTTAGTTCAGGAACTATAAAAACAATAAACAATAACAGTAAGCCATAATGCTTCTCGACGCAGAGCGCGGGGTATCAACCTCAATTATGAATGACGATATAAAAAGGAGCGTTGTATAGACCTCTAGATAGTATAAAAAGTCAGGAGACCAGACCCAAGACATACATACTGCGTATTCAGAAATTACAAATTGTACATTCCTATAAATCCCCCCCCTTGCATGCCACAAGATCATTCTCTATACTGAACGTATCATATGGCTGAGTTAAAAAGTGAGTATTCTCGTTTGTCCCACAAACAAATTATCTTTGCTTTGGCGGGACTTTTCATTTTGTTGATATTTCTCGTTGCATCGGTCTGGCTTGTTATTGATAGCAACAAGCAGTTGAAGGTGCCCGATCGACAAGTGGTAGACTCAGGGGTACGTAAGGTCGCAGCAGGAGACACACCATCTGCTATTGAGCCAAATACTTGTGTATGTGACCTTGGAGTAGTAATGGAGGACGGTTGTGTGCCTCCCACAGTCGCCACCTGTACTTCACAGCTCATGTGTAGCTGTCTTGCACCAACAGGGACATTGGACAATACGCCTACTCTCGGTGCTTCAACACCAACTGTGACCCCTATTCCAACGACTACGACGACAGCACTCACTTGTACCCAATGTGACGTTGATCAAGATAACCATGTTGAGCATACCGCTCCCACTTCTGATGATCTAGACTTTATCACTGCGTGTCTTGGACAATCCGCATCCTCGGACCCATGCAGCAGGGCCAACCTGAACCCTCAGGGTGCGACGATAAATTCGGGTGATATTGATACTTTCATAGCTGCTTGTACGAATGTGTACACAAACAATCAAACTTGTGTCTCTGACCCCACACCCACCACCGTGCCACCCGTATGTGAACAAGATCAGCAAGGCGCTAACGACCAAGCTGGGCAAAAAGACCTATCTCATATGTGTTCAGATACGTCTTCGCTTCCAAGCTTCCTGAACGTAAACTGGAATTGGGATGATATATCATGGTCAGGAGGCAATACTGGAGATGGATGTGCATTGTTTGACACGAACAAAAATACTTATGCAGATTTTGCGCTCTGTATCACCATAGGAGGCAACCCAGCTGCTCTTTTGACTCAACAGCTTTATTCATGTGTTGATACAAAAGTAGACAGATGCGCAGGCTCTACCCCTGTAACACTCACGTCAGACTCAACTACATGTTCTGCTGCCATTTCTGCCGATGACCCATTCACTACAGGTAACGCGTATCCCAACGACACTAAAGGCTCCTGCAAGGTTTATATGTCTGACCTATCTTTGACGGCAGCCTCACTCATCGATGTGTGTTCGTATCCTTCACAACAACCGAATTCCGACCCGTCAGATTGTGTGATGACTGCAACCTCAAACAGTACACCTAGCCCGACCCCCACAACAATTCTTACCAAATCACCAACTGTTACACCGCCGGCGTCTGGTGTCCTTGCGGTAACCAAAGAATTCACAACGTATTCTGTCGTGAATAATCTAACATATGCGAACTACCGAATCTCAATCCGTAATACCGGCCCAGTCGGATCTGTTGTCGACAATATCGTGATAGACGATATCCTTTCAACAGATACGACAATACGAAGCGTGCTATTTACCCCAGGTGTGGTCCTAGAGAATCTACCCGAAGGTTCAACGACTTTCCGAGCGAGAATAGCGAGTCTCTTTGGAGGTGCGGCTGAGGGTATTGTAGTCTCAGCTCTCATACCTACCTCAGGCACTACATGCCCAGGCACAAATACTTTCGAAGTGCGCAGATATGCACCAGGTGACCCTATCCCGCCTGCTACATCAAGACAGGTCATCATACCGCCTGATACATCGGTCTGTACCTCTCCCCCGGGATCTCCGACACCAACGTCTACTACATCTACTCCTACACAGACCCTAACTCCCACCGCCTTGCCGACACTTCTTCCGACTGCCACATCGACACCCACCCATACACCTACCCCGACACTCACTGGGACACTTACCCCCACGGTAGCCTCCCCATCGCTTACTCCAACACCAACATCTTCCTTGTCCGAGATAGGCAATTATGTTTGGGAAGACGCCAATGACAACGGTCTACAAGACACAGGAGAAGCCCCCATATCATCAGCGTGGGTCCAGCTACTCAACTGCACAGAAAACACTGTGGCGCTTAGAACTACGAGCACCGATACCCTGGGTAATTATCTCTTTAGTAGTCTACCTTCTGGGTGTTATCGGATAAAGTTCTATCCGCTCACTGGCTACACAATGTGTACTAAGCAGCATGTGGATCCCGAGAAAACAAATCTGGATTCTGACCCTGGCTCAGATTGGATAACTCAACAAATCACGATGGGCGCAGCAGAGTCTAAGCTGACGATAGATGCGTGTATGCGAAAAAATGCAGCAACAACTGATCTCAGTCTCACACAAACTGTTTCACCCATGAATCCTGCCATCGGAAATGATGTAACATTCACGCTTACCATAAGAAATGACGGAGATAGTGACGCGACCAATGTGAAAGTAAAGTCATATCTTTCCTCCGGTTTTTCATTTGTAAGTGCTACTCCTGTAGACGATCCAAGCGCTTCCTTTGACACCACAGAACACATTTGGAATGTGGGGACAGTGGCAAAGGGCACAAGCAAAAAGCTTCAGATTGTCGCAAAAGTTGTGTCGAGCACAAATCTCATTCACGTTGCTGAAATATATTCGATCCAAGAAAAAGATGCTGATTCGACACCCAACAATCTGAATACTTCAGAGGATGACTTTGCAAGCGTCACTCTTTCGGCAATGTCAATTGGAGAGAACACCCCCAAGCTTGCAGAAACGGGGGTAGCCTCTATACTGACATTTGGGATAGGCAGCAGTTTACTCATTGCAGCGATCGCGATAGAGGAGATGCGCGCACGGACAGGATATCGTGAAAATGATGACGAGGAAGACAGTTAGATACTATTCAAAATACCTATGAACAAAATTGCAACAGTATTCAATCATCGCAAGCGGAACATTCTCATTTTGTTGTTTATCCTATTGGCGCTTAGTGCGGTGTATGTGTGGTACCAATCAACTGGTTTTCGTGGGAAAACAACTCCTCCAGAATACCGTAAAGTCTCAACAGTCACCGGAATCGATATCACGATCACAATACGAGAAGATGCTACAGGACTATACTTCGAACACAACGGCGAACGTCTCTCATCAACAAACCGGATACAAAATCTCATGCCAGGTACGGAATATATGTTTACTATCTCCAACGGCTCGACCGTGAAGCAGGGCGTTTTCATTCCTGCCTTGCAGAAAAGTGTTGTGGTAGAACCTGAAAATGCGGTTACGACTTCGCTCATTTTTGCGAACCCCGGTACTTACTACTTTCTTGGGAATACATTCCAGACAGGCTGGGATGATCTCAAAAGCGGATTTGATGTAGCAACTACACCTTCAAACTAGTTAAAAAAATCCCCACCACAAGTGGTGGGGAGTCTTGTGTTCTTATCTGACAACTATTAGTTGTTATCACGATAATTATCACGACGATCGTTTCGATCACCGCCGCGGAAATTATCATTTCGGAAACTTCCTCGAGGTGCTGGTGGGCGGGCTTCATTTACGAAGACCATGCGTCCATCAAGTTCTTTACGGTTGAGTTCTGCGATTGCTTTTTCAGCTTCTTCGTCTGAAGACATTTCAACGAATCCGAAGCCTTTTGAGCGACCGTCAAATTTGTTGGTAACGACTTCTGCAGATACAACTGTTCCAACCTGAGCGAAAAATGCGCTTAAGCTATCATTAGTTGTAGACCACGAAAGATTACCGACGTAGAGACGTTTTGCCATAGTATTTTAGTTTTTCACCTCCTTCTGGGTTACCATATACGTTCTTGTATGCTTGCATCCAGAGGTTGCGCGAAAAACTCCGCCATGTCCATCTCGAAAGCAGACACCATTATGTGCGTATGCAAATGTTTCATTAACTGC
>CAYUHI010000035.1:0-8767 GCA_964444485.1 uncultured Gammaproteobacteria bacterium | reverse complement strand
CGAGTTTCTGATTCGAACAATATTGTGCGTTCGAATCAGTGATGAGACTTGGAATGATTTCCACCATCACCCCCGTCTGGACTAGTGCTGGATGCAACCTCTGATACGAGAGAATAAGCTCGGTGTAGCTCGGGTCAATGAGTGCGTCATACCGGAGGACAAATGTAGTGGGAAGCTCGTACTTCACTGCATTTTCAAGCTGAGTCCGCGTATGCTCCAGGTTCCCCGGTGAGCAACACGACTCCCCCCGGATCTGATTGATAATGACTACGTACGCCCGCGCTGAGGTTGGAGTGACCGACTGAGCGAAAGAGACATGAGGCGAAATTATGATTAGGAGAAAACCAAGAAATATGAGTAAGAAGGAAGACGCTTTCATGTGGCGTTAATCATAGCATACTGTGAACTAAGCATAGGAATATTGTTAGTAATTTTATGAATTTATAGCTTGATATACAATCTCTATAGGGTATACTATAGGCGTCTATCATACATCTAAGGATTTAGCATCCTTATAACTTGTGTAATAGATAAAAAATATATTTTCATCACTCCCGCTTAGCATGGGAATGGAAGAGATATATACGACGCCTCGCCAAAAACGCATAGCATATTTTGGCGGGCAAGCACTTTAACATTGCGAGAAACGTATAAAAACCATCCGCACTGGGTACCACTGTGGACACACGTGCTTGTGACCGATCTGGTCGCAGGTAGTTGAGTCCGCAGGGCTCTGGCAAGAAGTTAAAAGACGCCAGAGAGGGAGCAATCCCACCCTGATGCCAACGGGGCAGCAATGCTCAAGTTGGAAAGCGGAAATCGTCCCCAATAGGGGACTTATCATGACCGGACTTGAGTCTCTTGTATCAAGAGATGAAGCCTGAAAATTTGATAAGTCATCCTAGAAAGGGCGGACTGGCTGATCACGGCCAGGATAATATATGTGAAAGCTCCGCAAGATGTAATTAGCGGGACGAACGCTTTCTTGGAGGTGGAAATACCAAGAAAGATAACCTTTTCCCGGTTCACGGCCCGAAAGCCTGCAGACCGTAAAAGTCTCCGCCGTAGGCGGGGTAAGGTTCGGCAGAAAAGCCAAAGGAAAAATCCGGCGGAGGTCATCCGACGTTACTGCGTGAGCAGAAATATGATAGGACTCAAAAACCTTGCGGTCGGTGACGACGCGCGGGTATCCGACCAAAAGGGGTCGGAGTCCTGGGGTTGATCACCCTGTTGCCCCGGTTATTCGTGGGGAAAAGATCCGGCGCGAAATCAGCGTCGTCAGCCCCAATCCGGGGGTACATGATGAGGGTGTCGATCCCCTTGGCCATTAGCACTGCATGTACAGGATGCGATCGACTATGCACCGAGGAGGTGCTGAATCATGAAGAAGTTGATTATTTTGTCCTTAGTTTTCGCGCTTTGCGCGCTGTTTTTCGTCCTGCTGCCGACCGCCGCGCTGGCGCAGACGACCACAGCGACGCCGACGGCAACGATCACGCCCACGGCGACTATCACTGCCACGGCGACTATCACTGCCACGGCGACACCAACAGCAACCCTAACAGTCGAGGAGCGTCTCAGTGAAATCGAGGAGCTTCTTATGAAGTTGCTCCTGATTCTCGCCAATCTTCAGTCGGCACCCTCGGCGGCTGCATCCGCAACAACCCCGACTGCGGCAGCGCTTAACGAATGCCAGTTCCCTGTCCCGTCGGGTGTTCCGGACAGCTGGCAGAAGACGACCATCGAGCTTGCTCCAACAGGGCAGTGGTTCCACCGCGTATTCAATACGCGGCTGTTCCACGCTCCGGAATGGGGCGGTGCCGACTCCTGGTTTGTCTCCCTCGCTATCGGACCACATGAGGGGGGGAACTGGACGAGCCATCACAACCCCGGACAGATCGTCTACCGGGGTGAGAACACCACGCTGTCGTGGTGCCTGGGCGTTCACACGGACGTCACGTGGCGAGACCAGTTCATGGGGGACTCGGGAGACCCCCTCGCGATTAACGTTCGCATCGCACCCAACTCCCCCGTCACTGTGACGACCGCTTCCGGCGAAGTCGTCACACAGAGCACCAGTGACGCCGGTGACATCACGGTCATTTTGCCCGACACGGGCACTGTGACCGTTAAGGTTAGCTACAGCACAGCAGCCCCGACCCACGAGTCTCTCGTGTGGTGGGGACCATATGATCGAAGCAAGCACATCAACACAGTAGACGCTCGCTAAGATCCACCCTGCCGGAGGGTCTAAATCCGGCTAGGGAGCCCACCCCCGATCTTGGTGGGCACTCCCCCCCTATTGGGTGGGATATAGGTCACGGAGTTGACCTTTCTCATATCCCCGCACTGCGGGATACGGAGAATTCAATCACCCACACGGTGATAGCTTCCGGCTTAGGAACGAGAAAGTTGAGAACAGGATATATCTGTTACCATTCTTATCTTTTCGTGTTTAACGAGCCGCTACGTTTCTCGCTACATCTTAGAGACAAATGTATCCCAGAGTTACAATGACCGTGAACTTGACTCTTGAGTTCACTCGAGACGTATAGAGACGGCTCTTGTACACATACACATTTGTATCTGAGATGGGATTACATGCCAAGACATATACGTTTAAGCTATTCATGAGCTATATACATGAAGGGTTTACGTGTTTTTCAGACAGATTCACATCTTAGGACTACGTCGTTGTCTCCTGAGTGAGAGCTCAGTGTGCTAAGGACATTCAAGTTGGCCTAGGTTCATTGGTGTTCCCTGAATCAAGTTCAAAGTGAAACATAGTATCGTGACAACGCGCGTTGATATTATCAATTTATAGTGCAAGTAATGGAAATAGTTAAACATGTGCTGCTCTTTGCGTTGATACTCCTCATCGGGGGTGCCTCTTACATGGGTTACAGAGTATTGAACCGTCAATTAGACAACGAAGCAATCCATGACTGTGCACTCGATTACAGACAACAGTATTCTGACACAAACAAAGGGATTACCATCATCCGGCCTCTTGAGCTGCAAGTACGAGAGTGTGCCTGGAACAAAGGAGTACGCAACTGGAATGGAGTGTGGAGTGGAATTGAGCAGATCCCCAGTGTTGAGTAAAAATACCTGGGTTCTCGGGGATACACTCCATGATACATAATCTCTATGAAAATACTTATATATAGTTTCATTGTCACAGCGGTCTTCCTATTTTTGTTAGGATGCTCCCTCTATGGCGTTGTGATCTCAGAAAATGTGCCCGTACGAGCAGTGGGCAACATGCAAATTGCGCCTTTCAAAAACGGATTGTCATTATTTCAAGGATATCGTGGTAAGTTTTTCACCTTCTCGCCTTTTAATGACTATATCGTCAATGACGATGGGAACCGCAGTGCTTTGATTGGCACTGAAGAGATAGAGAAAGAACTCTATCAAAGCACCTTCCACGCATCAAAAATACAGGATATCCGAAGTACTATCGAAGGATACCTCCTCTCAACCACACCAGCTATCACGTTCCGAACTAATGAAACAGTTACTTATACAACGAAAATAGTTGGTAATACTGTTACTGTCTTAAGAACAATATCAAACAATGGTAGTAATAATCCAATACTGAGCGGCATGACAGTAAGCTTCGCAGGCACGAACTTCATATACGATCCGAAAGGACATCTTTACAGTTTCAATGCAGAAGATGATATAACAACCTACGAGCAAGTATATGGTATCAGCTTGTCCCAGGAGCCACTCGAGAAGCTAAGAGAAGAAATTCCTGGAAAGACACTTATCATTGTCAACCCATATATATCCGGTGCGCTGATCGTCAGAGCAAAAGCAAATCAACGTCTATTTATCAACCGAGAAGCAAAACTCATCGAAGTGGAAGAAGAGCTCTTAGAAAAAGACGATCTGTACACCATGTCAATGACTGTAGAGGTCTACAGTAATCCAAAGGAGGTGCAAAGTAGTATATGACTGAGCAGATATTCGCTTCTCTCCTATACTATCTCATTCCCACATTCATAGGGAGAGGACTATGGGGGATTTCCCAATTTCTTGCAAAGACACTGACTCTTCCACACTTGCGTCGCGATAACAGACATTTCTCATTCCCTTTTGTCAGTTACTTCATTATTGGGGCGTCTTTCGTATTTATTACAGCTTTGATACTGCAGTATGCAGTATTACCGATGAGTAGTACTTACAATTTTATACACATCTTTGTTACAGCGATACTTGCGATCGTCGGCGTCACTTGCTTTGGCAATCTATACTTTTGGCACGATATACAGGTCAAAAAATACATACTACCGACTGCATTATCGATATTTCTCGCTGTGATTGTCTATTCGCTATGGCAGCTCAACAGTCCGTACCCTTTCAACTGGGATATGTATGAGCATCAAACTCTCGTTAACACAGTATTACAAGGAAGATTTAGTTTTTTCCCCACACACATTACAGATACATTTGGCTTCAATGGATACTCGTCACTGTACCACATCCTTATTACCACCTCACAAGTCTTTTTTCAAATAAATTTGTTCGATTATTGGCACAGTATTAGCTTTGTACACTTTGTATTGGTGATATTAACCTCCTACCTACTTGGGTACGAGGTAAGCCAAAATCGTATATTTGCTGTCATCAGCGCATTATTAGGAGCATTGATTTTTGATTCAACACTTACATTTACTTCACTGTTTTTCCTACCTCAAACTTTTACTGCATTACTGTTTGTACAGATGTTTATGCAACTAATAGCCGACGTTAAGAAGGGTGTTATACCATCGATTTGGCTCGTGGGGATATACGTAATCTTTCTTTTCTTGAGCCACTACATCATCGGCTTTGTAGCGATGACTATCTATCTTTCAACATACTTGTATGTTCGCTTCCACCCGATAATAGTCAGCAAGTTCAATTGGGTGTTGCTCATTGAGTCTGGACTTGTTTTCGCTTTCGTGGTGATTCTTTTTTCAGCCAATATCCCCCTCGGATTCCTCAACAAAGGTGAGGGGGCAGCTTTTACATACACCATGCATCAAAAGTTTTCCATCATGCAACAAACGTATGGATATATGTTGTTACTGTTTTTACCTATAGGTTTGTCTGTTGTGTTTAAAAAGAAAACTGAATTGGAAGTACTGTTATTTACGATTACTCTCGGGCTCATCGCGATAATAGTTGCGAATTTACCCTATGTCCTCAAGTTTTTCGTTATAGCTCGATATTTTGTACATCTACTCATAGTCGCGGGAATATACCGCATGCTGAGAACTATTCATATTAAAATATTCCAAAGTGCAGCTCTCTTGGGTCTCGGAGCTGTGCTACTCGGAATATTTATCACGAACGCCGCATACTGGAAAAGTAATCTCTACGATAATGGCATAACAACTCATGTCTCGCCGAAAGAGATTGAAGCAGCTCAATATTTACGCAAATACTATAGCAACGATAATACACTACTCATTTCAGATCCAGCAACCCAGCATATACTTGAGCCCCTCGCAAGGGTAAACACCCAAGGAGGGGCCTATATGGATATCGATACGCGCAAGAGCCTGCATTGGATATCGCAACAGACGGATACTGTAAGTGTCGCCCGCATACTTTACGACATCAAAGATAAGATAGAACCCATTAGTGGAAAACGATTGTTGGCATTGAGCGGCCGATACTTCGTCTGGCAGAATAGTAATATTGAAAGCAAGGAGAGTTTGGCCTATAACATCTGGTATCCAGCTGGTTTGACACTAGAAAACTACAAGACCATCCGTTGGCTACAGGGTGACCCTTTTCACTTTACTCTTATCTTCGAAAATCCTTCAATTGTCATATTTGAGGTAAGAAATTAGCTTTTGACATTGCAAGTACCTATAGTATGCGTTATAATAGCTTATGATACTCGACAAAACAATAAGCCTTATCATCCCGTGTAAAAATGAGGAGGCAGCTCTCTACTCCATGCTCAGAGAGGTTCCAAAGTACGTAGATGAAGTACTCGTAATAGATAATGGCTCAACCGACAACACTCCGATAGTTGCCGAAAATTATGGGGCAAAACTTATAAGAGAAGAAAGAAATGTCGAAGGTGTTGGCTATGGTTACGCACATCAATCGGGCATGAAGTTCGCTACGGGTGACATCATCGTAGCTATGGACGGTGACGGTACCTATCCTTTAGAGATGATTCAGGATGTAGTACTCTACATGATCAAGAGTCAATCTGACTTTGTGTCATGTGCCCGATTCCCCCTAGATAATCCTGGAGCTATCTCTGCTACCCGCCAGTTCGGCGTACACATATTAAATATGACAGTAGCTCTCTTGTATGGGTACCACATTAAAGACATTCTCTCAGGTATGTGGGTATTAACAAGAGTCTGTGCCAGAAAACTGAATGTCAGCAATGGGGAATGGAATTTTTCACCAGAGATAAAACTTTCTGCCATCTGCAACCCAGACATATTCTTTTCAGAATTTCATATATCTCACGATATACGGTTGAATGGTCTGAGTAAACAAAATATCTGGAAAACTGGTCTAAATCATTTGCTTTACATCGTGCAACGGAGATTTACCACCGACAAGATAAGTACAAAAATGCATCTGCAACTATTTTCAAAGGGCTTCCAGACTGCTGTTCAACATGTTTATACTTTCGTCGGAACGAAGTAGATTTTCTAGGTTTATGAGAGTACTGATAATTAGTCCATATTTTTATCCTCATATAGGAGGTAGTCAACAGTACATGGAGGAACTGTGGTATAAGGTCAAGAAACAGATCCCTGACACACAGATCGATGTCTTGTGCTATAGCACCCACAAAGCTTCTGTATATGAAGAGTATAGAGGATTGCAGATCTACAGATTACCATGCATTCAATTGCTCCCCGGACAGTTCGCTGTACCAGACTATATTAAACTACTTCTGCGAATCAGGTATTTGAAGAGCCAGAACCGTTACACCATTGTCCATTCAAATACTCGATTTTTTGAAAGTTCATGGTGGGCGCCATTTGTTGCAAGATATCTCGGGGCCATATCGGTTCTCACCGACCATTGTGCAAACTTCCCGACTCACCCCTCGAAGTTTGTATCAGTTATCGCACGTTGTGTAGACAAGTTTCTCGTGCCTCATATAGCGAGGATGTATGATGTGATTACTGTCACGAATAAGGCAACAGAACGTTTTGTTCAATCACTCGGTGTTAAGCAACCTATTGTTGTGTTTGGTGGAGTAGATACCGATTTTTTTCATCCTCGCCAAATGAATAATGTGCGAGTTCTTCCCAAATTACAGACAGTGTTTACACCTGATGATATCATAGTCACATTTGTCGGACGAATGATCTATTCAAAGGGACCGCAATTGCTGATGGAAGTTGCGAAAGAAATAGTCAAGAGTAAACAAAATATATATTTCATTTTTGCAGGTGATGGAGAGATGTATCACAAACTTAGATCACAATTAAGTAAACAAATAGTATTCATGGGCTCACTCGAAAAAAAGGATATAGCACTACTATTGTCCCAAACAGATATACTCGTTCATCCCTCACTTCATCATGAAGGATTCCCTAACGTATTACTCGAAGCTGGAGCGAGTGGATGTGCTGTGATTGCAAGTGATAGCGGTGGAACGAATGAAATAGTAATCCATAATCAGACAGGATTACTTATTCGTCCAACATATGCAAGTATACAAAAGGCAGTTGTAGAGCTGATAGAAAATAGGACAAAAAGACGAGACCTCCAAGAAACAATGAGAGCACATATAGAAAAAAACTTCGACTGGAAGAAGGTTGCCATTGATTTCATGAACGTAATACATTTGCATGGAAAAATCCAATGAGTACATACACCTCTGAATACACACACAGTATTTGGAATATTACTTTTCACGATTATCGCCTGTTGTGTATTACATGCTAAAAAATGAATTCTTAAGTTGTTTTTCTCTCAAGAAGTTTTATCATTATTTACTTTCATATTGATTTGCAAATATGAGTTGGGAATGTTTTCTACGAAAAACCGAAAGATACCCAGAACAAAGGATTCGTGTAGGAAAATATATTATTCTAAACGAACTTAGTCGAGGGATATCGGGGGTTTACTGGGTTGGACTATGTGGGTCATTTTGGAATCCTGAAGTAGCATCTCCGCACGACATTGACCTAGCAATTCATGCGGATGATAATGGCTTGAATATCTTCACTACTGTTGTTGGAAATGCGCTGAGAAGGGAGTTTAATTTGCGTGTCGATATATGCCCTATCTCTTTGGCATCAGATATTTATGGGGTTCAAAAGGTTAGAAAATACTTACAATATGATTGTATGACGATTTATGGAGTAGTTCCAACTTTATGAACAAACAACTTCATACAATCATTTCAGAGAGGTGCATTACATTGTCAAACAAGGCCAGGAATTGAGTATACTAACATGATAGGCCAAAACATGCAATTATTTTATTGTGCTTAGCGATCAAATACAGAAAAACCCGCCTGTTAGGGCGGGTATTTTTTTGTTCCGCCATAGGCGGACAAGATGCAAATTGAATCGAAGTTTATGTCGCGAATCACGAGACATATAACATGTAACGCGAGAGGCGACCAAGTGTCATTAGAGCCTGAAACGAGTTCAGGATGACACGAGTATGAACACAAAATTTCAAGTCCCGCCCTCGAAAAAGAACGAGTGGCGGGTAAACCTTTCAATTGAGCTGCAGGTATTTCTCCCTACAATATATTTAAGTTTGTTCTTCTGGT
>CAYUHI010000034.1:4619-8815 GCA_964444485.1 uncultured Gammaproteobacteria bacterium | reverse complement strand
CACTGCTATAATGACGGGAAGAGCTGTCTGCTTATACTTATTACTTATACTTACACTTATGCCTACCCATAAAGTCCGATTTGTCCCCCTTGGAGGGATTATTGGCGTGACAAAAAACATGTATCTGTATGAACTTTACGAAAGTAACGTTCTTAAAGATATACTCATTGTAGATTGCGGAATTGGATTCCCCTCTGCCGCGGAGCTTGGAGTAGACCTCCTTATCCCTGATATCAGCTATCTACTCGACAAGAAAGACAAGATCAGAGCGATTCTCCTTACTCATGGTCATGAAGATCACATAGGCGCACTCCCCTATCACTACGAGGCACTGGGCGCCCCACCTCTTTATACCGGCAGACTTACCGCGATGTTCATTGAAAAGAAGTTGGAGGAATTTGAAATTAAACCAGATCTGACCATAGTCAAGCTCCGCAAAGAATATGACTTTGGAGGGTTCAAAGCGACGTTTATCAACACTGCGCACTCTATACCCGATACACACCATATTATCATCCGTACACCCGTCGGCGTGATTTACCATGGTCAAGATTTTAAGATGGACCTTACTCCACCCTATGGCGACCCACCCGATTTTTATGCAATGGCAAAGGCTGGAGAGGAAGGAGTTTTAGCACTTATGTCCGATGCTTTAGGGGCATTTCGAGAAGGACTCACACTCTCAGAGTCTGCAGTAGGACAGTCATTTGAAGACGAAATGCGTAAAACGAAAGGAAAGTTCATTATGACGACGTTTGCGTCTAACATATCCCGCATCAGACAGTGTGTGGAAGCTGCGATCAAATTCAATCGTAAGGTGATCTTCCTCGGGCGCACTATGGCGAAAAATACCGCATCGGCAGCAGAGATAGGCTACCTTCCAATTCCCGAGAAGTTACTGGGCGATGAGCAAGAGATAAAGAGTCTGCCACCGAACAAAGTATGTATCATCGCAACGGGAAGTCAGGGACAAGACGGTTCTGCAATCGCCAAGATGGCACAGAATCAACACAGAAGTCTGAAAATTCTCCCCGGAGATAAAGTATTCTTTTCATCAGACCCGATACCTGGTAATGAGGAGGAGGTGTATGCTATCATCGAACAGCTATCTATGCGGGGAGCGGACATCATATACTCTGATGTGTCTGAGCAGATTCATGCCTCGGGCCACGGCAATATCGAAGATCTCAAGCTATTGCTCCGGTTCACCAGACCGAAGTACGCCTTCCCCATAGGTTCGACAATACGTCATCATATGCAGTATCAGAATCTTTGTATGGAGCTTGGTATGAAGAAAGAAAATATATTTCTCTTAAACGAAGGAGAGACGGTGACATTCGAAGGTGCTGGTACGGCGCGCAAGAGTGAAACCATAGAAACGGAATCAATATATGTGGATGCCTACGGGGTAGGTGATGTGGGGAATGTCGTCCTGAGAGATCGAAAGACATTATCATCTGAAGGTATAGTCGTGATGGTTGTGACAGTAGATGAAAATACCAAGTCCATAGATGCCCGGATAGTTTCTCGAGGTTTTGTATTTGAGAAAGGCGAAACAGAGCTTTTTACCGAAGCCAGTCGAATAGCGAAACAAATCATATCAGGTAAGTTAACAACAGTTGGCGGTCGAGAAGCAAGTATGGAAGTGCCGTCTTATAAGAAAGAAGTTATCCGTGCACTCGAACAGTACTTCAAGGATCAGACTGGGCGTATGCCGCTTGTTGTGACAGAAATTATAATTACGTAATTTTCAATTTAAATTCCGAATTCCAAGTTCCAAGTTCCACGTATGAGATGGCAACAATAAAACATTACACCGATATACTTGCTTGGCAGAAAGGAAAAATGCTTTGTTCGTTGTTATTTGTCATTTTAAGAGGTAATCGTGATTTCTCTTTTGTAGATCAGATAAAAAGATCGGCAATGTCGATATTAAATAACATTGCCGAAGGATATGGAAGGTACGGTGTTAAAGAGTTTAAACATTTTCTTACAATAGCAAAGGGATCTAACATGGAGACACAATCGATGGTGCATTTGGGATTTGCCCTACATCACTTTAATGAGAAACAGCGGGACGATTTGTTAATGTTAACAGAGGATATTAATCATTTGCTCAAAGCACTAATAAATAGTCTTTTAGTGTCTAAAAAATAACTAATTCCTAAACTAACTCGTGAAATGTAACTTGGAATGTGGAACTTGGAATTTGGAACTAATCGAATGTCTAAACTTCCCTCTTCACTATTAAAGGTATCTTTATTTCTCCAACGGTTCCCCGGTATCGGTGAAAAGTCTGCAAATCGTTTGGCTTTCTTCCTTCTGAGGTTGCCAGAACAAGATCTCATAGCATTTGGTCAGGCGATATCTCAACTGAAGTCACTTACCCGCAGGTGTAAAATCTGTCAGAATGTGTGTGAGGGTGAAGACATCTGCGACATTTGCAAGGAAGCAAAGCGTAACCACAGTCAGGTCACGGTAGTTGAATCAGTTCTCGATATTCTTTCGTTTGAAACAGGCGGAATATACGATGGTGTGTACCACGTACTCCACGGCAAGATCGATCCTCTCAATCGTGTATCTGCTGATGACCTTACTATAGATGATCTTATGCAACGTATACGTACGGGTGAGGTAACAGAAATAATCTTGGCTACAAATCCCGATATGGAAGGTGAGGCGACTGCGATGTATATCCGCAACCAGGTACATGAACTCTGTAAGGAGCTCGGTCTCAAGATCACTATAACACGGCTCGCATATGGCCTTCCTATGGGTGGAAATGTAGAATATGCCGACTACGTTACACTCAAAAAAGCGATCGAAGGGAGGAGCAATTTTTGATCACTGACCCATTGACATGATCTGTTTTGCTGCTAGTTGTTGCACTTTCTTCATTGCTTCATTTATCGCGAAAGTGACACGGTTTTCGACTATTCCGTCAACAACTATTGATTCGATCTGCATATCACCTCGTACGGTGACTTTTACTCCATTATATTCGTGAATGACCATTTCTTTTTTTAATGCGTCCTGCATAGCCTTCATCTTACCTAGGTCACTAAGATTACCAAGACCGGGAATATTCATAGAAAACAAAAATATTTATAATTCCAAATGACAAAGATCAAATGCAAAAAAACAAAATCATTCGCTTTTCGCTATTTGCTATTCGCATATTGTATGCGCTTACTGACAATACTCGATTATCGCAATCTGAATCGCTGTTTGAGGTACGGGTGACGTCTTGCTCATGTTGTACGCTTCGTGAAATAGTTTCAGTAATTTTGAAACCTGAACAATATTGAACGTTAGGTTATCTACCGGGTAATCAGGATCCACACCATTTAGCTTGAGCATGAAAGCATGAAGCCGACGAATTGTCTCTTCGATAAGAAGCTTTGGATCACCTCCAGACATGGCATATTCTTGAAGCCATTGTATCGCTTCCTGTGCCTTTTTGCCCTCTAAATACGCAAGCAATTTGTCCTTCGCTCGAACACCCAGGTATTTCTGTGCTACGTCAGGTCTGAGGGCATCTTGAGCCACGAGTTCCTCCAGTATTTTTGTTGCGTCTCGAAAAGACCTGTCACAATTGTGTGCAATAAGGAACTTAGTTTCCTGTGGGATGTTTATTTTTTCACCCTGCTCGATACGGTCAAGCATAGCAACCACATCTTCTGGTTTCGCTGTCCCAAAGTCTACACGAACACAACGTGATTGAATAGTAGGGGGTATTTTGTCTATTGCTGTAGTCGCAAGAATAAATATCGCGTGCGCGGGAGGCTCTTCTAATATTTTCAATAGACCGTTGAAAGCACTTGTAGAGAGCATGTGTACTTCATCGATAATATACATCCTATACTTAGCCATCATGGGTGTGTAGGTGATATTCTCGATAAGCTTTCGTACATCGTCGATACCGGTGTTGTCAGCTCCATTTATCTCTTGTACGTCCGGTGAGATACCACTTTCGATATCGGCGACTATGCGTGCATCAAGAGATTTGTTCCCCGTCTGACAGAGTTCTTTTGCGAGGATACGGGCCACTGAAGTCTTCCCCATCCCCTTATGCCCGGTGAAGAGCCACGCATGAGGTACCTCTTTAACAGCAAGATATTTCTCTATCAGTTCCCGAACCTTCGTGTTGTCGAGTTCTTGAATGGATTTTGGCCGGTACGTAAGGTAGTACATAA
>CAYUHI010000034.1:2928-4519 GCA_964444485.1 uncultured Gammaproteobacteria bacterium | reverse complement strand
CGCTCACAAGATTCGTTATCCCATGCTCTATGAGTGACTTGAGTGTGTCATCTACCTTTCTATTTCGTTCGGCAGCAAGCAGAACAGCTTGCGGATAGCAAATGAATATCTCGCCAAGCAGATTGTCATCGTGCACGATCGTAGGTAACGTGACATCTGTTCCTGTTTGGTGCAGAGAATCTCCGTCGATCTCCGCCGCATGCTTCATGATCCTTTTGGTCGTGATATAGGAAAATGACAAGACAGGTAGAGCCTCAGGTTCTCGTTTGTAGACGGTGGCGATATACAACATTTTCCGTTTCCCCACAAAAATGATGTTCAGATCGACTTTAGCTGGGGCACCAATTTTCTGAAGGTACGCCAGTGCAGTTTGTTTCACAAACACTCGATCAATACGAAAACGAGCTGAGTCGATGATGTGTATCATCGGGAATAGTCAAATGTCAAAGGCAAATGAAACATCTTATGAACGAGTAACACGGGTACCTTTGCGAAGCGTTGTTCGGTAACGACTCACCTTGCGTTTACCGCGCATTTTTTCTTCTTCTTTACGCACGAGTGACGGTTTTTTATAATATTTGCGAGCACGCAACTCATCTACGAGATTTTCCTCGTAATTTATCTTTCCAAATTTTCTCCAAACTGATTCGGATGATTCACCTTTGTTTCTTTTTACTACTACCATATATAACTACACCTTCCTTTTGATATGTCCAAATTGTAATCCACTATTTTTAGTGAAGAGCCCCTATTGTACTAAAATTGTTGCAGAATTTCTATGAGTCGCGTAGTAGTGATCGGTGACGGTTTCATGGTGGGATTGACGTTTGAGCCGTTTATGAGCATATGTTTGCTTTGGTGAAAAAACCATGTCCCAACAGTATCTTCGGATTGTATCGTCTTGTAGATAGGAGTGAGGTCATATTCGTCCTTCGGGAGACAGACAATACGGATATTACCCATCTTTGGGTCTTTGCGAGCAACGAGCTGATATCCCAATTTTTGGGCATATTTCATGCTCTCATTGTTTGAGTTCTCCATAACGATTGTTTTACCGAAATGTTTTGTGACAAAGGTGGTGCCTTCATCAACATTCTTCTCAGCTTTGATTTTATTTTTCATAGTCTGCAAGATAGCGTCAAAAATAGGGAGGATAATGCCAACTTTTTGTGAATCGTGTAGATCTGTATGTATAAGTCCACTCGTGATTTGATCGAGAGTAAATTCTTGGTAGTCTGCGGTGACGTCAGGGTAATAGACGTTCAGGAAGTTGTCGTACTCATTTATCACGGCTCCCATGCGTCTGAGTGGGTCTTTATCATATACCGGTAAGAGATCTCTCTGTAGTAAATAGTCGTATATTCGTTTAAATGCACATATTTTTTCGGGTATCTGATGATGATCAAACATCCCAAGTCCCGTGTCGACGTGTACTACACTGGGGTCTGCATCTGCTGCCTTGTCTTCGAATGTTTTGCCCGCTGGTACAAATGCATACTCGACATCATCTCCTTGAAACTCAGGATAATATCTGTGTACAAGCCACACAGACGCAAGCGCATCTTGATCGGGGTTGATGTGGGTAACGATT
>CAYUHI010000034.1:1558-2828 GCA_964444485.1 uncultured Gammaproteobacteria bacterium | reverse complement strand
TGCTCTTTTCTCCGTTTTACCTCGACCTTATCCCCTGTTCTCTTACTCACCACTACACGGATTGGACATCCGACGAGATCTGCATCTGCAAATTTTTCACCCGCACGTGCAAGCTCGCGGTCATCGAAAAGCACGTCATCAGGATATTGAGATGAGAGACTTTCATATGTTTGTTGAGCTTGCGCAGCTACAGACTGATCGTGGAGATCGAGACCGACAAGATGAATTCGGTAGGGAGCCACATTTTCGGGCCAAACCAATCCCTTTTCGTCGGAGAAAAGCTCAGCGAATAGACCCATAAGCCGGGTAACTCCAATGCCATATGATCCAAGATGTACAGAAACCTGTGCTCCGGTATCATCTGTTGCAAACAGCTTCATGGCGTCACATTTTGAAGTCCCGAAGTTGAATATGTTACCAACCTCAGCTGAGTGCATTTTTGTGAGTTCACTCCGTGTGACGCCAAGCTCTGTAAGTACTTCATCAGTGAGAACTTCCTCATTCACAGCGATACCTTTTTCCCTATTTACATAGATAGTGTCTTCGCCGACTTCGACTATCGTTTGGAATTCGTGACTATATTTTGTGAATGCGCCACCAGCCGCAAAGGTAATGTATGTGATATCACCCAGTCCCACCCTTCTATAGACGTTCATATACGCACGTTTTACATTTTCATAAAATTCCAAATGCCTTTTCTCATCAGTGTCATAACTATACAAATCCTTCATAACAAACTCCCGACCTCTCATGAGTCCGCTTTTGGCTCGAAGTTCATTGCGCAGTTTGGTCTGAAATTGATAAACATATGCAGGATAATCACGATAACTAGTGAGAAAGCGCTTCATCATCTGGGTGATGGGTTCTTCATGCGACCAACCGAGACCTACCTCAGCACCACTTTTCAGTTTTGACTTGAACCACACATCGACCGCCTCATCATCCCACCTTCCAGTCTGCTCCCATAGCTCTTTTGGCTGCAGTGATGACATGATAATCTCCTGTCCCCCGATCGCATTCATTTCTTCTCGAATGATTTTTTTGATACGTTCGATCACGCGCAGACCAAGCGGAAGATATGCATATACTCCTGCCATTTCTTTGTTCACGAACCCTGCACGGATAAGCAGTTGAGCATTTTTAGCAACTTCATCTGCTGGTGCAGTTTTATTTGTCCTTCCGACTAGTTTCGAATACAGCATAAGATCCAATAAAAGGAATATTAATAAACTTGTAGCGAAATAACAATTCTATGAATTCTGTCATTCTC
>CAYUHI010000034.1:0-1458 GCA_964444485.1 uncultured Gammaproteobacteria bacterium | reverse complement strand
GACCTGATCGAGAATCTCTTGTTTGAGGCAAGGATTAACGGCTATGAGATCCTCGCATGCGCAAGGATGACAATTATCTTATTTTGCTACAAGTCTGATACTCACAGTATAGTACGAGATTAGGTCGTTGGATACCCAAGCGCATCAAGCACCTTACGCACCACTTCCTCCTTACTATTTGCATACGTATCAATGACAAGATGAAAATGTTTGGGATCCTGAAAATCCTGTTCTCCGTAAAGACGGTTCCATGTCTGGGTATTCATCGTATTTCTCTCTCGGATAACCTCTTTGGCACGTTCAATGCCCACTTTATCACGATTTGCGACTCGGTCTACCACAACTGCAGGATTTGAGCAGATGAGAAGGACCCTTAATGTATCTGCCATATTGCGCGCGACCCACCCCGCAAGCCAGGCCTCTATCACGTAGTGTTTTTCTTTGGTAAAGAGTTCTTCGGTGCGTTGCTCGATATAATTATTAAACGAATCAGGGACTTTGTCTGCAGATGGAGCTATGTACTCACCTGATTTGGATCGGTTGAGATCACCTCCCGAAGCAAACTTCCACCCCAATGGCTCAAGATAGGCGCGAAGGTTATTTTTGAGTGTCCCCTTCCCAGACGCAACCCCACCTGAGATCGCGATGTTTTGGTAATGTAACTGCATAATAGATATACGTAATACGTGATACTTTATACCTGATACCTCATGCATTACGTATTATGCATTAAGTATTATGCATAAAGAAGTACGGGCCTCACCACAAATGTATCACATCTTTTATGGTGATTAGGATACTGAGTCCGATAAGGAGGGCAAATCCTACAACATTAATGTACTGCTCGAATTTTTTGTTCACTTTGCGACCAAAGATCATCTCAGGCATAAGCAGGAGTATTCTCCCGCCGTCTAGCGCAGGGAGTGGTAGGATATTCACGACAGCGAGCGAAAGGCTGATGATGGCAGTGAGGTTCAGCAGATTATCAAACGTTTTAGTTCCAGAATCTTTCAAAATTTTATCAATGATTTTGCCTATCCCCACGGGCCCTGTGACAGCCTCACCAATAATCTCAGGCTTTTTTTCCACGATCGCGTAGGATGCCATGGTACCGAGAGTCTGAAAATTGTAGCTTGTGATGTTCCATGCATGCATCCACCCGGAGAGGTATGGCTCAACCCCTCTATCATACCGGATGGTCACAAAGTCCATGAGCCCAGCGCCAATCATCGCACGTTTCTCTTTAGCATTATAAGTTGGCTTCACCGTGACGATCCGTTCCTTACCGCTCGTGAAATCTTTGGCGTGTATATCTACTGCCACACCTTCGTTTGCTTTGACTATGGCGATAAGATCGCCAGGCTTTTTCATGGGGATCCAGGAGCTGTCGGGTTTTTGGGGTTTTACTTCGAGTACTATGTCTTCTGCTTCAAGACCAGCTTTTTGCGCAGGTGAGCC
>CAYUHI010000033.1:8175-9497 GCA_964444485.1 uncultured Gammaproteobacteria bacterium | reverse complement strand
GATAATCTACAGGGACTTTGATATGTTCTTGCTCACATGTCTTTATTGCACCAATCAGCATATTAAGCGATTCATCTACACCCTTTTTTGCTTGTTCAAAATACTCTTGGACTTCAATTTCATAGGCAAGATCTTCTGTTTTATGAGGAAGTGCTCCGCTATCTGGATCTATACTCTCTGACATAGAAGTGTCATTCAAAATTTCAACAAATGCAACCATTTGGTATAGAGTTCGGCGGTGGCTTTGATATCTGCGGCGTTGTACTTTGCGATGTCAAGATACCGCCCTTTCGCAAACATCTCTGCCACTTGGTGCCCATTCACCCCTTCAGACTTGGGACTCGTAATCCCAAATGCACGCGTCCACATATGCAGACTTCCCTTCTTGCGCATCGCACCATAGAAGGACAGCTGGTCGATAAGGTCGACGTGAGTCTTACCACCACGCTGCATAGAGACGTAGCGGTTCGAGAGGAGATTCACTGTAGGACGGATACCGTGTATCGCCGCACGTACCATAAGGTACGGAGCATCGAACTGATATCCATTAAAAGTGACAAATGTTTCATACTTTTGAGCAACTTCCCAAAATTTGTTGAGCATTTCAGCTTCCGTCATGGGCTGATAGGACACGCCTGCTTCTTCGACTTTTGCGTCGCTTGTGGGATCCTGATAGTAGACTGCACGACGATCTCGCTCATAGTCGAGCATCCCTATCGCAACTATCTGCCCCGTGAGTGGTGAGAAGCCCAAACCCTCTTGGAGCATCTCCATCCCCTGCTCAAGTTCGGCATCATTTTTGGACTCGCGACGCACCCAGCTTGCGAGGTTGTCTTGAGTAAATTCATCGATCTCTTCCCACTTTTCTCCAATCGTTTCGATATCAATAACTAATGTAGAACTCATGACAAAAGTGTACAAAATACTCCGAACAAAGTACAGGGTAGAATATGTTATGAGTTGGGAGATAGAATCTTGCGTAACTGTACGACAATATCTTCCATTTTGTATTGGGTCTTAAGCATGTAGATTTTTGCTCCGAGTGCAAGGGTATTTTTAATGCTTTCCTCCTCATCTGCATTACTTAAGATGAGGACAGGAATATTGGACCATGTTTCATTTTTACTCAACATCCCCATAAGCTCATCACCCTTCATATCAGGTAAATAATAGTCGAGACAGATAGCATCGGGGAGTTCGATTGACTTCGAGAGAACATCGAGTGCTTGTCCTCCATTGCTGCAAGCAGTCACCATAAAACCATTCAAGGTGAGTTTTGTTTTCAGCGCTTCACGGATCAGCTTGTCATCTTCGATCACCAT
>CAYUHI010000033.1:0-8075 GCA_964444485.1 uncultured Gammaproteobacteria bacterium | reverse complement strand
AGGTGAGTTTTGTTTTCAGCGCTTCACGGATCAGCTTGTCATCTTCGATCACCATAATCGTATATTGAGTTTCCATATATGAGTACTATGAATAATTACTATTCCGACTTTCACTCGACATATGCTTTATCTAATTGGTAATGTAAATGCAAATGTCGTACCCTTGCCTTCTTCACTCGTGAACCATATCTTTCCTCCTGAAGATTCGACAATTGATTTAACTAGGTAGAGTCCAAGCCCACTACCTTCTGAAACTTGTTTTGCAGCATTTCCAGCCCGGAAAAACCTTTGGAATATCTTATCCTTGTCTGCTATAGGTATCCCATACCCCGCATCCTGTACTTGGCTGAGGATCATATTTCCCTCCACAGACAGAGAGATAGTAATCTTTGACCCGGCAGGTGAATATTTCATCGCATTGGTTAATAGATTCATATACACCTGGCGGATAAGTTGCTGATCTATCGATGTTTGTGTAAGATCTTTCGATGCGACAACCGCACATGTTTGTTGTTTATCATGAAGTTGGTTTTGTAACTCTGCAAGAACACTCTGCACTATCGCAGATAACTGAGTGAGTTTGGGATCTAGTACAATTGTTCCTGATTCGATACGAGATATGTTGAGTAGTGTGTTCACAAGTCCAATCATCCGTTCATTCGACTCATTGACATTAATTAGTATGCCTTGCTGTTCCGGTGCTAGCACCCCTACGTCACCTGCGAGTAACATTTCTAGAAACCACTTCATCGCAGCAAGAGGGGTGCGGAGCTGGTGGGACGCAAGGGAGATAAACTCTGACTTCATACGATCTACTTCGCGAAGTTTGGTGACGTCACGCTCAATACCAACAAAGAACATTACATTCCCTGCATCATCCAAGATGGGAGAGATTTTTGCCTCAGCTATATAAGGTTGGCCGTTCTTCCGAATATTAGTAAACTCGCCCACAAATGTCTTTTTATTCACCTTTAACTCATGCCACATCTGCTGGTACACTTCTGTTTTCATTTGTTTTCCCCATTTGACACCAGCTTTTGAACCTATAATCTCCGCACGAGGATATCCGGTGATATGTTCTGTTGCTCTGTTTGCATACAGAATCTGCCCGTTTCCATCAGTAATAACAATATGATCGGAGGCATTCTCTACTGCAAGCTGGTATATCTGTAGACTTCTATCTGACTGATCTTGGGTATTGTTTCTGAATTTCGCTTCAACGGGAAGTGGGTGGGTTTGTTGTAACATACGATGAGCTTGTACTAATACAAATTACATGGTGCTTCGCACAGCAGCGATAGCCGTACCAATCTTCTCGATCATGTCTTTCGAACCAGAGTATTGAATAAATATGCTGCTTATGGCTCGAAGCGATTGGGAGGGTTTTGTGCCTTGTGCATAGATACAAACGATAGGAATGTTTGCTGCATCTGCCCAACCAAGCTCTATCCCCATCCCCGTCGAAGGCCGTGAAACTTCCGCTATTATTATCGTGGACGAAATAACTTCTTTTTTCGTATCTACGACAACTTCACTCTCGCGGGGTAACACCAGACTATGCTCCGTGCTCAAGACGGAGGAACGTAGCGGACCGTACAAGAGTTTCTGGTACTCGAAGTTACTCGAATGAGTGACATAAATTTTCATATTCACTTCGAATGATGCATCATATTCCACAAATACGCCCCGACCCATCCCACAACATACCCCACAGCAAAGGTGAATACAACGAGCATGATCGCACGGGTGAACTCGAACATATCAACCTGGATGGGATTTGAGAGAAAATGGAGCCAAAATATCCAGTCAAGGATCGCCTGTGCGAATCCGACCATGACAAGAAGCGACCACACTCCATGAAAGAATCCCATGAGTCCTCCGAGAAAAAGACCAACATAATTAGGGTTCAGATGTAACTGTTTCATAGTGAAAACCTCCGATATAGTGCAAACTAATAATCAGTATCAGTATTCCAAAAATGAACCATCATGTCAATGGGACCAGTGGAGTGTTATTTGGTAATCACCGATACTGCCTTGAGTGCCTGAGTAGCATCGGTGAATTCTGGATTTATCTCGAGTGTTCTCTTCCACAGCTTGACTGCTTCATCCGCATACCCCAATTTGTAATAAAGAAGTCCGAGGTTGAAATGCGCATTATCGTAGAAAGGGTTCACTGCCAACTCTTTCTTGAACTCTGTTTCTGCCTTCTTCCACTGACTTCGACCCATGTAGATAAGTCCCAGATTATTATGAGCCATTTGTTCGTTCTTATTAAGTGCTAACGACTTCTGAAAATACTTCTCGGCAAGATCGTAATCTTTCTCAAGAAAATACATCGCACCCAAATTCCGCTGTGCAAGCGGAGAATGTGGAGAAGTAGTTGCTGCGTTTTTCCAAAAAGTCAGTCTGTCAGAAAAATTTCCCGTATGCAAAAGAGTCAGGACACTAAAGACTGCTATGACTCCCATCCCCACTGATAGAAACCAACCGCTTTTTTGTCTTTTCCAACGCACTCCGATTTCACTTTCGATGAGAAATATAAAGATTCCGATAATCGGAAGGTAGAGACGGTGTTCGATGAAGTCTGCGACGATTGTGGGATTCGGCCGGATAAACGAGGGAAACAGGAAGGCCAAAAACCAGAAAGCTCCAAACAACATCATAATCATATGTATATACGATCTGTAGTCTGAACCAACAATCCTCCATATGAGGAGACTCAGTAACAAGAAAGTTGCGAGAATCCCCCACACAAACGTTGTGTCCTGGATGATGGGCAGGACTGAGAGATTAAATGGGAAAAATACTTTCCCCAAAAGCTGGATAGAGGCAGGTGAGTTGTTTATCACAGATCTGACCATGTCACCAGTGGTCATGGGAATAGGATTTTTGAGAGCGAAGTGCCGGAGTATTGCCCATAGTGTCCCGCATGTTATATATCCGACAACAAGATGGGTGATCACCTTTCTATCCCCCAAACGTTTTATAGCAACATACAAAAGTACAAGTATGGGGAGTAGGATTGCTGTTTCTTTTGTAAAAAGCGCACCCGCAAATGTGAAACTAGAAAGTACAAGATACCGCAGTTGCTTCGACGACATATACCGTATGGCAGTCACCCATGAGGATAAAACCCACACTGCCAACAAAGAGTCATTTCGTCCAGGGATCCACGCGACGGCTTGCGTGAGCACCGGATGCACAACAAATAGACAAGAGAATACAAATGCTATCTGCTTTGCATACCCGAGGGTTCTCAACAATACATATACCAGACAAGATGCGATGAGGTGAATCGCAATATTCGTAAAGTGGTACATGCCAGGTGTTGCCCCACTCAAAATTGCATCTGGAAAAAACGATATCGTAAGAAGTGGTCGGTAGTATGCGGCGGACGAATGTAATATATGAAAGACTTCAACTGTAAACGCGGTGAGTATATTCCGGGGATCCTGAAGGAATGAAAGATTCGTAAGCACGAGAACATTATCATCAAAATACGTGAAGTCAAAAAAAAGAGTGCGGGCATACACAACAAGTCCAAGCAGAGCGATGCTAATATACACATACATATCATCCAGATTATCGAGGAAATCCGAAATACGGGAAAAAACTGAAGTTGGCAACAAAGAATTGGTATGTTTAGATGAGATATGTTTCATACCACCAAAATTATTTTAGTGCAAATAACAACAGGCTTGCCTTCGAAAGGTCGTCTTTCGATAGATTGTCTTTCCATCCAAATGTATCTGATCCCCACACTGTGCCGCCAATAAGTGTGTATTTATCTTTCAGGTACGGCAACAAAAACTCTCTGAAATCCTGAGGACTTTTGGCATCCCACAATCCGCTTTCATCACGTTGCGAGAGGACGATAGCCTTTGGGGGACGAGTCTCGATATCGTGTATTGCTTCTTGCTGGTAGATACGCTGTCGGGGAGTTTTGATGACGAAGGGATATGTGATGACAAATCGGGTACTGCTCTTTCTGTCTGCATAGTACAGTATCTGCGGTTCAGACCCTGCGACAAATACATGGTCATCTGGTGTTGTGACGGCTCGCAACTTTTGTGCAATGATCACAGACTCAAGGAAAGGATTACCCTGCCCATAAATCCACATCCCCATCTCTTCTGCTGATTTGCCAAATTGCTCTCCCACACCGACTATCATATATGTCACGACGATACCAGTAATAAAAAGTGATAGTATTACGTGAGATTTCTGCTCAATAATGAGTGCGATGGATTGGATCGCACCACCTGCTACAATTGCCCAGAACGGCATTACGAGCAAATAGTAGTGCCCAATCGGTGTCTGAAATACTCCAAGAAGTGAACCTAAGCAAAGTCCTGCGAAGAGCCATGATTTACGTATTTGTATGCAGAGTGCCCACAAAAAAAGTGGGAAAAGTGGAGTCCATTTGGTGAGAAATATTGAAAGCCGATAGGAAAAATAGTCGAGTCCCAACCCAAAAAAGGTCGCGTAGTGTCGATTGAACTCAACTACCGATTCCCACAGTGCCGGGCCCGCACCCCGCAGTAAGAAATACCCAAGAAAAAGTATAAGTGAAAGAGCGAAACCTATACCCCAGGTAACTAACAACCGCAGTGGCACATTCACTGTCTTGCTTTTTTTTCCTACCTGTATGAACCATATCATGAAAAGAAACAACAAAGGAAATATCGCAATTGGCTTATACAGAAGAGATGTGGAAGCAAGAAACCCCGCGAGAACACCATACCGATGTGAGATATGCGCTTGCGAACTGGTATAGATATAAATTGCGATCACTCCCATGAAAGGAAGGAGCATGAAAATCTCAGTATTTGCGGCAAGACTTGCGAGGTATGGAAACGAAATCATGGGAGCAGCTATCCACATCGCTGCGATGCCAGCTATCCATCCATAATGTCTTCCGGCAATATACCCAATAAGATATATAGTCCCAATGACAAAAAGAATCGCAAGGATTCGAGGGGTCCATACACCTTGTGGATCGATGAGCTGACCAAGGGCATAGGTATAGATAATAAGGGGTGGTTTTTGTAAAAACGATTCTGTGTATGGCACATCACCTCTCAGCAGGAGTCGAGCAGAGTATGCATATTCACCTTCATCACGTTCGAAGGGCGTCATAACACTATTTCCTCGCAAGCCAAGCACCAAGAGAAATACTCCTATTAAGGAACCAATTATGATTATTTTTTGTGCGTTTGTGTATTCTGATTTCATATGTTTCGTATTGTGTTGATTTACCAAGAACTTATCTCATTTCCACGGGATTATTTCATAATATGTTTTGCCCAATACGAAAGTGCAACCCCTAACGTGTGCAACCCATATCGCACACTCCGCACAAAGTTTATGCTAGACGCCTCTGAAGAGTATCGGACAGGCACGGGTATTTCTCCAACTTTATACCCTTTTCCGATAATTTGAAAAAGCACCTGACTGTCGAATACAAAATCATTAGAATTCCCCATATAATCTATGGATTCCAACACTTCTCGTCTGTATGCCCTCATACCAGTGTGCCATTCAGACAAGTTGTACCCGGCAGCAAAATTCTCAAAGAGGGTGAGAATCCGATTAGCGTAATACTTGTACACTGGCATACCCCCTGCTATCGCTTCCCTACGGCTGCGGATGCGTGAACCAAGCATCACGTCGAAGTACCCGTCACGGATAAAATCGATAAAATACTTGATAAGTTTGGGGTCGTACTGATAGTCTGGATGAAGCATAATGATGATATCTGCTTCTGCTTCAAGCGCAAGGCGATAGCAAGTCTTCTGATTACCGCCATATCCCAAATTTTTCTCATGTTCTGTAACGCGCAGACCCAGTCTATTAGCCACCGCGAGTGTTTCATCATTACTATGATCATCAACAAGAATGATCTGATCTACGACATTAGCAGGTATATCGGCTAGGGTTTTCTCTAAAGTCTTTGCAGCATTGTAGGCAGGAAGGACGACAACAACTTTCAGATCTTTCTGTTGTTTGTGTGGTATTTGCATTCGCCCATGATAACAAATACCAGGTCTATTCTGTGGGAGACAATTATGCCGATGAGTTACCACTGTGTCTAGGTATATGGCGCCCCTATTGACATAGTGAATATTTGGCGAGTATACTGCCCCAGTAGTGAAACGACTTATACAGAGCAGAAATCACTTGTTGGGTTATCTGAACAATCACCCCTTGCGAAAAACAATTTTTGGGGTGTTTCTTGTTTGTGGAATAATTATAAGCTCTGCACTTTTATATCTCTCTACTTCTCAATTCTACACACCCTACCAGAACGCTTCTCCTCACTCAAAAAGAATAACCAATACAACAGGTCTCACAGCAATTGCGGCCAGACAGGCAGATGTTACTCCTCCTCAAGTGTCCATTGAGTCTCCAACCGAAGGTACGGTACTCACCCGTGATAATCAGCAACAAATAAGTGTCGTTGCGAGCGATAATATGCACCTATCCCGCATCGATATTTGGGTGGATTCACTCCTATTGAAAACCTGTCTTGGCAAAACATCATGCGAAGTTAAGGTGCAAGTAAATGGTCTTGCGCCAGGTGACCATATTATTAAGACTACTGCAAAAGATTCAAACGACAATACATCAACCGCGCAAGTCAATGTGAGCAAGTAATAGCCTGGTCTGTGCACTATTTTGAAGTAGGATTTCACCGTGATTATATCCTATTCGTCAGTTCGTCTTGTCTTATTCTTGCAAACGATATATGATGTGTGCATATGAATGAGAATCCAACCCAACCAAACAACACCCCTCCAGTAAAAGTCGCTGCTGCACCTCAAGTGACGCAGATAGTGACGAAACAACGCTCTTTCCTCATACCTCTCTTTGTGCTCTTTCTCCTTGTGTCGGCAGGAGCAATTGCATATATGCTCGTTCGTCATTCTACTCCCACACGCGTCCCACTGCCTGTCGTTGTTATGCAACCAACACCAATCCCCTTCTTCCTGACAGTCGATAATCTTAACTCAGAAGTCACTGCAGTAAATGGTGAGGTACTCGTTAGTGGGAGGACCTTACCCAATAGCACAGTACTTATCTATACAGATGTCGACGACGCGGGTGTCCAAAGCAATCCTGATGGCACATTCGAAAGTACTGTCCTGGTAAATGATGCGAGCGGGTTGGTGCGAGTAAGTGCCATAAGTGATGCTGGTGAGGAAAAGAGTCTGACGTTCAGTGTTACCAATAACACTGATGTGCTCGGTAAATCAGATAGTTCACCCAGTCTTACGAAAGAGAATAATGCAGAGGAAAAACGCGAGTCGGAAACAAAAACTCAAAAGAATAATAATAGCGAGAGAAAAAACTCGGAGAGCGACAGCATGACAAGTGGAGAAAATGAGAACACCACCACTAAACAGGCAACAGGGGAAAATAGTGAAACATCAGAAGATGAAGATAGCAACCCAGCAACGGAAAAACAACAAAAGTTAGAGCGCATTCGAGAGTTTATTGAAGTCAAAGAGCCATCGGAAAAGGTGAGAAAGATAGGTATCAATAAAATCCGTGAGATTATCACTAAAAAAGATGACGGGGAAGGCACTGAGGAAGCAACCATGAAAGAAGAAAGAATGGAAATCAAAGTGCAAAAGATGATTGCCCGCCAGGCAAGTGATACCGCAGTGCTCAAGCGCAGTGCCGTGTCAGGCATCGTGTCCAGTGTAAATGGCTCTACTCTGACAATTGTTCACCAGATACAACGAGACCGAGTGTTCACAGTTCATTACAATGCAAATACTGTTATCACCAGCCAAGATGGTAAGGAGTCTCTTATCCCAGTGTTTACGGTTGGCATGAGGATTGCAGCAGTCGGAGAGCCCATCGGGGAAGATCTTCTTGCAAAACGCATTCATATTATCCCCGGCAAAGCATCGGGTGTTCTCCTCAAGCGACCACTTGCATCAGGTAGCGCAGAAGTAGAGGCAAGTCCTTCGGCGACGGTGAGTGGCCCCGCAAGTCCTACTGTGACTCTGGCGCCGTCTCCAGAAGATACCATTACATTATCGCCAAGCCCAACGGAAGGTATCC
>CAYUHI010000032.1:0-9609 GCA_964444485.1 uncultured Gammaproteobacteria bacterium | reverse complement strand
CTGATAGGATGTTCACTATCGATGTAGAAAGATATCGATATAAGAAAGAGCATTATTACTCGTCGTCCCCAATTTACGAGCGGTAATGATGCTCTTTTTTATAGTCTCTGCCAAATATTATTCTTCATGCCTCCAGGATTTTCTCTTCAGAAGTCAATACAGACACCTATATGAAAAACTCCAAATTAAAGAGAGTATTTCATGCAATAGCTCAAAAACGAAACTCTAGCGATAATTCGTAGTTCAATACACAAAAAAAGGCGATATACATCGCCTAGATTTGTTCATGCAGAATACTTTCTTTATTCCTTACTCGTCCCCAATTGAGCGGAATTGAATACTTCAATAATAGTACTACCTTTTTTATTTGTCAAGCCTATATTTAATTTCATGTTGGTTATAGGATGTCCTATATTATATACAATCTATTTTGTCACGTCACGACAGCCTAAATATATTGCAAAGAATTATGTGGACAATTTGGGGAGAAGACAAAAGATGCTAAACTCAAATGACAAAGTCTCAATAACAAGTAAAGTCCAGTGATCAAAATTCAAAGGGTGATATACAGAGGGATTACACCAGGATGGATTCCGCCTTGCATCGACCACCCCTTTTATTCCCTTCCTTAGTCAAGGAGGGACTTTGGGGAGGTTTCCCTGACAGCCTGAATACCTGATTGCCTGATTTCCTGACTGCCTGCTTTGTCCGCCGGAGCTTTAGCGGAGAAGGAACTGCCTGAACGCCTGATCTCCTAACTTCCTTGGTACAATAACTGAAGATGTTCACGTCCATCGCCACTCAGATCAAAACCCTCTCTAGAGCGTGTGAGGAACATGACATATATCGTCATCTTGTGTTTGTGTTGCTTAGTGTAGTCGTCGTATTCTTCTATGGATATTACTTCGGGACGTTTGACCAAGTAAGTCACATTCCATTTCTGAAAAAGGCTGTAGACCCATCGCTGTACCCGAACGATCGGTACTTCGATCTTCGTTTCACACACTATTCATACTTCTGGGTATTCTTCATGCCGTTTTACAAAGCACGGATGTTGGAGATTGTCATGTTTGGTACCCATCTTGTTGCTACATATCTGACGTTTTGGGGGATATGGAAGGTAAGCTACACCCTCTTTCGAAGCGGACTTGCTTCACTGTTGGCCCTACTCGCACTACTTACTCCGCATTTTGGATTTTCGGGATTTCCATTCTTTGAATTTAGTCTCCTCAACCGCACAGTCGCACTGCCACTTGAGCTCTTTGTCCTAAACTGGTATCTGGAGAAAAAGAGGCTTCGCACATTTTTTGCATTGGGGCTTATCTTTAATATCCATGTCATATCGGTGAATTTCCTCATGGCCATGATCCTGCTTGACATCACTTTCCGTCTGAGGGAGTTTGGACTGATGCGCCTGTGTCAGCACCTCGCAGTATTCTTGCTGGGGGCATCCCCAGTACTCCTATGGAAGCTGAGTCAAACCGGTATGAGAGTGCCACTGCAGCCTTCGCCTGAGTGGTACTCTATCGTTGATCGGGGTGTGTTTGCACATCTTTTTCATTTTTTCAGCATTCAAAGCCCCTATATCACGCTCCTTACTCTTGGGGGAATGTCTACGTTTATATTGTTTTTCTTTTTCTTCAAACACCGCAGATACCATTCGCATGCTCATACAGATCAGACTATCCACACCTCAGTCAAACATTTCATATACGCAGGCATGCTCATACTGTGTGTCCAGTTTGTCACCTCGTACTTTGCCCCTTCTGCATTTATTATCCAGCTGCAGATTGCACGAGTCGGTGTATTTGTAACGTTGTTATGCTATTTGTATGGGGCCAACTACGTCAACCACCTGTATGATCGGGAAAATCCTCACGTTTTTCTTGTTTGGGTCGCCGCTCTCATGCTGTCGTTTAGCCCCCTTATCTTACTCACAGTGTATCTCATACGTAGTGCTCTCCACCGTCTGATAATCGCCAAAAGAACCATGGCTGTTATTTGTGTCGTATATTTCGTCGCATTGGGTGTATTTTATGCGATCCGACTTTGGAGACCGGGCATACATATAACACCATCTCAAAATGCTTTTAACGACGTGCAACTTTGGGCAAAGAAAAAAACACCGAAAGATACACTTTTTATTACACCACCTGAAAAGTTCTGGATATATGAAAACGACTGGCGTGTCTTATCTGAACGGTCAACAGTCGCAACCATCTCAGAGCTCCTGGAGGCTGCATTTGACCCTGGGTATATCGGCTATTGGAAGATACGTTTTGAGGACGTCGCCCCTGGGGCTATCGGACAGTTTAATCGTAACTTTTTTGACAATCTCGAATTCACCCGGCGGGCATACTATCGTCTGACTACCGATGATCTACTGCGGCTTGCGCGCAAATATCACGCCTCATATGTGGTCATCGAAAAACCATATTCCCACGACCTACCTTTGGTATATGAGAATGCTCAGTTCAGGGTATACAAAATGAAATGAAGATATTATTTTGATTCAAGTACCCTACGAAAAAGTAATCGTGCAGATTTTAGGTAGTCTTTGGATATGAGTTTTTTTAGTGCTTCTTGTTTATGCTTTGATAGATGTGTCTCTTTCATGACTCCACCACCCATATCATAGGTTATGGTACCTCGCTTGACTTCTATTTTCACTAAACTTGAGAAAGTTACGAACATATGCTTGAAAAGTAGTTTGAGCTTGTCTTCCCGACGGATTCTCCGCAACGACATCACTACCGTCACATTGCTTAAAAACCGAGGTCGAACATTCCACTCTACACATCTTCGCATGATGTCATAATCTTCTGCTTGCACTTTTTCGTTGAATCCTCCTATATGGGTAAAAAAGTGTTTTGCGAATACAAGACACCCTCCATCGCCCAGAGGACTACTTGTGAGAAACGAAAGCTCTGCAACGATATTGTATATGAAAAATAATGTCTCCATTTCCAGATAATCTTTGTCATCCGGCAGTGTATACGGTCTATATACGAGGCCTTGTTTTTTCGCAAGTGCTTTCGTGAGGTTTTGCATAAAGTCTGAGTGGATTTGACTATCAGCATCTATAAAAATTAGATAGGTTCCCTGTGCATTTCTAGCGCCCTCATTTTTCTGATACGCAACGTTTTGCTTGGCGACTTTATGATAGAAGAGAGGAAAAGGGTGTCTAGTAACAAACGCTGCGTTTTCTGTTTGGGAGTTGGATGACGCATCAATGATGATCACTTCAAAATTAGCAACTTTTTGCTGCGAAAAGTTTGCAAGTAAGCGAGGCAAATAGTCCTCCTCGTTGAGCGTGGGTATAATTATTGAGAAGAACGGCTGCATAGGTGCATTATAGCAGTGCCAAACGACACTGCTGGATATTTGTTGCTATAATTATCTCTTATGCAATTTTCACTTGTGATTCCTACACTCAATGAAGAGAAGTTTATTGGCGGATTGCTTGACGATTTGATCAGACAAGATTACAAAGATTTTGAAGTAATCCATGTAGATGCACGGTCAGAAGACACCACCAAAACTATTGTCCTATCGTATAGCGATAAGCTCAGATTACATCAGATTGATTCCGAAAGGAGAAACTTGTCAGTTCAGCGAAATCTGGGAGCTGAACACGCATCTGGCAATTACCTAATATTCATTGATGCAGATTCACGCATTCCTCAGACTTCCTTCCTCTTCAAGCTTGCGATCGAGTGTTCTGAGAGTAAATTTCTCTTATATTCCCCTTCAGTGCGCACAACCTATAGAGATCCAGGACTCCGTTTCACATTTGCACTCTACAACAAGGCTGTCGAGGCTTCACAATTATTTACATCACCACTCCCGACACCAGGACTCGGCATCATTCAACGAGATTTTTTCCGTCATGTCGGAGGATATCTTGTGTCCAGTAGACATGACAAGAACGTCTTATTTCCAGAAGATCACGATCTCCTTATGAGGGCACGTAAATCGGGGGTGATCAGTAAAGCGTTAAAATCCATCCACTATGTTATGTCTCTTCGCAGGTATGAACGAGAGGGCTGGATCAAGGTCGTCTCGAAATTACTCCTTGCCGCCGTTGAACAATCGGTCGGCAGGGCATTCATAGAATCTGAATATGAAATGGGGGGGCATATGTACAAAGTGACAGATGAAGAATAACTCACTAAACCCTGATCAGGGAGTCTTTCCGCTTGTTCATGATACCCTTCAGTTCTTTGAGTGTTGTTGCATCTTGTGGCTTTTTGTCTGTACGAAATCGCTCCAGACGTGGAAATCGAAGGCTCCACCCACTTGTATGCAGTTTCGATTGAGTAATCTCGTCTGATCGTATCTCAAGCACGATATGCGGCAACACCCACACATCGCATCCCATCTCCTTTGCGACTGAGTACTCCTCTGGCTTACTTTTCGCTATTCGCTTTTCGCTATTCGCCTTAAGTGTCCTCCATTCCTCATCCGTCATCCCTGTTCCGATTTTGGCCACGGTGACAAACTTTTCTATCTTCGGGTCAAACACCCCTACGAGCACTGCTCCGATTCCAAATGCCGCACGCTTGCCCTTCCCTGCATCAAACCCCATTACTACACAGTCAATAGTATCAGTGACTTTATCTGAGTAACTTCGCTTAAGCTTCACCCAAGAGTACTCACGTGCACCAGGCTTATACACACTGTCGAGTTTCTTTGCCATGATCCCTTCAAGACCGTCTTTGACATATGTTTCGAATAGCTTCTCTATTTTGTCTCCATCACCGATAGTGGTCATCGGTGAAAGGTGAATAACACCTGAGCCCCTGATAATACTAGATAACATCTTTTTTCTTTCTACGAGGGGTCTGTCAATGACATTCTCGTCATTCAAATACAATATGTCAAAAGCCATAAGCCGCAAGGGTATACGTTCCGCTGCGTCTGCGACGTCATGTTTGCGTTTGCGCTGGATAGTCTCTTGGAATGGGAGAAATCTGTCATGTGTCTCGTCGTATCCCAATGCCTCTCCTTCGAAAATACAGTTTTCACAAGAAAGTTCTTTTTGGATTGCCGCAACGATATCTGGATACATATGAGTGACCACCTCCAACCCCCTCGTGAATATTTTGACATCATACGTTTGATGTAATGAAATATCACTTTTAACTTTTGAATTTTGATTTTTGAATTTCTTTATATGTACCTGTAATCTAAATCCGTCATATTTTGGTTCAACGATGCACTTTCCTAACTTTTCGATAATTTCCTCTCCCGATGAAAGCCTTTCTGCTTTCATCATGAGGATTGGGGTACCGACAAGAGGCGTAACTTCGTCGATTTTCTTGAGTTTGTGCATCTTCACGGTTTGTGCGATAAACCCTAGATCAGGCCGTACTTGATACGCCTTCTCTATCTGCGGTCTCAAAGACTTATCACCTCCAAGCATCCATGACAATGCATCAAGTATGGTGACATCGGACGCGCCCAATCGGAGCTGACCGATGGGTATACGACTGAGGTATCGACAGGAGAGAGGATCAAGCTGAGAGAACAATAGTGCTAATATCTTTGCTTTTACTTCCTGACTCCCGGTACCGGTAGCTTCTGTGATACGTGTAAGCTCTGCAAACAATGTCAAAATATCTAGATCTCTCTGTTCAAATGACGTATATTCTGCCCGTGCTTTTTCGATTGACCGACCAACATCACCATCACGAAGTACTGTGGCGACCAAAGATTTGTGATCCATTTGAAGTGCCAAAGCTGCAGCCTTTACAACACTTTTCTCTGCCATCCCAAACTCAATACCGGTGTAGGCCGGCGCCACACGTCCCTGCAGGAGATATGGAACAACCGCGATCTCCTCTGCGGATAAATCGCGAAATAGTATTGCTAATTTTTCTGTAATAGCAAGACGGGAAGAAACGGATTCCATCTCACTCAGTACCAGTGCGAGTTGTTTGAAAAACATGCGAGAAAAAATTCAAATGACAAATGTCAAACAAAATCCCAATAACCAAATTTAAATTTGCACCTTCTTCTTTGGGATAATGGAAGAAAATATTAAAGTCAGTTCTCTTGCTTCCTTATAAAGTATCCTGCATTCATCGGTCTTATCTGGGATGGCATTGGCAAACATATGTATCCAATATGCAGTTTCTTTAGCTTCCTTTCTGCATAAGGCGATTTTGTGTCGGAAATCAGCTCTAGAATCTGCCCCATCCGCTTCTGCATAATTAGCTCCTACGCTCGTTCCCGATCGCACAAGTTGTGACTTCAGTGGCGTATTCACCGAGCTATCCGGTATCGACTGAACAAACCTTATCACTGCTTCTCCAAATTTGGTTGTCCGTTCGACCAAATCATACTTCCTACTGTTAGGAGCCCCAGATTGCGTATCTAGTGTATTATTTGTCATTGGAATTTTGATTTTTATTGGACATTTGACATTGAGATTTTGTCATTTGATTTTCAGTTAATCTCATACCTTGCTCCTTTCGTGCTGCCGACTTTGCGGATGAGACCTTTTTCGATAAGCTCGTTTACCTCCCGCAGGACCGTGTCGTCCGACACATCCGGAAAAAGCATGGAGAACATTTTGTTTTGAACATAACCGACGTCGGTGATGTACTCGACGAGTTTGATCTGTCGTTCAGTGAGAAAAACCTGTCGTCCACCCATCTTCGTCTTAAGCTTAACATCCTGAGAAAGCTTGAGGATCTTCTCACGTACTCGGTCAAACTCAACTGCCGCTCCAAACACAAAATACTCAAGCCACACGGTAAGATCTCCTGCCGAGGCTGCTTGCAGGGCCTTGTAGTAACTTTCTGCATCCTTATCATAAAATTCTTCGAGTGAAAAAAAACGACGCATATCATATCCACCAAGCACGAGGATGAGGGTTGCGAGTATGCGAGATACCCGGCCATTGCCATCTACGAAAGGATGGATACGCGCCATCTCATGATGTGCGATACCCGCCTTGAGTATTGGGTGCAACACGTCTTTTGGTGTACTGTTGAGCCAATACACGAACTCATCCATAAAGAAGGGAACCTTGATCGGTTCAGGGGGCCGGAACGTCACTTCCCCTGTGTGCGAGTTGCGGATGATCACTTGTTTCTTTCGATAGGTGCCGCACAGATCTGGGGTAAGTATCTTGTCCATGAGAGTTTTGTGAAGTTTGAGAATCAGAGTTTCGGTGATTTTGTGTACTTCACGATCATAATCATCATCGATAATCTCAATGACTTTACGAAAGTTAATAACTTCTTGAATATCACGAGGCCTCCCGACGACATCCTTCCCCAGCAAGATATCTTTTGCGTCTTGCAGCCCAAGCTGGTTGCCTTCGATGTGCGTGCCGTGGTGGACCTGGCGGACTATGGCATCCTGACGGAATTCCTTCTCCCACAAAGGGACTACTGGTGCCTGATGAATCACTTCGACTGCCGCCTCAATACGGCCGATCTTATTGAGTATGCTGTTTGTTATGGTGAACTTTGGACTGAACATAGTAAGTAGCAGTAAACAGTAACAATAAACAAAGAAAAACAAACATTTGACCAATCCAACTTGTACCGACAGCGCATATTGCTTATTGTTTACTGTTTATCGTTTATTGCATTTATTGTACTTTTCCCGCATGCAACACACAAGCCCTTTTGACTAACGGTATAAGTGAGTATGATTAGACCATACTGTTCGAGAGGAGTGAAACGGAGTCGAGAACTTCTCGACAAGCTCGAAGAATACGTTCCTCTTTTGACTTGAAGGAAAATTGAGTACAATGAGAGCATGCGCAAATATCTCTTCGTTATACTTTATACTTCATACTTTATACTTTTTCTTTCTACTGGAAAAGTTAGCGCAATGTGGGATTGTGACACCAATTTTCAGATCGATCCCTCCACCACAGCACCCAGATGCGTCGAGAACAATACGGGAACGTTTAATTCACTTCGCGAATGTCTTCAGGGTTCGAATAATCCTGATCCCACTCCACTGCCAGCATCAAACAATTGTATTGAAGATCCGCGCTACGTCATGCGGAACTTTGCTGCGCTGAATTTCTGGAGTGTTGGGAAAGTCCTGAGTCTTGCAGTACCACTGACAGTGACACTGGGGGCAGGAGTTTGTCTGGTGTTTCTGCTTTTTGGTGCATACCGATACATCACCTCAGCCGGAGAGCAAAAGCAGATCACCGACGCGACCAGCACCATGACCTATGCTGTGATAGGTCTTATCGTGGTTGTTGTGGCATACGCAGTCGTGCGCACTATACTTATGGTTACTCAAGTTAATACATTTGGATTTTAACCTATGAACGTATATGCACAGGGGACTGGAGTCGGAAGTGTCATCGGCACGATTGCGCCAGGGCCGTTTGGTAATCTGAACTTTTCTGGTATCGTATCGTGGGGAGTAGCAATATTTTTCTTCTTTATCGCCATGATATGTTTCGTGATGCTGCTTCTTGGTGCATTGAACTGGATCACTTCAGGCGGTGAAGAAAAAAAGCTCGGAGAAGCGCGTAACCGCATGACTGCAGCAGTGATAGGTCTTGTCGTCGCAATTGGTGTTCTTATTGGGTGGTTCTTTGTGGTTGGCCCCATCTTGGGGGTGTTTAAAGATGGACTTATTGTTATCCCGACTATACAAAGCACTTGTAAACCCGATGGCGCAACTGCTGCCAGTGCAGCCGAATGTTGTACGAACCACATTAATGCAGGCTCCGGAAAATGTGGACCTTAGGATTGGTTACTGCGGACTCATACCGTCTTCCATCTCAAATATTTGGGTGGGTGTTATTGCAAAGATTCGCTTTCCATTTTCGCCTGCTGCAACAGCAATGACCTGTTGGTTTACCAGCCACTGACGATCGAAGACCCCTTCTTTACTCACCACATAGAGCGCCTTATGGGTATTGTCATACACATAGAGCGACTCTAGATCAGGGTCTGTGTATACTGCTCCTATCCCTACGGTGCGATGTGGCACAATCAACTTAAAATCTGATTTTTTTCCTGCAATATATTTGGTTATGTTCGTGGAACTGGACGTATACACTGAGCCGTCAATCGTCATACGGTCATTAGTTTGTACACTCCCCTGCAATTCGGGAACGAGATAGGGTGTAGCACTACCGAATGTCTTTTCATCAACTCCAGGATACTTGATAATATCCTTTTTTTTACTATCAAGCAGGTAAATATTACCAGTATATGCACGCATATCAGTCACTGTTCCCCATGTACTATCGGGTTTGATGACTTGAGTTGATCGATCTTCCTCAACTAAATACACACCATCCTTGGCAGTAAGTACGTAAATATATCGTTCTGTCGCCGCTATCTGTAAGGCACCCTTGTATTTGTCGGACGAGAAGTCTTTATGAGAGCGCTCAGCGCTGTCTACTACATACACGTTCCCTTTCTTGCTGTCGAGCAGATAAAAGTTGGTTCCATCAAAGTCTTCATCAGTCACTGATGCATCTGCAGCGATCATATGCAGGTCGAAGTATTCTTCGACCGGGGTTTCTGCGATACGAGTAACCGATCTCTCTTTTGCATCAATTTCTTTGCGTAGTTGATCTATCTCATTTGCATATTTTTGCTTATCATCTTTTGA
>CAYUHI010000031.1:0-9958 GCA_964444485.1 uncultured Gammaproteobacteria bacterium | reverse complement strand
CCTTAAGGAAATCACTAACCTGGGATCGAGCAGTGTTCCCCTCCCATGTATTTTGCGAGATCATTGTCTTGACAGCACATTTCATATCGTTCCACGATTCTTGGTTTGCCAGATCAAGCGAAATTAAAGTTTTCATAATTTCATAAATAGTATGTAAGGCTCATAAATATTATTCTTCGAGTATGTCGAGAAGTTCTCGACTCCATTTCACTCCGCTCGAACCATATATGTGCGTTTGATGTGCAATAGGTTCAGGATGACACAGTTTGTCATTCCGAGAGAGCTTGGCGACGAGGAATCCCTTATGTAATTATTGAATCTTGTAATGCTATCATTTTGAAAGGGATCCCTCCACATCGGTCGGGATGACTAACGCGTCAACGACCGGATCGAAATAACCACAATATTTCAGCAAGTCCTCGATATGCTGGGACAACTCAAATGACTAACTTATGCTTCTAGTATAGCTCAAAAATGACAAACATTGAGTGTGAACAGAGAAATCTAGATGTGGTGTACAGTGAGTATATGATCGAGAATCTCCACACTTTTCAAAAAACATACGATTTCGTGGTTTGGTTGTATCACCTTCTGAATAAGCTACCGCGCAACCACCGTCCGCTCTTGGGTCACCAGATCTACACCCTCGCTCTCGTTATCCTTGTGAGCGTCATAGAGGCGAATACAGAGCGTGATATCGATGTGCGACGGGTCATACAACATAAGATATCCAGAGACCTTGACACACTGCGCATATTGATACGATTGACCAAGGATGTGCGTCTTATGAGCGTCAAACAATATACCTTTGCCGTAGAGAAAATGAATGAGATAGGAAGACTGTTGCAGGGCTGGATGCGGGCATAGTGCGTGCGTCTGAGGAGCTCACCTCTGTGATACGCTTTACATAGAGGGGATGGATAAAAAGTTGTCAGTGTTTCCTGCGCGGTGGCAATTGGAATAATACGTCGAATACAGGAGCATTCACGCTCAATTTGAATAATGCACCTAGCAATCGGAACAACAACATAGGCTTCCGCTGCACCAGTGATCAGTGAAAACACCAGAATGAGTGACAAATATTTACGGATATCTGTCCAGGATTCAGAAGATCACAATATCCATTTCCTGCCCGCAGATCAAAACGGGCGAATACAACGCCTGTATCCCTGCCTTGAGCAATCAAGGCAGGGTAAATAGGATGCTATGAAAGACTTTTTACAATTCTCCGAACTTGAACAACTCTTTCGGTCATATGAGCGCGTGCGACTCGGCAAGCGCGATAGACCGGTGACGCTCCTGTATGATTTCAAGCGGGAAGATAATATCTGTCTGCTCCAGTATTTGCTCAGGAGTAGTAGATATGTTCCCAAGCCCTATGTCTACTTTGTGATCACTGATCCCAAGAAGCGCCATATAGCCGCTCCCAACTTCAGAGACAGGATAGTCCACAGATCGCTCGTGAATGTCATTGAGCCAATACTTGAGAGGGGGTTTATCTATGATTCTTATGCCTGTCGCACGGGCAAGGGTACCCACTTTGGACTAGGGAGAGTGAAGAAGTTCCTCATGTCAGCGCGCTGTCAAAACGGCCCAGACACCCCTCTCTTTTTCCTCAAGTGTGACATACGCAAATATTTCCAGAGCGTATCATGGGACGTGCTTATCGGTCTGCTCAGCCGGAAAATCACAGACCCTGAGATCATGCGACTTATCGAGACTATCATCACGAATCATAAAGTCTACAGAGTACAAGGTAAGCTCGCCTCTCTCCCCGAGCAGGTGGTATCTGTGCGGGAGCGTACGGGTATCCCCATCGGCAATCTGACGAGTCAACTCTTTGCGAATGTCTATCTGAATGAGCTTGATCAGTATGTGAAACACAGTCTGAAAGAGAAGTGGTACGCCAGATATATGGATGATTTTCTCATTATCCATCCGGACAAAGAACATCTGAAAACAGTACGCGACACTATCGGTGTGTTTCTTCAAGAAAAACTCGCACTCACCCTCCATCCTGAGAAAGTATTTATCCAAAATGTGTCGTTCGGCATACCATTTGTCGGCTATCTGATCTATCACGATCATGTGCTCATCCGTGCGAAAACGGTAGAAAGATTCCAGCGTCGGATGCGAAAAAGGCAACAAATGGTACGCAAAGAAATGATGCAACCTGCGAAATACAATCTGTTTTGTAGTTCGTTCAGAGGCCACCTCAAACACGCTAACGCTCATGGTCTGGAAACGTCCTTATTTGGTAGTTGTTTTTCACCGTGATTTTCACTAAGATTAGACGCATGAACACGCACGCGTTTATCGACAGTCAAAACCTGAATTTGGGTGTGCGATCACAAGGGTGGAAACTCGAGAAGTTAGATGAGTATAAAAAACTAGAGATTGGCATCGGCGTTCGGTCGAAACCTTAGGCCTATCCAATCATCGTGATGGGTAAATTATAGACGGGAAGGTAGGATATGTCAATACTATGAACAAATCAGCATACCAATTCAAAGACTACCTGCTCGCTCCGCTGTATCGCTTTTCGCGGTATCAGTCTCGTCTTTTGGCAGTGCTTCTTGGAGTGGTAGGATTCGCAATTGTTGTGTATTTCACCGCTACACAGCTCCCCAATGTCCTTGCGTACAACGACACGACCAAGACCTGGACATTCAATACTGCCAATGCAGGTTCATATACCTACGACACTGCTCTCGTGACCGTCGATGACTCTGGTGCTCGCCCGGTGACGGGAGCCAACAAGATCGTGAACCCCGCGTTCGCCACTGACATCTCTTCCTGGAGCTCTTCTGCCAATGCACCTACAGGCTGGGTGGAGGTGCCTGGGGACGGCACTTTCAGCACGAGCAACTTCCTCGTCATGAAATACGAGGCGAAGTGCGCAAGTACAAGTACGCCTACCGTCGGACTCACAAGTCCCGCAGACGCGACCTATGAGGTGTACCGTGATGATGGCGCGGTCACCCCTGCCAATAACTGTACCGATGGCGGGAGCCCCGACAACAACAGAGTCGTCGCCTCTCTTGCCTCTGGCTACCCTATCGCCTACATAAACCAAACCGAAGCAAATACCCGCTGTGGCACCGTGGCCGTGGGAGCAACTACTGCACACCTCACCACCGATCCCGAATGGATGACGATCGCGACCAATGCACAAGGCCAGAATACCAACTGGAGTTTGGGCACCGTAGGCAACGGGTATCTGTATGCAGGACACAATGACAACTCCCCCGCCAAAGCGAGGGTCGCTTCGAGCACCGACACGAATCGCGCTGCCTACACCGATGCAGGAGGCACGACGGAAGCGCTGACCACGGCGACAAACACCGCCATCGGTCAGTCGGGCTCCGTAGGTGCCCAAGTGCGGACACTGGTTTTGTCCAATGGGAGTGCGCTCTGGGATATCGCAGGTAATGTCTGGGAATGGACAAACAAAATACAATCAGTCGCCGTGAATACCACTGCAGGCTGGGTAGACTGGAATCACGCGAATGTAGCCGCAGGAGCGAGAGCTCTGTATGGCTCTAGTCTCTACCTCTCAAACCAAGGGACAGGGCAGGTGTATGGAGGAGCTCTCACGAATGGTTTCCTGCGCGGTGGCCGTTGGGATAAGACGTCGCTTGCAGGAGCCTTCACGCTCTATTTGGATAGTGCACCTAGCTCTCGGTACTACAACGTAGGCTTCCGCTGCACCAGTGATCCCGTAGCTATCTCTCAATCTTTCTCCTCTTCATCTGGCCGCGCCGACCTCGGCGCGGCTCAAATCGCAGTTGGCACCGTAGCAGATGCGAAGTTTGTGCAGAGCATAACCGCGGGCGATACCGCCACTTATGATCTGTCCGTCTATGTCCGAGATGCCACTGCAGGGAATGAAGGCGGTACCGTCAGCTCCGCAGTTGCGGAGCTCTACTACAACGGTGCTACCATCACAACCTCCTACGCCGAAAGCCCCGTAGGCTCGGGGTGGTGGAAACTCGCCGGCACGCTCACCGGTTCTGCATCTGCTCGCGAGTATGGACTCCTCGTGAAACGAAGTAAGACCATACTCGTCGATGATGCTACCCTCGCTAAGACAGGGACATATAGCGTGTACACCACCACCGCATATACCACGACACCCGTCACAAGCTGGGACTCCTTCACTGCAAATGCGACCGCAACGGGTAATGCTTCGGTTGGCTATCAGATATGCCTGACGGATGGATCAGCGTGTGGCTATGTGAGTGACCCACGCTGGCAGTACTACACGGGTGGAGTATGGGCAAATGCTACCGGTGGTACTCAGAACAGTACCGTCGCAGAGCTTACCCAAGCGGCGATGCAAGCCCTCCCTGTCACGTCACAGAAAATCTCCGTGAAGGCGATCATGCAGTTTGGCGGAGCGGATACTCCCGCCCTATCCACCGTATCTATCGGGCTTACTACCGACACCACACCTCCAAGCATTGCACTCACAGCGCTTTCCCCTGATCCCAATAATGACAACACTCCTACTCTGTCAGGCACTGCGACAGAAGCACTCGGCACCGTAACTGCAGTCCAGTACCAGATGGATGGCACAGACGGGAGCTGGAGCGCCTGTACTGCCAGTGATGGATCATTCAACAGTAATTCAGAAGCATTTACGTGTACTACTTCCCCTCTCTCCGATGGCGCCCATACCATGAATGTCCGGGCGACAGATAGTAATGGCAATACCACTGCCAATGGCTCAGTCTCCTCCGATACCTTTATCATCGATATCGTGGCACCTAGCGGAGGCAGTATCACCTACTCCGATGGGTACACGGGCACCACCTCTGTTTCACTCACCGTCTCAGATGGCACGGATGCGACAGCAGGGATCAATACGTCCAGTAGGATTGTTCAAAGAAAGTCAGCCACCCTCACCTCAGGGAGCTGTGGCACCTACAGTAGTTATGCAACTATTACTCCCACTGGTACGTACCCCAATCTAACTGACTCAACGGTGGCATCGGGTAACTGCTACGAGTACCAGTACCTCGTCGCAGACAACGCCACCAATCAAGTTACCTACACTTCAAGCAATGTGATCAAGGTAGACACGAGCGCTCCATCTGCTCCTGGTACACCCAGCACCACAAGTCCCATCAGTGCCCTGACTCAAACCTGGGCGTGGACAGCAGCCACCGATGCTCTCTCGAGTATCAGTAACTACATCTACAAAGTCACGACAGACACTGCAGGACTTGTAGTGCATACGGCAGAGACTACTCTGGGGAATGTCCTGACGGTCAATACTAATCTGACTGACGGCATATTCTATTTCTTCGTCAAAGCGGGAGATATCGTGGGCAACATCGGCTCATACGCATCCTATGGAGAGGTAGTCGTAGATACCACAGCGCCGATAGGTGGATCAGTTATCATAAGCTCAGGAGCGGCATATACTAAGTCAAGAGAAGTGACACTTTCCCTGACTGCTACCAGTGCCACCCACATGATGCTCTCAGAATCAGCGTCATTTGCGGGAGCTTCGTGGGAGACCTATGCCACAAGCAAGAATATAACACTCACAAGTACCGATGGCACCAAGACAGTGTATGTAAAATTCAAAGACGGGGTAGACAATGTGTCATCCACCGTATCAGACACAATTATCCTAGATACTACATTCCCTGTACTCACCACGATCGACACACCCACCAGCTCTAGTACCAGTACGAATCCCGCATTCAAATTCTCCCTCGCTACCGATACGAATGGAATAGCAAACTACGCCATAATCGTAAATCAAGATAAAGCAGTCACCGTCTCCCTCTCCTCTATCCCCTTCGAAAGTGGTGAGAGTAAGAGCGAGACAATCCTGAAAAATGACAGTGACGCACGAGTACTCCTGTATAACAACCACACGAGTGACACTACCGATGACAGACTCTCCATCACATTCCCCTACCTCGCCTCACACCCACTCCCCAGCGGAGAAAATACCTTCAAACTCATGATCACCGACAATGCGGGCAATGTAACCACCAAAGAGATGAAATTCAATGTAGGAGCTATCACACAAAGTCCTACAAGTACCCCGACTCCCACGCCCACCCCGCAAAGCGAAGTGAACACCGCCCCCTATACGTCACCATCCAAGAAGAAAATCACATCCACACCTCCACCCACTCTAACACCTCTCCCCGTAAGTCCAGCAAAACCCAGAGCAGATAAAGCCGACGAGATACTCACTACAACGATTGAGATCCTAGACACATCGGGCAAGCCAGTGCCCCACACAGTCATACGAGTCGATGATGGAGGAGAAGACATCACCTCAGACGAGCATGGCTTCATACGGCTCCCTGCTCTCGCTCAGGGCACTCACAAAATCCAAGTTATTTCCGCAAGTGACGGATCAGTACTGGGCGAGCAGACGATCAACCTCAACGAGGGAGAAACCAAAAAAATACAGATAACTATTCAAACAGAGAATTCTCTACTCACTTCCCCACTATCTATGGGGGCACTCGTGATTTGTATACTTACGCTCATCGCGGTTATCGTATATTTGGTGTATTCAAGAAGGAAACGTATATGATCAGGCTGTAAGTTGTGCAGATCTTAGAAATATCTCCATACCTGTCGTTCAGTCATTGCGACCGTGCCTGCAGTGCTCTCTCACAAGTGAGGCAGGAGGGGGATCAGCCCTGGGCAGAGACGCGGCAATTCCATAAGTACCCAAAAGTATTAGACGGTATTCTTCAGAAAGTCGAGCGTATTATCGCCCAGCCACCTCACACACGACACCCCGTGCAACTTGGCCTTTTTGACTAAACTTGACTTCTATAAAGGTGACTGAGCAAATAGTATTGACTTTGATAAAGTCTAAACACAGGAACCGAACATATTATACAAATAAGGAGTTGAATTCCTAATTTGTATAGATTATACTGTTTACATGATACATCGATTTATTACCTCAAAAGTACTCGAACTTAAAGATAAATACCCAGTTATTGCTATTACCGGGCCAAGACAATCCGGCAAAACGAGCTTGGTACAAACGCTTTTTCCTGACTATAAGTATTACAACTTAGAAAGTCTAGACCTATTTGCGGCCGCCAAACAAGATCCAGTTGGCTTTCTTCAAGTTGGAACTGGAACGAAAATGATTATTGATGAAGTGCAAAAATTACCAGAACTACTTTCATATATCCAAACTGAGGTAGATGCACAAAAGATTGATGGACAGTTTGTTATCACTGGATCACAAAACTTTGCAATAGCGGAGCATATTGCACAATCGTTAGCAGGGAGAGTGGCAAATTTTACTTTGTTACCCCTTGAATACAGGGAAATAGAGCAGAGTTCTTTTGGCTTATACACAACACATTTACAAAAAACCATACTGCAAGGGTTCTATCCTAGGCCGCTTGTCAAATCAATTGCCCCAACGGATTTCTATCAAGACTATGTCAGCACTTATGTAGAGCGCGATGTACGGCAAATCAAAAATATCGGGGATGTATTACTATTCCAAAAATTTCTCCAGTTGCTTGCTGGAAGAGTAGGACAAATTATAAACTACACATCTCTTGCCAACGACGTGGGGGTAAACTTTAAAACAATTCAATCATGGGTTAGTGTCCTTGAAACAAGCTACATAGCTTTTTCACTGCAACCGTATTTCGAAAATTTTGGTAAACGTGTTATCAAAAGTCCTAAGCTATATTTCTACGATGTCGGACTGCTTTGTTATTTACTACGAATCAACTCTGTTGCCGAATTAGCTTCGCACTATGCATACGGACAAATATTTGAAAACTTTGTCATTACAGAAGTGATCAAGAAACAATGTAATAAACGAAAGAATGAAAAGAACTACTTTTGGCGTGATAACAACGGCATAGAAGTAGATATCATAATCGATGAAGGAGAGGTTAAACATGCAGTCGAGATAAAATCTGCCCAAACCTACTCCAGTGACATGCTCAAAGGCTTGTCACAATGGCAGTCGCTTGGTGCAAAAGGGGAAGTTGATACGCATCTTGTATATGACGGTATTCATGAACTTACCATAGATACACACATTATCAAAAACTGGCGCTCATTCCTAAGTGAGGCATAACAAAAATTGCCCTTGATCCCACCTCTAGAAGCCATAGTATTAAAATAAGTTCTAATCACAAGGGATCCCTCCACCCCCCACCACTCGTGATGGGGGAGTCGGGATGACAAATTATTTCTTATTTCGTTTTCATTACGAAGTAATACGATCAACGAAATCTTGACGAAACTTTCCCTCAATAAGAATGGCAGTGTCGGGGGTAAGTAGTCGCTCAATGACAGCGAACAATCGGTAGTGGTTTGGTTCATACACTACCGATTTCAGATGCGATTTGGTAGCAACGCGTCGAAACAATGGGTCTGCGGTGTACAGCGTGGTGTGGGCAGGTAACTCAGAGAGAATGCGGGTGTATGCAGGCTTTTTCTCCTTACCAAGCTCTGTTATACCACTAGTGATAGCAATTTTGTTCTGCTTTCTGAGTGATCGCAGCATACGCAGATGAGCAATAAACCCTTCTACGTTGGAATTGTATGAACAATTCAGATACTCATACCCGTTTGGGTGTCTGAGGGGCTGCAGATGAACTGGCTTATCTATTTTTGTAATTGCTGAATGTATATCTTCGTCGTTCATGCCCAAGTACCTCGCAACCGCAGATGCAGCATGTAAAGCTGTCTGATGGGGGTCGTGCGAAACGGCTTCGTACTCTTCTACGGGACAGTGGACCATTTTACGCAATCGAAGTTTCAAGATACGATCTATGTCTGAGGAAATAAACAACTTACCGTCTGAAGGTAGACGCTCAGCAATCTCGCTCTTGGCGAGAAATAGCTTTTCCTTCCCTCCAAACAGACTCATATGTTGACTTCCGATAGCGGTGATTAGTGCTATCTTGGGAGGGGCAAATTGGGTGACCGCCCTGATCTCTCCTTGTTTGTATGCGCCCATTTCTGCTACGAAATACTCAGTTTTTTCGCGCAGGTTGCGCAGCGCTGATAAGGCAACTCCAATATCGGTATTTTGATTACGGTCAGTTCTTGCGGTGTTATAGCGAGAACTGAGTATTTCAAACAGGTAGTCTTTCGTGGTGGATTTGCCATAAGAACCAGTGATCGCAATAATCGTAGGATGAATATATGCGATGAGCTGTTTAGCTTTTTTGATGACATGTCGGCGATAGATTGCAACAGGAATGCTTGTGATAACAACGCCACACGCAGTGACTAAGCATGCAAGGGGTGGAGCAAAAATAACAAGTAGGATCCCCGGAGCGGTGGTTTGGGGCATGACCTGAGAAATGAGGGTAATACCCACCGTTCCCAGGACGAGAAGTGCGATATTGCGCGGGTGTCGTATGCTGGGGGTACGGATGTCCCATCCATACAGAAACTGGGCGATTCCCACATCTTCCATCCGGGCCCGCATACTGTCAAAACGATATTCTTTGATTTGAAACAAATACACGTACTTCATAAGGTAGATCAGAGCGAGAAACAGCCCTATGGCGGTAAGGAAGATACCTGGGGTCATAGAAAGATTGTAACACCTAGGCTACGGTTTTGGTGGTGAGAAATGTCCGGATAGAAGAGGCAATAAGATTGCTATGACGAATGGGAAGATCGTGCCGCATACCGGGAAATACACTAAGTATTGAGTGTGGGATATAACTGTGCAGGAGCATTGCATCAGTCACTGGTACATATGTGTCTTCTTTGCCCCATATGATGAGAGTGTTGTGATCTACCTTCTTGACTACTTCTGTGAGATCTTGGTTGACTATTTGCTTAAAGTTACTTTCCAGCTGAGGGTTTTGCATCAGGTCAGATCGGGGAAATAGCACTTTGTACAAAACCCTTCGCACGAGAGGAAAATGATGGAGGATGGTCGAAATACGACGAGGAGCGCTTATTGTGGTTGCAT
>CAYUHI010000030.1:9729-10866 GCA_964444485.1 uncultured Gammaproteobacteria bacterium | reverse complement strand
AAGAGGTGACACCGGTTGCTGCGGCAATTGCGCCTGAGCTATTGACTTGGAATTGGTTGGTGGCACCCACGGAGAGCATAGAAGCAGGTGCGGTGGTGCCGATACCTACATACGCATCGAGAATATTGACGTAGTCAGTAGGTGTTTGATCATCAAATGCAATTCTTCCTGCACCTGAACCTAACCCCAACCAATCATTGTCTGCTGTCGCATCTGCGAATGCATCACCGCTTGTCATTGAGCCGACTGCAGTAATATCACCAGCCCCACCCACTCCCGTGACGAGCTTCCATTCCAACGCATTTCCTGATTGCCATGTGAGGACATAATCTGAACTGCCAGCCGACACAGGAAGAGTATATATTATATCTGTGCTGAGGCTGTCAGGAGCCTTAAACCCAGTATAGTTTGTGCCATTTGCTACGAGTTCTTTGAGCCTAAGTTCACTAGTGTTCCCCGCGGATACGCCATATGGTTGGATATCGAGAGCTGCAGCAGTCGCAGGCAATATTGAAAGTCGTGATGACGGGGTCGTTGTGCCTATTCCTACGTTTGTTCCATCATCAAATAGTTGAGAGTCTCCTATATTGTAGGCACCAGTGAACTTCGCAATCTTATTCGTCGTGCCCGACCCACCGATTGAGCCTGATCCTACACAGTTCCCCGAACTATCACATATCTCTCTACTTCCCCAATAAAGAATACCCGTTGGTGCTCCCCCTGCAGCAGATGTGTTTAGAACATTGTATGCTCCTGCTGTGCCCAGTCGTACTGCTCCTGCGATATCGAGCAGCTGAGACGGTGCTGTTGTACCAATCCCGACCCTAGTATTCTGGGTATCTAGGCTCAAGAGTCCAGACTCAATATTGAGCGCAGCGACCGATGTGTTGGCGAGATCCAGTGTTGAAGCGTTCGTGAGAGTTAAGGATGCAGCGTTTATCGTGAGCGTATCTCCTGATGCATCACCTATTATAGTATTTCCAGTAGTGTTAAAGGTTCCTGCAACAGTCAAAGTGGAAGTTGGGGCAGTCGTGCCGATACCGACTCTACCCGTTGCATTGTCCAGGTACAGGTATTCATACGATCCGTCATAGATGCGGGTTGCCTCAGTCACTGCTCCTCCCAGTTTGAAGGTAG
>CAYUHI010000030.1:0-9629 GCA_964444485.1 uncultured Gammaproteobacteria bacterium | reverse complement strand
CATTCAATGCATAGCTTCCCGGTGCAGTGGTACCGATGCCAACGGCACCGGCATTATCGATGAATAAGATTCCTGACCCGATATTGAGATCATAGCTTGAGAGTGCAATACTGGTGTCATTGTCAAGAGTAAGAGAGTCGGATAGTTCTGTAAAGTTGAGTATGTCGTCTGCGATATCGATATTTACTTGTGAACCTCCATTCGATGTAGTAAGGTTGAATACATTAACGAAGTTTAAGGTATCTACACTCGTACCTACTCCCACGTCTCCTTGTTCGACATTAATGATGGCACTCGTTGCTCCAGAGTCGTTGGCACATTCCCAGAGATTTGTAGAGTCATTCCATTTTAATACTTGACCACTTCCACATCCCTGCAAAAGTGAAAGTTGATTTGAGGCTCCAGCATATTCCAAACCAGAATATGAACTGGTAGATCCTGTGCCATCCGCACTAAAGAGTATATCAACTTTGAGGCTTCCTGTTGCTAATGCAAGACCATCCCCGGTGAAGTCTGTGACTGTCTCGCTATTCGTTCTGAACCCTCCAGATGCTTGAGTAATACCAACTACATCCAATGGATAACCGGGTGAAGTAGTGCCGATGCCAAGTCTATTCGTTGCATTGTCATAGAAGAAGTTTGCGGTGTCTTGGGTGAGGTAGGTGCCACTGCCAAAGAATACTCCCCCGGCAGTTGCGGTTGTACCATCTAAGAAGTTGAGCTCTCCTGCAGTCAAGGTTGCATTCACCCCATCCAGGGTATTAAGCTCTGCAGCGGAAGATGTCACCTGTACGCCAGAAAGATACAATCTGGCACTATTAAGTGATCCGGCTATCTCAAGGTCATCGTTGATGTATACGATGCCATTAGTTATATCTACACCGAGGGGAGCTGTAGTTACTGTAGAGCCCCCAATGGCTAAATTGTAGTTTGTTGGGTTCGTTGGATAGAGGACATTGCCACTTATTGTCCATTTAGATGATCCACTCCCAATGGCAGCATCAAGTCCCTCGAGGACGTTTTGTAGGTTGTTGCTTGATGGAGTCGAATTCGTAAAACCTGAAGTATCAACTCCAACGAGAGAAGCACCAGAGTTAGTGGCTGTACTATTGAGCCCTACAGAGCCTACAGTATATGTCTGTCCCGCAGCGATAGTGACCCCGCCATTCGCGTTGACATTGAAATTACTAAAGTTGATGGTAGTGTCAGTGCCGTTTATGGCTCCCCCTGTCGGGAAGTTCATCGTTGTCACCGAGTCTACTGTTGGCTCGAGCGCAAACGAGAGTTTGTTCGCAGCACTTCGGGTGATGTTTAAATCCAAACCCGATATGAAGTCAAGGGTTTCTCCGTCTTCGATATTATCATAAGTCACTCCGTCTACTTTGGTTGTCCAATACTCATAGTTCGACGTGCCACCAGTAGACGAAATTGTAATTTCCTTACCACTCTTACTCAAGCTTATTCCACTGCCTGAGGTAAGTTTAAGGGTGTCGTTATTATCTGTCGCTGTTATAGTGCTGCCATTGACATTAATATTCTTGAAAATACTTTGGCTTGAACCCTTGTCAGAGTTCGATACAGTTAAACCGTCGATAGTAATCCCCTCTCCCCCCACAAGTTCAATGACTCCTTTCTGTCCGCCAATTGATACCACTCCATTCATGGAAATAGTAGGAGTTTGTCCACTCGAAACAGTCACTCCTGTTCCCGCTCTTATTCCATATAAGATGTTAGAGGCAAAAACCTTACCTTCACTAGCATCAATTGTGATGCCTTTTGCGTTTATATCTTGATAGAAAGTGATGGGAATATTGAAAGCGAGCGCCTTGTTTATTGAAGTAGATACAGCAAGCACTTCAGAAAGATCAAGGGCAACCTCCTGTTCTCGCTCCGTATTTTTGTTCGGGATAGATGGCTGCGACCTATTGACATCAGCAATGGGTTCTTTTTTGTGCTCAAAAAATGCGACATAAACTGTTTGAGAGATTCTTTTCATTCCCATGAAGCCTGCATATAGAGTGAGGGTTGAAAGTAAACAGAATATACCAGCAATCACCCCCATACGGGTCCATTTGTTAAATAACAGTTTCTTCACATCGTTTCCAGCTTTTATACTATAGGTCGATATCAATGTGCTTGGACTTTCAGATTGGGATTTTGTGTAGACAACGCATTGTTTACCGTGCTCTACCTTGACTGCTTGTTGAACGACTTTTTGTTTCAGATACTCATCGATCATATTCTGTGAGTATCTTCGATGGCCAGTAGGTGTGCGAATCGGCTGCATTAAGCCGTTCTTTTCCCATCTCCGAAGAGTAGATGTAGATACACCTATCCTCTGTGCAAATTCCTTAGGTGTGAAGTAAATAATTTGAGGATTCATGAGACTTCAGGGTGTGTAATTGTTTTTGGCTCTCAGATGAGTATAAAACAAATTTGCAAACGTTGTCAAATGCAAATGTGTTTTTAAGAATATTTGGCTCTGGTAGATGGATGATAAGTACTTTCTACCAAAAAAATTGAACAATGTTTTTTTCACATAAAAATCTCGGCTGTAAGTTTACGAACGATGTGCAATTAGTAATTTTCAGAAGAGAACATTTCTATAAGATGCGAATATATAGTAGGTTGTGCCTTCAGATATACTGATAATAAACCCATACAATTTATTATTAGGATTGGCATTTCTAGCTGAGCATAAAATTCTCTTCAAAAGATTTTTAGGTCTGATATCATGTAAGCATGGCAGATGTGTCCGAGTCAGTTATTCAGACAAATGAACTATTTGTGCGGGTCATGGATTTGGAAAGTGTACTTTACGAAGGTTCAGTAAGATCTATTTCTGCTGTTAATGACAAGGGACCTTTCGATGTATTGCCTATGCACTCCAACTTCATAACTCTTATCAAGAAAACTATTTCTATTGAAGAGAACTCGGGAAAGAAAAGAACATTTGATATCTCGACGGGAGTCTTGATATGTAAACAAAATCAAGTAAGAATATACCTTGGACTTTAAGAAGAGGTGCCAATTCCCGCGGTTTCGACATCGCCAATGTAAAGGAATCTGCCTGGATCTACGTTATCAAATATTCCTGAAACGATACGAAGCATATCTGATATTGTCTTTGCAAGAGGGACAAATGTCTGTTTTTTTCCAGTTTGTTGTGCTACTGCATATAGATCTTGGGTCATATAGTTTCTTATCATCTCTCCTCTGCGGTACGTTTTTTGATCTCGCAAAGATAACTCAGAGAATCCAATAAGTGAAACAAGCCTTTCCAGTTCCTCTGATCTCTCTAGGATACTGCGCGCTTCGGTATATGCCGCGAGATGTTCTTGTGATACGAAATTTATATTTAGGGCCTTGGAGTTAGATAAATTAAGGTTGATTGCGGGGAGTATACCACGCTGGTATATCTCACGAGATAATACTACAAATGTGTCAAGGTAGGGAATAAAATTTCTTATAGCATAGTCTGCCATGTCATCTGAGGGGACGTACGCCGCTTCTACCGAGGTAACCGACCCATCCTTTGTAGAACATAATCGCTCATGCAGGGTAGCTATCTCTGATGTGAGGGTGGGTTGATATCCGTCCTCAGATGGAAAACCATCGGTAAGTGCAAACATCTCATAGTTTGCCTGAGCAAAGCGATAAAGGTTGTCCATGAAAAATATAGTATCTTTTTTCATTTTATCTCGGATATACTCGACTATTGCTATAGCGGCAGATGTTGTTCTTGATCGTACTGGAGCACTCTCAGACATTTGCCCTATAACAAAACTCATTCGTTTGTATACTTCGTTTTTATTCATTACCTCTAGTAATTCTTTTGCCTCCCTCGTCCTTTCACCAACTGCACAGAATACACCGTATATGCTACTATCTGATGTATTCTTCACCAACAGATTATTAATTATTTCCTGAAGTAGCACAGTTTTTCCTACACCAGCCCCACCAAATATTCCTGTCTTCCCTCCTCTAATAATTGGTGCAAAGAAATCAATTGCCTTGATCCCCGTTTCCAATATACCGTTCATAGGCACTATGTCACCCAGATTTTTCGGGTGAAAATCGTGAATTGCAGAGGTTTCGGAAACTTCTGGTTTTTTTAGACCGTCCAATGATTGTCCTATGATATTAATTGCCCTCCCAAGAATCGAATTGCCCACAGGAATGCGGACGGTTTCGTGTGTTCTTTGAACAGCCAAACCCCTGCTCAGTTGTCTGCTGGATCCAAATACTATGCAAAATAAAGTATTCTTTCTCGCCGATGAAGAGATAACCTCAAGGAATACATCCTTCATATCAACGATCAGAAGAACCTCGTGAAGCGAAGGTGCATTTGCCTCATTGTATTCTACTTCAACCATTTCTCCACTAATGCCTACTATTCTCCCTATTATCTGGTCGCTATGTATTTGTGTTTGAGACATTTTGTATATATTAGATGCTATATGACCGTCTAATGTTCGTGATCCTTGTGACGTTCGAAAGTTGATTTCGGTTCTTTCTGTTTTTTATTGTTACTACATGTAAATGGTCTAATACTTTGAGCAATTTTTTAGCGTTCGTCGAAGACTCTTCCATCCGAAAGACCCGAGACCCAATAAGTGCCAAATATAGTTCCTGCAATGTATGGTAAAGATAGGCTTCAAGTACTCGTGTTTCAAAGAATTCAGTGACTTTTTTCTTATTTGGTTCATAGATATATTGACTTTTTTCTCGTTGCTTTTTCATGATCTCATCTTTGAGTCCTTCATAGAGATTAACCTGTAAAGACTTCTGGAATGTCAAATTTACATATTGTGCAAAAAATAGTTTCACGATAGGGTATTGTGTAATCTTCCTTGCTATCGCATGAATCGTCTCTGTTTTATTTGAATCTTCGGCCCAATCAAAATAATCATAAGGATTCTTAATGTCGTGTTGTGCAAAGAGTTCCCTACCTATCTTGCCTATTATGATAATTTCGCAGGTATTTTCGCGAATATATTGTTGGAAGTCATTGAAAACCTTACGGTTAATCGACCCTGCGAATTTTTTGCTCCCCGAGAATAAAATCACCAACTGTTTGTTCTGTGAGGTCCCTTCCTGACCTTTATTTGTAAAACGCATTTCTTTCTCGTGCAATACTTCAGCAAGAATATAGAAGAGGCCCTCATAGTAATCTCTGCTGAGCAGTATTGAGTCCTTCACTTTCTGCATCCTGTTCACATACAATTCCTGCAGAGAAGTTAACATGTTTTTAACTTGCTGTACAGTTTGAATCTCGCTTTTTATGATTTTTACGGTTTGCATAAGTCTAAAAAGATTTCCTTTCGATCGCGTAAATCTTTGGCTAACGTCTCAAAATCTTTATGTCTCATGAGTCCAAATATTGTGTCCTTTGTGGATTTTTCGGTAGTAAATCTTTCTATGCATTTGTCCCGCATGAGTCGAATATTCTGGTGCGTTTCGTTAAAGAAATCGCAAAGGATCATGGCGATGAATAATGCCTGAATCTCTTGCGGAACAGATGTGGTGGTGCTTTGAGTAAAAAAGTCGTATAACAACCCTCCCTTAATAAGAGCCGTTTGTGATTCGGTAGACATTTCCTCCCCGAAGTGCGAAAGTGTGTATGCTTTGTCGTATTTTGACACGAGGAAATTGAGGGCTGTTCTACTTATATCTTGTAAAAGAAACGAAAGGGTTTGTTTGCCAACGCGTGACACTGATAATCCGATGTGTATGGGGGGAGATCTACCCTTTAGGGCTTCTTTTCGATCAAAAAGTAAGTGTCCATCTGTTATGCTGATGAGATTGGAAATGATGTAATCTGTTACGTCGTTGTCGGCGGTGTGCCCCACTGGTAGGCATGTTATATATCTTGTTTTACCATCCTCACCCTGAATGACTCCTGATCTCTCTAAAAGTCGAGAATGTGCATAAAATATATCACCAGGATATGAGTCCCTTCCTGGATACTTGCCCGCTAGGAGGGCGATTTCTCGATAATATTTGGCATGGGTAGTGAGGTCATCCATGATGACAACTACATCTTGGAACTGACTCAAATACTCAGCTGCGGTCATTGCCCCATAGGGGGTATAGTAGATGCTGCCGGGTGCTATATCGCAGGCGCTAAAGATCACTACAGTACTGTGAAGCAGTCCTTCTTTTTTTAGAAATTCATATATAAGCGCTACTTCCTGTCTCTTACCCCCAATAACAGCATATACTGCGAGTGAGCCTGCCTTAACGTACGACCGCACAACTCCCAGAAGAAATGATGTTTTTCCCGTTTTTTCATCACCAATGATAAGTTCGCGTTGACCCTTACCAAGAGGAACGATGGAATCAACTACACTATATCCTGTTAAGAAAGGCTCTTGGATAAGCTTTCTTTCAATGAGGTTAGAATGGACATTGTCGATTTCTCTGACTTCATTATTGGTAGTTTGTGAGGGATAGTCTTGGAGAAAGTTGCCAAATGGATCTATGACACTGCCGAGCATCTCCTTACATAGATTCATGCTGACATACTTACCAGTCCTTGCTACTCGAGAACCTAGTCCAACAAGTTCTCTACTTAACATAAGTACGTCTGCATAATCTTCGTGGAGAGCAAATATTTCCCCCATACTACCTTCTTCGAATAAGACGAGCTCTTTATTGCATACCTTAGGTAGTCCAGACACTCTAATAATGGGATATGTTATTTTTTCAACAATACCATACTCGCCGAATTGCTTGATTTGTGTGTCGAAATCCATAGAATTGTGTTACGATTTTATTACTTTGGGGCTCAGGGACAGATCAATATATGAACCTCTCCACCAAATCAGCAAGCCTCCTAATATTTTTTTATCGACGTAGCTTTCAATCGCAATCGAGACTCTCAAGTTCTTTTCGAACCAGGTATGAAGTCTGAGAATGAACTCGTTACTAAGGTCGACAGCAGTAGTAATGGTGAGCTTTTCTATTCCTTGTAGATAGTTAATGAGCCCTGCAAGCGCTTTTTGCACTCCCCCCTTATCTGTGATGTTTATCTTTGTTTGGTCAACATAGGCTTGTAAAAGGTCTGTGGCTTCCATAGAAATATGAGAACGAAGTTGCTCAAAACTCATATTCGGGTCACTATACAAGTAGCCCTCCGCTTGTTTGAGGTGCACGACAAGTGACTGTACTCGTTCGTATGATGCAGTTGAGGGGATATTATTCATTCTTTCTGTTGAAACTACTAAGCGAAAATCTTCCGGCTTCTAAAGCGTCTGCAAGTTCTTTCATGATTATCGCCTCGTGTTGCTTTTGAGGGACTAAGTCGGGGATAGTTTTGTGGGCAACCTGATATACAAGCTCTACGATAGAAGCCTCGATCTCTTGTTTGCGTAATTTCTCATATTTCTCGATCTCAAGCTCAATTTTTTGCTTTCTTTTCACGAAGTCCTCGGCGAATACCTTCTCTGTAACCAGAATCTCAGAGGTAAGTTTGTTGAGTATGAGATCGTATTCATTTCTCAGATGTGAAGTTAGGGTCTCATTATTTTTATTAAAAGTCGTGATAACTTCTTGTGTTGATGAATCGATCGTATGCGCAACTTTTTCTGTCATTGTGCGCATGTTTTCCGAATATTTATCTTTGAAGACTTGTTCCGCATCCCCCTTATATAGTTCTATAGAGTCGATGATGTTTTGGGTTGATTTTTTAATCTTCTCTATCGTATCTTCGGCTTCTTTCTGGATGTGATTGAGCGATTCTTCCGGGCCCAATTCAATATCTCGTAACTTCTTTATAAGTTTGCTGAATTCGCGGAGGAGAAATATAAAAAGGTATACATTTAGTGCAAAAAAGGTTGCATTGAGAATAATCAGCCAATAATAGACACGTAACACCTCCATACTTTAGTATACAACTATTAACAACGCGAGAAGTATGCCTAATCCGCTAATGATGACCGTTAATATTAGGTTTATCACAATGCTGAAGATGATGAGTTTTGCAGCAAGTGGATTTCTAGACATACCTTCTACTCCCCTTACCACCACTCTACCAAAGACAGTAAAACCAAAGATGATTGAGATCAGTGCTACAAGAATCGCTAAAATATATCGGAATGCTCTTGATGGATCTTTGAGTGCAAACACGTTTGCAATATTAAAAAATCGAAGCGCCGTGGACCCTATATTGCTTTTGTTGCCAAAACCCGAAATATTAGCTTCATAATCATTGATCTCTACCCTTTCTGGCTTGATTTCTGCGAGAATTTTGCCTGTCTTATTAGTACCATCGTAATTCTCTATTGCCTTTCCAACTACTTTCCCATCAATAGTAGCTTTGACTCCTACCCCTGGTTTTGTCGACGATGTAATATAGTCACCTTTTTTGATAGGTCCGTTAGTGATATCTACCAGAACATACGAAACTCCCCCACTTACCAAGTAGCTATTTTTCATATTTTCTTGCTCATAAAAAACTGCAGGGTTATTGTTGATTACCCCGACTATATCATCATCCGCCTCAATTGAAGCAGGTACATATCCACTCCTTTTCAAACTGATAATGCTTCCTTCTGCAATGACATTTTTTCCGTCAAGTATCTCGATAGGATGTGCTATGTTAGCGAATCCTTCTGGTTGAGCCATTGCTTGAGGTAGTGTGCCTCTGTAGAACAATATAAAGCCCAAAAGCATTAATAAGCAACCCCGTATCGAATTCTGAAGAATCGTGTGTAATCTGCTCATGGCTTGTCAAAAAGGTACGAAAATATTTTACAGAACGAACACTATTCTTTCAGTATACAAAGGAACCAATTGATATGGAATAGACATTCGAAAGAGTACTTCCCATTCGTGATGGAGACCTCGAAGAGAGAATTTATTTGTTATTTGGCTGCACCGACAATGACGAGTACATCAGCATCCGGCTTAACCTCTGTCGATGGCAACGTACCTACTTTTGCCTGAAGGAACTTAGCAATATCATCGACAGGTTGTTTATTTTTGCCAGTCAGATCAATCACTGTTGTCTCTGTATACGCAGTTGATCGGGCGTTTTCGAGTGTCGTCGTTATCACCGGACCAGCTGCCTTCTTGAGTCTTTCATCCACGGATTTACCGAGTTCGGTATCAGTCGTGCCGTTATAAATTGCGACTTTTATCGGTTGAACTTGTTGTCCTGTGGTAGTCTGGTTGGGTGAAACCAACAACGGTCCAGACTCAATAATTTTATTCAATGAGGGTCGAAATAGGACCGCTTTTTTTGCCTTCGAGAAAATAATAACCTTGTCACCATTTTCTGCTTGGGCGAAGAAGGCTTGTTGAGCTTTCAGTGTGTTTTTATCGTTTACGGTAGCAATTACTGGTTTCTCGTCAGGGACCTGCATAATTTTCTTGAGTTCACTCATGAGCATATTTGTTTCCTTCTCTACTTCTTTATCTGTCTTTGGCACTCGTGCCTCGTAGTACTTGTACATATCGTAGAAACGCACCGCTGCGACAGTCGTGACTACCATATAAAGAAAAGCTAAAGAGACAAGAACTGTGCGTTTAGAGAGAGTAATCATGCGATAAGACAAATTGATAAAAACTGAATGTACCTACTTTACTAAAACGTAGGATAAGAGTCAATGGGGATGAGCGGGCTT
>CAYUHI010000029.1:6652-11039 GCA_964444485.1 uncultured Gammaproteobacteria bacterium | reverse complement strand
AACTTACTAGCAAAGAGATCCTCGCATTCGCAAGGATGACAAGTTTTCTTATTTCGCTACAAGTCTAATTCATGATTGATGTTACACAGTCGCTCCTCGCAATGACGGGGAACAACGTTATGGAATAGTTTTCAGTTTCTTCTGCAATCCCTTATACATAACCTCTGTCATCTTGCGCAGATTATACTGAGGCTTCCATCCCCAGTCCTTTTTTGCTTGGGAGTCATCTATAGACTGTGGCCATGACTCGGCGATTTTTTGTCTGCCGTCGGGTTTGTAGTCATGGGTGAATCCGGGCACGAGCTTCTCAATCTCTGCGACAAGCTCTTTGGGGGTGAAGCTGACGGCGGCAAAGTTGTAACTCGTCCGTATGGTGATCTTCTTCGATGGAGTGCGCATGAGATCGATGGTTCCCCGTATCGCATCATCAATATACATCATCGGGAGACGTGCACTTTCTTTGAGAAAAATCGTGTAGTGTTTCTTCTGAATCGCGCCATAGAAGATATGTACAGAATATTCGGTGGTCCCATCACCTGGAGGGGCATTGTAGCCGATGAGACCTGGGTATCTCAGACTTCGCACGTCCAATCCATATTTCAGATGATAGTACTGACAGAGGAGCTCACCCGCGACTTTGTTCACTCCGTACATGGTGGTGGGCTCAAGAATGGTATGCTGGGGAGTATTTACCTTGGGTGTTGTTGGCCCGAAGGCTGCGATGGAGCTCGGCCAAAAAACCTTTATCTTATGTTTCACTGCGAGATCGAGCACATTTTTCAGCCCTCCCAGATTCACCTGCCATGCAAGCTGGGGGTCTTTCTCACTTCCGAAAGATATGAGTCCCGCCAAATGATATATCTCAGTGATTTTATGTTTTGTGATGACTGATGCAAGGGAGTGTATATCAGTCACATCGCCTTTCTCGACTGTACCGTGTGTATCATGCAGGGTTTTGTGAGAGAGTGTGACAAGCTTTGCCTTTGGGTATGCCAAGTGTAACGCCTTGACTAAGTCAGTCCCCACGAGTCCAAATGCTCCCGTTACGAGAATAGATTGCATAGGGTGGTTATTGAAAGTTTATAAAGTTTATAAGGTGTATAAAGTTTATAAAGTTGCGCTGCGATGCGTCGTACTTGACGATTGTAGCAGATACCACTCAGATTTGCATGATAGTCATTCTTTGAGAGGAATGAACGCCACCTGATATTTTGGTCATGGAAACGTCATTTTGCAGCTTTGTCTTTGAGGGGTTTCTCTGCGGGTGGAGCTTCTGCCTTGGGTTCGGCACCTTCTGTGGGCTCAGCACCTTCTTCTCCTTCGACAGGTTCTTTGGCTGTGGTGATCTCAGTCTCTGCACGTTCAGTTTGAGCCTCAGTAGACTCCTCACGATGGGCAACAACTGACACCAACACTCTTGTCGGTTCATCGGTGATCTCATAAGTCTCGCTCTTCGGCAGGTCGGAAATCTTGATCTCCTGTCCGACCTCGGTGATATGGGCGATATCAATCGTTATCTCGTGGGGGATATTTTGAGGGAGCGCCTCGACCGTTACTTCCTGCATCTGCTGGAGGAGCACACCGCCTGCTTTCACAGCGGGAGAATCACCCGTGAGCTCGACTGGCACTTGAGTCTCTACTTTCTTTTTGAGATTCACTCGACGGAAGTCCACATGCAATATGGTGTCTTTCACTGAATGGACGGAGACATCGGAAATGAGAGTGGGGATGGTTTTACCATCCACGGTACACTCGACGATAGTGGTTTCTCCTGCCTTACGAAATATATCTAAAAATACGCGGTAGGGTACCGTGACATGGAGCGAATCTTTGCCTTCTCCGTAGATGACGCCGGGGATGAATAGATTTTTGCGAAGTGCTCGGTTCTTCTTGCCAAAGACGGTACGGAGTTCGCATGTCAACTGCAAAGGCTGGGACGTATTCATGAATAGTTAGAAATGTATGTAATAAAACTTGTCCGAATCGATCGTGGAATTATACTCAACCATCGTATCTTGAGCAAGGGGGGAAAAATTGGTCTCCGAGGGAGAGTATCCGTCTGGAAACTGGAACTTAAACGCAATGTCGGTAGAGGGGAGTCCTATTTGCTTTTGAAAGATCACCTGTATCTGACTATTTTCTTTGGGGAGCTTAAGCGCAGTTCGGTATTTGATACTTACTCTTTTTTTCGCTTGAGGTGGTATCTCTAGCCAAAGACTCAGGTGAGTATATTTATCTTTCGAAATATCTACGTCATTTGCAATGGTATCATCGACACGCACTGACTGTACCATTACATCAGGTGGAAGGTACAGTTGATAGTAGTTTTTGTAAGTGCCCCCCGGGAATACATCAGGATAACTATCATTCTCAAAATATGCGATAAACTCAGACTCGATGATACCATCCGGCGCCAGAACCCGTACCTTGTATTCATAGTCGCGCCGGACGAACGCGTTGGCTTTGTTCACCCCAAGATTTGCTTCAACAGGGAAAATGTACAAAGGTATACATGTCTGCGCGACGGGCACATTTTGTGTGATGCAACTTGGAGTGAGTTGTCGGCCGGACCAATACATGGAGTCAAAGAGTGTCTGTACACTAGGATCGTGAAAATACACCGTGATAAGCTTCTCATCCAGACTTTGGCGGATAGAACCCATGGCCTGGAAAGACATCTTGGGTTCACCAAGGTGCATAAGGATCTGAGTTGTCAGGGCCTGCAGGAAATCCTTTTTCTGCGTGCTTCCTGGAAAGAAATCTTGTTCTGCATATAATTGAGTCTTCACATAGACATTCTCATTTGAAATGGTATCTTGATATTCAGAAAGGTACACAGGCCCTATGTCTGACAGAAGTTTCTCTATGCTTGAGAATGTCACCATGACTGCGCCATCTAGTTTGGTAATTCCCAACTCCTTTTGCAGGAAGTCTTCTGCCACTATGGCATTTGTCGGACTATCTGGGGTGAATGCGCTATCCCGAAGGAAGTAAAATGGTTGTTTTAAGTATTTGCTTATTGCTTCGGGAGGGGGAACACGTGCCTTGAGCTGGCCGTCGGCATCATAGACGTCGTACACCTTCCATTCCTGAATCTGAGTATTTTTCAGTTTCACAAGTGCAAATGATCCGATGAATCCTCCACCTGGTCGTATCTCACGATCATTGGCAAAAAATATGCCATAGATCCGCTGCGAATTTTTTGCGAAGATAGAGTCAAACGAATCCAAAAGCTTAAGCCCCAGTGTGATATATGCATCGGTTTGTGAAAGGTAGACATCTATATCTCGGAGCTTGAGAATAGATGCAGGTACCTGTGACCGTATGATGCGGATACTGTCTTGGATTGATTCGAGATTATCTTTGATTTGGGTTTTCTTCTCAAGAATCTGATCTTGAGAAACCGCTTTGGGATCGAACATTTTAGATACCATAACGTCGGTGTATTCCCGAGTCTCCTGCGCGAGGTGGTAAAGTCCGATAGCATGTTCTGTTACATCGAACAACCGCTCAGGAAAAGAAGCGAGACCTACGAAGAGCCAGCCACGTCGTATAGGGTTGTAGAGTTTGCGTCCCAAGACGAGCATCGCAGAAGGGTGAGAAAAAGGGTCTGAGATCACCTGCTCTCTTGATAGTACCCCTGAGTCCATACGACTAAGTCGTGAAGCCTGCCAAGCGGTCTCGGCGACACCCAAACCGAGGGGGACAAGATATGCAGTGTGAATGAGGAGGATAAGCGCGACAAGCAACACAATGAAGCGCATCGGTCTGCTGATAACGGAAATATACGCGTCGCGGAGAGATTTCGATTTTCTTCTTCGAGAGAGTCGAGAAGATTTTATGTCGTCTGTCTCGCTGACTATCGCTGTACTTGTGATGACTGTGTATCTTAATTTTTCGTCGAATGAAAAGTACATAAGACGTTCGATGATGATAGGCATGTCATGGTTACCCTCGGGTATGAGTGCAACCTTCACATGAGGATAATGTCTGAGAATAAGTTTGATAATCTGCTGATCACGATGACTTGGTTGTGCGGTGATACCAGCGATAAGCACTGTATGAGGTATATCAGCGAGCGCGACGGCATCTTCTGCGAGATAACGGACACTGGTGAGGCAGTAGCAAAATCTGATGGAAGGGTTTAGTTTGGGAGGGATGTGAGTACTTTGAATAACGCGCACATCATGCTCTGCATGGTAGGATGCTATTGACTGTGCGAGAGGGTGACCAGGGTTACTTACGATAAGAGTGAGAGAGTTGTCTTGAACCGTTTCAGTCGTGAGTCCCATATGGGGTATATTGTGGATTGAAGTAGCGGGGAAATCAAGGAAGAACGAATAAAGGCACAAAGGCATTCAGGCGGTCAGGTATTCAGGAGTTCAGG
>CAYUHI010000029.1:2826-6552 GCA_964444485.1 uncultured Gammaproteobacteria bacterium | reverse complement strand
TCAGGAGTTCAGGCAATCAGGAAATCAGGCACTTAGATATACCTCCCCTTTAATCCCCTCCTTGACCAAGGAGGGGATTACCACTAGTGATGCTGAGTGAGCGTCATCCTGGAGGATCAGCCTTGGGCTGAGACGATAGGATCTCTTTACATAGATTCTATCGCTACGCTCCAGAATGACATCCTTATTAACCTTACGAACTTTATGAACCTTCTACTATTACCGGCGGACGAGGCAGGCGGACATCGGACATCGGACGAATTCCTGAATTGTCATCCGTTCTCGTCGTGGGCGAACTTTATCTTTTTCAGATGGTCATATGTGCGGATGCCATTGCCAAAGTCGGTCACTTTGGTCAACGACACACTTTCAACGGATAGCTCTACTTCCGATTTGATCTTGGCAAGTTGGTTTTTCAGATGTGAGTATTGCTGTTTCGACGGGATCTTGTATCGTGCGAGGGGTATTGAAGGTATATGGTTCGCTTTCCCATCAGGGCTAAAGAAACCAGTGATTGAATCTACGAGTTCACGATACCTGCGGTCTTCCTGGAACTCAAGTTGTACATCGATTCGGCTGCCAATCTTCACAACATATTTGAATCCGAATAGTGCAAAGCGTTCCTGCTCAAACAGTAGCTCTGACAACTTGTCGGACAGTTTGTCGACAAGATCTGGTTCAACACTAGGCCATGAGTATAGGGTGATTGCATATCCGTCAGCGTCATACCAAAGATATTCCGGATGTAAAGAAAAGACAGGGGCAGACTCTTTCTCGATCTGCTTTTTGGCTTCTTGTGGAATATCAATCGTGCAGTAGACGAGCATAGGTGCTTATGGTAGAACTTGACAATCCTTTGATAAGTTTATTCACGACGATGTATTTCGCGCCAAGAGCCTCTGCAAACATTTTCTTCTTGTCCCCCAGCGGATCACCCGCGGTGACTGCGATAACTTGAGGTCTGATCCGCTCGACAAGCACGCGGTATGCCTCATGGGTGCGCATAGTAGGAAGCAGGAGCACATAATCAACACTTTTGAGGTTTATTAGTAATTGTGCGCGCTGGCGTTGGGTATGAAATGGTGTGCGCTTCTTTCGACTCCGGATAAAGGCATCATTTTCAAGCGCTATCACAAGTACATCTCCTTCGGCCTTAGCGTTGTTGAGATAGGTAATATGTCCTAGGTGGAGGATGTCAAAGCACCCTCCCACGAGGACCACGCGTTGTGAAGGGGAATGAGGTATCTGGAGTTTTCCTGCAAGGATATCTCTACCTGGGAGTATTTGTTGAGTCATGGGGGACATTATAGCACTCTATTGTCGTCCGACGTACAGCGTCCGGTGTCCGCCTGTTGCGTCCTGAGTCACGTACCACCCCTTCGATTCCCCTCCTAATGTAGGAGGGGATGTAAGGGGAGGTATTTTCCTCGCCTGTCTTGTCCGCCGAAGCTTTAGCGAAGGAGGAATTTCCTGACTTCCTGAAAGCCTGACCGCCTGAATTCCTTGTACTCTCAGAAATATCCCTTATATTGGAGAACGTACACAAGTGTTAGCAGAGATATCACACAAAGTGTCACAACTATAGTCTTTCGAAGGTCACCGATGACATACACATGAACCCCCGTGTCTTCTGCAACGGAACCTCCAGGGGAGGTAGTTGCGGTTTGCGCAGTATAAGGGGTACGGGACTGTGATAATACAGAGGCAGATTCGATATTACGTTTTGCTCGAAGTGAGGCTGCAATTTTTTCAGCTTTCGTTTTTTGTGTCATGGATGATAGTCTATCAAGTTTGATGTATTATGCAAGGCAGGTGTCTACCAACACATCCTATAACCATATCACCCTTGACGTGCATTTGGGAAGCCGCTAGAATGCGATCTACTTATGGATCAAAAAAAACTCATCATAACCTCACTTATTGTATACATTATTGCTGCTACCGGATCTTACTTAGGGACCACCGCAATCGCTACTTCAAGTGGTAAGTCGGGTGTTTCAACAGACAAAAACGTGGAGCCGACCGTTGTTTCGGAGCCGCTCACCGAAGAATGTCCTACGAATGGAGAAATGATGAGTAAGACCGCTAAAGCCAAATGGGAAAAGCGCAGACCGCTCGCTGTTGTTATCGAGAATCATCATGAAGCTCGACCTCAGTCAGGCATCATCGATGCCGATGTCGTATATGAAGCAGTCGCTGAAGGTGGTGTTACCCGAACTCTTAGTATTTACTATTGTCAGGATGCTAAGACAGTCGGACCAGTGCGGTCCGCCCGGGTTCACTTTATTAACCTCCTTCGTGAGTGGGGCAACAATCCGCTCTATGCACACGTCGGTGGTGCAAACTGTGATCCGACAACCGGGAGTGGATGTGGCAATGGCGCTCCTGCAGATGCACTTGGACTTCTTCGCAAGATTGAGTGGAATTTCTATAATGATCTAAATCAGTTCTCGATTCCCTACCCATATTTCTATCGTGACTATGACAGACTACCAGGAGTTGCTACAGAGCACACAATGTACAGCAGCACCGCGAAGCTCTGGGATTATGCAGCGAAAAATCGCAAACTAACCAATGTCGATGAAGACGGTCTCGCATGGGATAAAACCTGGGAGCCGTGGAAATTCATCGATGATGCGGCGACCGGTGCTCGCGGCAAAGATACTCCGATATCTTATGATTTCTACGATACAAATGTAGGCGAATATGGAGTGCGCTGGGAGTACGACGCGGCAACCAATCTGTATAAACGGTTCAACGGGAACAAACCTCATCTGGATTTTGATACGAACAAACAACTCACCGCCAAAAATGTAATCGTGATTGAGGCAGATGAGTCCTCTGCAAACGATGATTACCCAGGTGGACATGTGGTGTATGATCTCACGTCAGGAGGCACGATGTACGCATTCCAAAATGGCAAAGCAGTAAAAGGTACATGGGAGAAAGAGACGCTTGATTCCAAAATGCGATTCCTCGACGGAGACGGGAAAGAGCTACCCATTGTTCGTGGCACCGTGTGGATCAGTATGATTCCGTCAGGGAATGAGGTATCATACGGTCCAAAGGCAAAGCAGATGCAAAAGAAAGAGTCAACAACCACTGCGGAGCCGACAGCACCGGTAGGTGAATAACAATCACACGCAAAGGTTATGCTCCAATATATCATCACATCCAAGACACGACGTGCCGTACTCCAATTATTTTTCCACAGCCCACAGGATACGTACTATCTGCGAGATATCACTCGCCGTACTGGTGAGGAGGTAAATGCGATTAAGCGTGAGCTTGACATTCTCGTCAAGGGGAAAGTTCTCGAAAGCGAGCGCAGACTGAATAAGATATTTTTCCGTTTGAATAAACATTATGTTTTCTATGATGAGTTCCTCCGTATTTTCGCGAAGACTTCCCGCATCGCGACCCTCATCGCAGAAGCAGGGCCTAAACTTGGCAAAGTGAAGGGGATCGCACTTTCACTCAAATATGTACAGAAGGTGGATATCCGTTCTGACGAGATATACCTTTTGGGAGTCGGTACGATCGTATTGCCAGAACTCGCGCAGGTGATATCATACTGTGAGCAGGATTTCGGAAGAGAGATCAACTATACCGTGATGACGGAAGATGAGCTCGCATTTCGCAAGCGCAACAATGATCCCTTCATCTGGAAATTCCTGCGCACACCGAAAGTGATGCTGGTGGGCCATGAGGATGAGTTGCTCAAGT
>CAYUHI010000029.1:0-2726 GCA_964444485.1 uncultured Gammaproteobacteria bacterium | reverse complement strand
GCGTCCGAAGTCCAACATTAGAAGAACTTGGAACTTGTCCTGCAAAGCAGGATCCTGCTCTGCGGGAGAATTCGGAACGTGGAACTTGTGTGTAGTGGTCCGATGTCCGATACAATACGTTTTTTTGCATTAGACTTGTAGGGAAATAAGAAACGCTTGTCATCCTTGCGAATGCGAGGATCTCTTTGTTGGATATCCTAGCCTCAACCAAGAGATTCTCGATCAGGTCGAGAATGACAGACATTCATAGAATTGTTATTTCACTACAAGTCTAATACGTGCATTTTGTATTTTTGCATTTTCATTTTTGATATTTGATTTTACCTTCATGTTTATTCGATTAGTATCTCGCATATTGGTAGTGGTACTACTTGTATGTCTCGTGTGGGTGAATCTTCCTGCAAAGATTCCTATCAAATTTCAGATCGGTAAATGGAAAGTAGACAGGTCGATCGGAGCACCGGTCATATCCTTCACGGGGAGTGATGGCAAAGAATTCAAAAAAGAATTTGTCACGAAGTTTGGTCTCGATCTGCAGGGAGGGAGTCACTTTGTGTTTGAAGCTGATACGAGCAAAGTAGCTGCAGCGGACATTGCAGATGCGATCACCTCGACTCGCAATATCATCGAACGCAGGGTCAACCTTTTTGGAGTAGCTGAACCTTCTATACAGGTGCTGAAGTCGGGGAAGGTGTATCGTATCAGTGTAGACTTGCCTGGGATCACGAAGCATGAAGAAGCAATCAACCTCATCGGCAAGACCGCACAGCTCGTATTCAAAGAGGAGGGAGAGCTTGACCCCTCAGTTCCTCTATCGATCGCTACCCAGTCTGCCATATTCCGACTCACCAAAGAGACAGGTCTCACCGGCAAAGATGTGAAGAAGGCGCAAGTCACCTTCAATAACCAAAATGGCGAGCCCAGTGTGCAGCTGAACTTCAGTGCAGAAGGAGCGAAGAAATTCGCGGACATCACTCGCCGCAACGTGAAGAAACTCGTAGGCATATTCCTCGACACTGACCTACTGACGGCGCCGGTCGTACAGACGGAGATACTCGACGGTACTGCCATTATCACGGGCCAGTTCACGGTAGACTCTGCCAAGAGTCTGGCAGTGTCTATAAACTCAGGTGCGCTCCCTCTCCCCATTCGTCTCGTACAAAACGAGACAGTAGGACCATCACTTGGGGCGCAGGATGTTGAGCGTAGTGTCGTGGCAGGCACCGTTGGCTTGGCGATGGTCGTCTTGTTTATGCTTTTGTACTACGGGAGACTGGGTGCAGTTGCAGGAGTAGGGCTCGTGCTCTATGGACTCATCACGCATGCGCTGTTTCGTGCGGTGCCGGTGGTGCTGACGCTTCCTGGTATCGCTGGGTTTATCCTCTCTATTGGTATGGCTGTTGATAGTAATATACTCATCTTCGAACGTATCAAAGAAGAGGTCCGTAACGGCAAGCCACATGAGACCGCAGTCCGGCTCGGCTTCGGCAAGGCGATGGATGCGATCAAAGACGCGAATATCACCACACTCCTTGTGGCATTTATCCTGTTTAATCCGCTCAACTGGGATTTCCTCCCGCAGTTTGGACTCGTGAAGGGGTTTGCGCTCACCCTCGCACTTGGCGTCATCACAAGTCTCTTCACTGGCGTTGTTATTACCCGAAGATTACTCAAAATATTTTATAAACATTCGTAAGCACAGTGATCACAATGTTTCTGAATGAGTTTGTCTATACAAGGAACATGATAGTGAAATCGAGTCATGCTGGAGCGCAGCGATAGCATCTATATGTATGAGATCCTATCGTACGCGACTTCGTCGGTACTCCAGGATGACATGTGAATAGGAGTAATTGTTGTATATTGCATACTAATAGTATCTTTATGATTCATTTTTCCAAATACACCTGGTTATACGCGCTTATATCTTGCACGGTCATCGGCATGGGGCTGTTCTCCATCGTGCGGTGGGGGTATCCGATCTCCATCGACTTCACCGGAGGCACGGAGGTTCTCTACCAGATCGAGAACACCGGCAAATCCCCTGTCACGCGGGATATCATCGTGGCTTCCGTCAAGCGTGCCCAAGGGGAGTACCAATCACACGACATTCGAAGCGACGGCACCCTGACGATTCGCGCAAACAAAATAGATGAGAAAGCCGAAGTTGTGCTGCGCAATGAAATCGAAAAGTCGACAAACATGAGCGTCAAACTCCTCCGGCTGAATACCGTTGGTCCTGTCATCGGGCAGGAGGCAATTCGCAAGACGATCGTGGCAGTGGCCTTGGGTATCCTTGCGATCCTGGGGTATATCTTCTATGCATTCCGGCGGATGAGCTTCGCTCTCGCGGCTGTGGGAGCTCTCGTACACGATGTGCTCGTGGTGCTGGGGACGTACTCTCTGCTGGGGCATTTTTTCGGTGCACAGCTTGACACGCTCTTTGTGACCGCACTCCTAACGACCATGACATTCTCGACGCATGATACGATCGTCATATTCGACAAGATCCGTGAATATGGGAAGACCCGTATGAATGCACCGATCGCAGAGCTTGCAGACAAGGCAGTCTCTGCCACCATGGTTCGGTCTATCAACAATTCGCTCACGATCCTTTTCATGCTCGTCGCGCTTGTGCTCCTCGGGGGTTCATCGATACGATTCTTCGCAGTGACGCTCCTCATCGGCACTCTGACTGGTGCCTACTCCTCGCCCTTCGTGGCCAC
>CAYUHI010000028.1:9961-12065 GCA_964444485.1 uncultured Gammaproteobacteria bacterium | reverse complement strand
ACGATGATCATGGAGAAATAGTACAAGGTACAGAGTACAAAGTACAGAGTACAGAAATATTGTGCCCAGAATTACTGTTCGAGCGGAGTCGAGAACTTCTCGATAAGCTCGAAGCATAACTTCGCTCTCCTTTCTCGTGTCGTCTCGTCTCTCTCGACATATCATGGCGTTTCTGTTTTCGAAGGCCAACGTGCAATTTCTGCAGCGTAAATGTCTGAGGAGTTGTATTTCGCCTCCGTTAGTTGGCGAAAGACGGATAGTGTCCGACGAGTTTTTACGCGAAGAAATTGGACGTTGCCCTTATAAGTTAATGAACCTTTTGAACGTTTCACAGAAATATGGACACTCCACAGAGCCTGCACTGAACAGGGTTGAGGTGGTTGAGATGATAGAGGCGGACAGGCGCCATTCGCAGATAACTGAAGACTGTCAACTATGTCGCATGCGCATACACTGCAGGGATTGGTTGTTGCTCGTGGAGAGTAATATTCGTGTTTTGGAGTGCATTTCCGCTCGTCTCCTGAGGAGTCCATAAATGTTCACTGTATTCTTGCACCATCCTGCGCGTCGAAAATCTGGTCCGTATGAGCATGTGTGCATCTGCCATCTTATGGAGCCAGCCAAACCGGTCATGATGTGTTAAATAAGTAGAGTAAGCCGGAACAATTTGTTGTTCTAGAGCCTCATACATGCTATTTGAGACATTGTCATCCGCAAGTTCCCATCCTATCTTTTTCATATCAATCTCAGCCATCCAGCCATCACTAGTCGAAAGCTGCAGTACACCGTTAAGTGCTGCCTTCATACCACTTGTTCCGCAGGCTTCCAAGCCCACTTGCGGCGTGTTCAACCACACATCACAACCCGCAACTACCATCTGTGCGATCTGAGGATTGTAATTTGGAATATAAACAATCTGGTTACGGAACTTTTCAGCAAGGAGTGAAAGAATAATACGCAAAGCATCATTCGCCCATGCATCTTTAGGGTGAGGCACACCTGAAAATATGACCCGTACTGGTACTGCAGACTGAGATAGGATATTTTGTAATCGTGCAACATCTGCAAACAATGCAAGCGGTCGTTTGTATTGAATGATCCGTCTAGCCCACCCTAACACGAGACAATGGGGATCCCAGTTTGTTCCCGTCATATGTTGAAGATATAACAAAAGGTTCTTTTTATTTTCATCATGGATGTGTCTCAGATCACGAGGGGTGAGTACGCTTGGGAGCGAATTATTTGCGTGAGATCGAAACCATGTAGGTACATGAATACCATTGGTTATTGCGATAGGGTGCGAATTGGGAAATGCCTCTTCAAGCTTGCGAGTATGTAGCATGCTCACACCATTCATCCGTTTTGATATCTTTATGGCCATATTAGTCAAAGAAAACACATCAGGGTACTGACATGTTCCAAGTGCAAACAGTTCTTGCAGTGTACATTTGCGTGCCTCAGCAAAATATCGCTCAAACATGCTTTGTATGAGTCTCTGCTCATACATGTGATTGCCCTCGGCTATCACCGTGTGATTTGTGAATACAATAGGGATATTTTCTACCGCCTCAAGGTATAAGAACGTCGAGTGTCCTTCATTCATGTGATAAACATGAGGCTCTATACCAATGCTTTTTAGCAATCGTGCACCTCCAATTCCCAGCATCATTTCTTGAGCGAGTCTGATACGGATATCTTCATCATAGAGATAATATGAGATCTGCTGATCCATCGGATGATTCTGATGGAGCATAGTGTCTAGCAGGTATACGGTAGCGGTTTTATATCGATATATCCACGCCCGTGCATACACATCTCGTCCCCCAATGGGGACGCAGACGGTAAGTATATTCCCTTTGGTATCTTTCAAAAGTTGAAGATCTGCAGACTCTGGAGTGTACCAATCATATTCTCTGGCCAAATATCCTTTATAGTAATATAGGCCAACACCAACAAAGGGAATCGCTTGATCGCCCATCTCTTTTACGGTATCCCCTGCCAATATGCCGAGTCCACCCGCATATGTTTTGAGCCTAGGATCCAACGAATACTCCGCGCAAAAATATGCAATCATTGTTTCACTATACCGAAGCCCCGAAAGAAA
>CAYUHI010000028.1:1818-9861 GCA_964444485.1 uncultured Gammaproteobacteria bacterium | reverse complement strand
TATTGGTTCACTCTGTTGTCTTCTCTATTCATCTGCATATATTCGTGTTCCTGGTTCACTCTTTTTTGCATTTTGCCGCTTCGCATCCAATCAAATGCCGTGGCAATAATATTGTGATAGAGATCTACTGCCTTTCGTTTGTACCGAGCCGTCGCATGCGAGTATATGATCGACTGAAGAAGCGAGTGTGCTCCCGATTCAACCATCTCAATCTGCCACCACGGACGAGCACTCGCCCACCAGTATTGGCAGGAGAACAACGCGTGATCTAGTCTCTTCTGAGATTTTGGATCGTGTGGTGTACGTATTGCCATCTCCGTAAGTTCCCATTGCATACGATGTATCTCATTTTCTGGATCATCCCATCGAACAAATGGCTGATGCACACTTCTATGACTATCAAGTATCGTCCAAGAACTGCGTCGTGGTTCAAACTTGACGGTCTCCAATCCTAAGTTTTCCAGTTCAGAGATCGTATGCATGGTGACTTCAGAGCTTTTATATATACGCTCAAGAAGATTTTCATGGCCCGGACGGTGGTGACCAAATGTTTCACCGTCAAGTGCTAATATTCGGTAGAGTTTGTCCTTGGTAAGCCGATCTACCATCTCAGTGAATTGTTGAGCTGTGTGAATATCATCGGCAACAAGCGCATAGCTTGCCGGTCGATTGCGGAAATAATAGTGCATGCAATTTGCATCTTCATAAAGAGGCGCGTGCGCATGATTACCTCGTTTTGCGAAACTATCCAAGATTATCCAGGAGTATCCTTTATTTTTAATGATCTTGGCAAGTCTCGGCACAAAAGCCATCTCAGGAGGAAAGAAACCCTTCAAAGTTAGATTCGATCCAAAATATTTATGAAGAATAGCCTCTTGCAAATCTATCTGTTGTATGACCTGGCGCTCTGGTAATTTGGGTAAGAATGCGTGATAAGCGCTGCTTCCGACGAGTTCTATCCTCCCTTTGGAGACCAGTTGGCGAATCTGAGAGATGAGATTGGAGTAACCATACTGATCGAGCCTCGTGAGTAGACATCCTGCGATATTCATGGTGATTTTGCTTCGAGGATTACGAACTAACCCACGTACAACGGGAATATACGACTCTTTCGTCACCCGTAGTACAAGATCACGTTTTTGTGTGGGAGGTTGATAGAAATGAAGAAATAATGCTAGGTTCATATTGAGGATAGTAGTATAGCAGATTTTAGAGCGGATTGACGACACATTCAACCTATGCAAACGGACAAATAATACCCCGCTCAATCAACATATTTTGGTATTTTTTGTACAGTATAACCACGTCTCGTTTATGTATTCCCATGTCCACCCCATGCGATACGTTACCTGGATGCACACGATGAAAATGAGAGATATACGGCACGTACTGTGGCATCTTGTCAGCCAATAAAAAGCGCACATAAAGGTCTAGATCTTCTGCCATGTTACATAATTCGTCATATTTGCCCACTTTTCCCCAAAGATTTTTGCTGTAGAGGACATTATGTTGGATGAAATGTTCCCCCCTGAAGATACTCGAGAGTATTTCATTGCAATTCTGGAATCTCCAACCGAAATAGTCTTGACCCATGATATATACTCCGCCTTCCCCCATCCGATAAAAATCTGTTACTATCCACTCGCAGTTTGGATACTCCCGGAGAGTATTGGAAAAATTCGACAAGACGCGCTGAGGGATGATATCGTCACTGTCTAGTTCGAAGATATATTGCGATCTGCACGTTTCAATCGCAATGTTGCCTGCAGTAGGTATTCCCTTGTTCTCAGTTGAGTAAATATATCTTGTATTTGGATATCTTTCTGTTGAAAAATGCTCTCGAGTACCGTCGCTTGAACCATCATCATAAATGACGTGCTCCCACATAATTTCGTTTTCTTGTGGTTCATTGCGGAGATTTTGAACCGATTTGATACATTCCAAAAGCATGGGTAGTCGGTTATACGTTTTGGTGATTATGGAGATGTTCAACATAATACGTTATGCGTAATGCGTGATACATAATACGTAATACCTAACGCATCACGTATAGAGTATCACGTTTCAGATTCTCACAGCGAGTATAACACGTGGCGGTACCACTCAATGTACTTCTTGGCAGAGTGTTCCCAAGAACTGTCATAGCGAAGAGCATTTGCAACAACAGCGTGCCACATGTTTTTTTGCAGGAAGAAGGTGGAAGCTTCAACGATAGCGCCATACAGAGCCCAAGGGGTACGACTTGTGAATGAAAAGCCTGTACCCCGCATCGTTTTGGGGTTGAAGTCAGCGATGACGTCGTTGAGGCCTCCAGTCCGACGGATGATAGGTACACTGCCGTAGCGCATTGCCTCAAGTGCCACGATGCCACCCGGTTCGAATGAACTTGCAATAAGCATCGCATCGGTACCTGCAAAGATTTTCCTTGGTAGGGTAAAATCCGCGATGAGCCGAAGTCCCAATTGTTTATGAAATTGCTTTTTCAGACGAGAAAGCTGCTGACAATAATGGTCATCCCCTCTACCCACGATCACAATCTGTATCTGAGGGCGCTCACGCAGTAGGTTCGGAAGCACTTCAAGGACTATGTCCCAACCTTTTTGTGGAGCGACCCGACCGACAGACCCCATAAGAAAAGCATTCTCATTCACCGGTAATCCGAACACTTCTTGAAGATCCATTTTGTTCTTGGCACGAGCATGGACAAACGAATGTACATTGAAGTTACGCATAATATGTTCGTCAGTCTCCGGGTTGAATTCCTTGAAATCAAGGCCGTTCATAATACCGCTGACCTTATCTTTGTATTTACTGAGCCATGTATCTAAGCCTTCTCCAAACTCTGGTGTCATGATCTCTTTTGCATGGGTTGGGCTCACAGTATTCACTCCATCGGCAAACATAATCCCCCGCAAGAGTGCATTCTGTTTCTGGAGACCTTGGTCAAGCAGACCAAATAGGTGTTTTCTGCCATCATCTTGGTACTTATCCAGGTTATAGCGAAAATCATAATTACCTTGATATGCAAGATTGTGGATAGTAAAGATGACTTTCACATCTTTGAGCAATTCTGAATACCGCGAGTCACGTTTCGCATAATCAATGAGGTAGCCAGTATGCCAATCGTGACAGTGGATGATATCAGGGAACCAGGCATCTTTTGGTCTATTAAGTTTGATGAACAAGAGCCACTCAAGACATGCTTTTGAGAGCAATGCAAAGCGGATATGATCGTCTTTATAGCCGAAAACATTTGCCCGAAGTTCATAGTACTCACGGTTCTCAAGGAAATGCACGGTCACACCACTGTCTTTGGTGAGACTGCACACGTTACAAATGATGGAAGTCTTCGTGTCCTTCGCCTTTATTGTTTGCAAAGCCATTGGCGGATTGTCAGTGTCATCTTTGGGCACTCTCAGCCATTGGATGTCTAATGTGAGTTTCGCGCCTTCTGGCAGCTTCATCTCACCATACTTCGGGGTGAAGATGTGCACGTCCATACCACACTCCTGGAGCGACCTTGGGAGGAAAAACATCACTTGGCTAAGCCCACCAACCTGTGAGTATGGAGCAACTTCAGCGGCGACATGGAGAATTTTCATGTTTTGATATTAACATATCTATCATCTGCTTGTCAAATCAATATAAACAATAGTTTAGTATTCCAGTTATAAATAAGTGTTTAGAGCCTTGTGTTAGTGCAATATAGACTTTATATGTGGCTTTAGGCTATTGTGAAGGAGTATTCGCGAAATATACGTAGGTGAATAGGGGTGAAAGTTATAAGGTTTCATAAGGTTATTAAAGTTCATAGAATTATGAAGTGTAAGGTGTCTCCATTGTTATTCGAAAGGGACACTTCGACAGGTTCCGATTGCATCGAGAATGCTCGACGAAGTCGGCACTCAGCATGACATGCACTTAGCGCTCAATACTTCTCTCCTCGCTTTCACTTTCACTTGCACTGTTTACTGCTACTGTTACTGTTTACTACTAGTGTTTATTGTTACTTTTTAACTCTGTACTTTGTACTCTGTACCTTGTACCATTTGCCTTATGCAAACAGTCGCGGATATCCTAAAGACCTTTAATCCAACAGAGGACAAATATATCTCAAGAGAGTTTCAAACATTTGGTATGTATCTCACTGAAAAACTCGAGGATCCCAAACGAAAAGGTCTATATATGAAATTCGCGAAGACCCTTCCTCGACCGGCCCTACAAAAAGCCCTAAAGTTTGTCATAGATAGCAAAGCACGTAATAAGGCTGCACTGTTCATGTGGAAACTAAAAGAGATGGGTATTACAGGCCGACAAAAGCAAATGGCGAAAGGCTAATGGCGAAAAGTGCTTGGGATTTTGAATTTTATTTGTGATTTGGGCTTTGACATTTGAATTTTTAACTTTGGTTATTATTTCCCTCTTGACACAATTTGTCCAATTGTACATAATGTGAACATATGAAAATAACGATCTACACCATATCTGACTGCTATTTTTCAAAACAAGAGAAAGAATATCTAAACTCTCACAACTTCCCTTTCGAAGAACGCAATCTCGAGGAGAATCGTGATTACCTCACAGAGATGTTGACCATTTCAAACAACTTTGCAGGAACTCCTGTTACGAAAATTGAGAAAGATGATGGTCAGATTGTAGTTTTGAAAGGCTTCACCAAAGAAGAGTTTGATAAGACGCTTGATGTGTCGACCCCCACAGTAGTTGAACCTAAGGAACCTCAGATTTCTGTCTCTGTGCAAGCACCGTCAGTACCTTCTGTTACGCAGGAACCATCGTCTCCCCCCGTAATAGAGCCAGTACTCCCCAAAGTCGAGCAGGTCGCACCCATGCCGCAAACTGCAGCACCTCCCGCTCCTCAAGCAGATCTTAGTTCGATAGCAGCACAAATCGAGCAACTGAAGAAACTCCAAGAATCATTGGCTGCACAGACTGCGGCCGCGGCACCTCAACCTGCTCCGGTCACTCAGTCGTATCAGCCACCTGCCCCACAGCAAGTTCAGACACAGGCTCCCCCAGTTCCAGTTGTCCCAGCACAACAGCCGGTACAACAAGCGGCTCAACCTGCAAACGTGGATGATTCCCTAGCGGCCATACTCGCCGAGTTGCAAACGAAGATTAACTCTGCACCGGCAGGAACCGCCTCAGGCACTCCCCCATCAACCAACTGACTCGTGTCAGTGAGCTCATGTAATCTTGCATAGAAAGTTAAGTGTTAGGAGTTTGTGTGTTTCTCTCCACTGAGGCTACTCTTCCTGATATAATTGGCAGTCTATTGCCTCTATAGCTTAATCGGATAGAGCAGGAGCTTGCGGAGCTTCAGATCCCTGTTCAACTCAGGGTAGAGGCACATTAGAGTCGTTTTCCGACGCTATGAGGATTAACGACTCTTATGTCCGCCGATATACCGCTCTGTGAGTCGTCTTCGAATGAAGTGAAAAGGCGAACAGGAAGGTAAGGAGGACTTTGTTGGTCGTTTTCCGAAGCTATGAGGATTAACGACTCTTATGTCCTCCGATAATTAAGCGCGTGATCCGCAGGTTGTCATCCTGAGCTGAGAGTTTACCCTGAGCGTGGTCGAAGGGACGGATGCTAAGGAACACGCCCGAAATATGGAGGGCACTTCCTTGGTTGAACTTCTGCCAGTTCGCCAACATAAATATCTGTTACAATTAAGCACCTTTTTATCATTCACTTTTTTCTATGACAAAGACTGCTCTTATCACGGGAATACTCGGCCAAGACGGCCCCTATCTGGCGAAACTCCTTCTTGAAAAAGGCTATAAAGTATATGGCATGATCCGCAGATACAGTAATCCGAACTATTCGAACCTTGATTTCCTCGGTATCACTCGCAAGATTGAATTTGTCGAAGGCGACATGAGCGACGAGTCCTCCCTCTATCACCTAGTGCGCACCCTCAGACCGAGCGAGATATATAATCTTGCTGCGCAATCTTTTGTACGAATATCATTCGACCAACCGAAACTCACAACTGAGATCAATTCATTAGGAGTCCTTTACCTACTAAACGCAATCAAAATGTTCTCCCCCACCACTCGTATGTATCAAGCGTCCACGAGTGAGATGTTCGGACTCTCAAATGACGGCGGGTACCAAGATGAGAATACTGTATTTCACCCACGTTCACCTTATGGTGTAAGCAAACTGTACGCATACTGGATGTGTGTTAATTTCCGTGAATCCTATGGTCTCTTTGCCGCGAACGGTATACTGTTTAACCATGAGTCACCCATACGAGGAATCAACTTCGTAACACGTAAAGTCACAGATGGGGTGGCGCGTATCAAACTTGGACTCGCAGAATTCGTTAGTATGGGGAACCTCGATGCTTCTCGTGATTGGGGATTCGCAGGAGATTATGTCGAGGCTATGTATCTCATGCTTCAGCAAAAGAAACCCGACGACTTCGTGGTGGCAACAGGCGAAGCACACACAGTGAAAGATATGGTCCAAGTTGCATTTGAACATGTCGGAATCAAGGAGTGGGAAAAATATGTAAAGATTGACCCTGCACATATGCGTCCAGCAGAAGTGCCATTTCTATTAGGGAGGTCGAACAAAGCACGAAAGAAGCTTGGCTGGAAGCCTCAAACATCATTTGATACTCTCATCAAAATGATGGTAGATGCAGACATGAAACGATTGCAGGCAAGATGAACTAAGCACTGAGACGCATGCGTATAAGTCCGATGAGATTACGTATTGCGATGGAGGGGATTTTCTTCAGATGATATACCTGCGTATCACCCTTCACACGAAGACGGTGATTGATAGGTAGTTCACAGATACTGAGCTCTACTTTCGCACACATGCCGACAAACCCCCACCAAAATCCTTCCCTGAGATAACGCAGATACTTCACATAGGGCAAAATGGTTGCTTTTTTGAAGAGTACGTATGGGGCACTGGGATCATGAATATGTGTTGTGAAGAGAATCCGGAATACTGTCTTGAAAAGCTTTGAAAATATCTTCCTTTGTGAGTTGTCTGCTCTGTTCACCCTCCAGCCTATTACCACGTCACTTACGTTTCGCATTTTCCAAAACGCAGCAAAGTCTTTGGGATCACACTGACCGTCCGAATCCACACAGAGTATATATTGGGCACCCGCAGTCTGTATCCCGTCTATTACCGCTCCCCCATATCCTCTTCTTTCTTCCTTCTGGGAAAGAACGATTGGATATATCTTCTTGATACGATCCAGGAGTTGTTTTGTACCATCCGTCGATCCATCTTCGCAAATAACGAAACGATATCTGAGACCAAGGGGTTCAAGACGCAAGACCCACTCTTTGAGTACAGTCTCAATCGTGTCCACCTCATTGTATACCGGCAGTATTATGTTAAGTTCATCCATAGTCTGAGTGAGGACAATAGTACAAGGTACAGAGTACTAAGTACAGATATATTCTGATCACCATTACTGTTCGAGCGACGCGAAGTGGAGTCGAGAACTTCTCGACAAGCTCGAAGAGTAACCGTACACAGATCTAGCTTAGTGCATCGTCTCTACCGATTCTGGTTTCTCTTTCACAAACCACTCTATGGTCTTCTCAAGTCCGATGCGTAAGCTATATCTGGGTTCCCAATGTATAAGTTTTTTGGCCTTCTGAATATCCAAAGCTCGGGTCTTCACTCCTTCGGGTTTGGTCGTGTCGTATTGTATCTTCTTCGGTCTCCAGCCAACGATATCGAAGATCGTCTCAACCACATCATTGATAGTGTGTCTTTGACCAGTCCCGATATTGATCGCTTCACCGTTCGTGACATGTTCACATGCAGCGAGCGTACCTGACACAATATCGTCGACATATGTGAAGTCACGATCTTGCTTCCCCGTGCCCCAGATCGTGTAGGGATCGTGTCTCTCTACCGCTCGACGTATGAGCATGGTGATAGCGTGAGTATCGTTTTCTCCAGGACCATATGCCGTCACATACCGTGTCGACACTCCCTGAAAACCATACTGCCTACAGTATGCCTTTAGTGTCATCTCTCCGG
>CAYUHI010000028.1:0-1718 GCA_964444485.1 uncultured Gammaproteobacteria bacterium | reverse complement strand
CCACTCACAAACACCTTTTTATTTTTATAAAAATTCGACATACATTTGGCAAATAAACTCTAAATCCTAATTGATTGCATTCGCTTTTCGCTTTCACTTCTACTTACACTTACTACTGGCTACCAATACTGTTTACTGTTACTGTTTATCGTTACTCGTACAGTCGTATCTCAAATTCATTCCCAAAATGTGTGCATGTCCCAATGCGCTTGTATTTGGTACTCGTGAGCCACTTCTCAATGTATCCACAACTGACCATAGATGATGATAAGTTCGCCTCTGTTTGTTGTGGTTTGAATTCAAGCAGTGACAACATGGGCTTCTTTGCGACTGTAAGTTCCTGCGCGACGACCTCTCCATCCTCACAGGTATTTTGGAGACCAGGTTCGTCACTTATGTACTTTGTCGCAGGTTTGACTTTCGGATTCATAAGATATAGCATCACATGGCTGTATACATACTCTGAATAGTTGGTGCGTCCTACAAAAAGGGAGGTATATCTGAGGTTCTGGGTGGCCTGACGGCAGTCTCTGAGGGTATAGTCAACCGCATCAATATAGGTTGGAGATTGCTCCAGAAAGCGAAAAGGATTGTACACGAACAGGTTTTGGTGTAGAGCAAAGTACAACACCATCGTCAGAAGAAGAGGCATTGCTCTTTTCTCAATGATTGCAAATATCAAAACGCTAAAAAAGGTGGAAGTCAGGAGCGGAAACGCATGGATGCTGTCTGCTCTCCCTATGGCATAAGGGAGAATACCGACAGGCATAAGGAGCAAAGCAATGTATCCTATTTTATTATCCTTGAGGACCCTTCGTATAACTAGTAGCGAAAGAAATATGAGGATAAATACACAAAAATATACAGCGTATCCCATCACAAATATACTGTCCCGCAAAGGTAAAAGAGGTGGGAGTGGAAGCTTACGATATGGCAAGATTTTGAGAGGAACCTCGAATACGAAGTACAACGCAGAACCGATATCTGAACCACTGACCACAAGGTATCCAATGAAACATAAGAACGCAACCACCACAGACACTATAGTCGCCTTCAGAACATACAGTACTCGCTGAGAATACCTCTGCATGGTGAATAGTGTCATCACGTATCCTACAGCCATAAAAATGCCAAATATTACCACTCTCTCCCACTTCAGGAGACAAAGGACAAAAATCGCAATTGGGAGAACCACCTTACTCAGTCGTGTGCCCTTTTCGATGGTAGAATAGGTTGCCAAAAACAATATAAACCATGTGATATCCACAAAAAGCTCCCCTGATATCTTCATGCTGAATGCAAGAAGAAGTATTGTGGCACCGCTTACAAACCACGATCTGCTTTTCCATGCGACTGCGAGTATGACAGGGATCGCAAGGAGCAGGTACATAACGGCAAATACATGAAATCGAGAGGTGAAGTTGAGACTCAAGATCTTGGTGAGTATGAGGAGTCCAGGCGGATACACGATGGCGAAGTCAGTGTATGGCACAAAGCCGAAAAGCGTATAGAGACCTGACACTAGCTTGATTGAGTCGTCGAAAATGTCAGGGACAAACCTCAGTTTGTACGCCATGATCCACTCGTTCACAAACACCATTCCCGCGAAGCAAAAGAAGAAAAACTCAATGAATCTAAACGATGAAAAAGTATGAATCTTTTTGAGCAAACTCGGCATGTTTATCTCCATAGTACGAGGGTCATTTTACTACAAATAT
>CAYUHI010000027.1:6201-12166 GCA_964444485.1 uncultured Gammaproteobacteria bacterium | reverse complement strand
CCCTCTTTATTCGATACAGAAATCACATAGTCGATGGCTTCTATCGAAGGAAATTTTTGTGAAAGCGAACTGATCGCTTCGCCCACTTTCACTGAATCATCTAGATACACCGATATATCAAATTTTTTGAAATTCGGAATACTAGAATATAGCAGCTTGTCAGGGGTTTGTTTTTTTGCCGTAATTCCCCAATACTTTTCGATTTCAATACTGGCGAACACAGTATGCTCATCGAATAACTGGATAGAGAATATCTCGTCTGAGAATGCGAATCCGAGTGAATGACAGAGCGTCTCGACAACCCCTTTTGCAGAGCGATATATCGTCTCTTTCTGTTCGGAAGAATCATACCAAATGAAACCAAGTTGCCTTGATTCAAAATACGGATTCTTTTTGTCTCCTGTCTCTCCATACACCTTTCCTAATTCGAAAAGCCTGATGGCTTCTTTCCCAAATTTCTTTTGGTGGTTGAGAGCAACGGAAAGGCCCTCACTGAGATTAATGCGGAGAGCATTCTTATCCGCATTCAGCGCATTCTGCAATCTGACTTGTTCTAGCTTGGAATTTGGAACTTGGAACTTGGAACTTGCCTTAGTAAGTGGTTCTGTTATCTGCTCATCAAACCCAAGCTGCAACATGACATTTCGGATTTGCTCTTCGAGCTTGAACCAATATGAAGTAATGTTGTTCGGTGATGGGAATGGAGGTAGACTAGCAGGGATGTTTTCATAGCCGTAAAGTCTCAGAATTTCCTCAACTAGATCTGCTTCTTGTTCGATGTCGGTTCGCCAATACGGTGCGGAGCTCCGAAGTGTCGAGAGCCCAGAGCCTAGAGCCGAGATATCAAGTAATTCAAGATATTGTTTTGCTTGGTCGAGAGTGATTGAAACACCGCCGAGGCGTTCGATTTCTGAAAGACGTAGATCAATAGAGGATTCTTTGACAGGATTGGGGTAACTGTCGGCGTGAGCTATGATCTCACCTTCACAGATCTCGATAATTAGGCTGGCAGCACGCTCTAAAGCAACCTCAGCAAGATGAGGGTGTAAAAATTTCTCATGACGCATGGACGCTTCTGTTCGCACAGAGTGACGTATGGAACTACGCCGGATGGATGCCTGATTGTAGGTGGCAGCCTCAAGTACAATTTCGGTAGTGTCTTGCTGTACGCCACTTTCGGCACCGCCGATCATACCGGCAAGGGAGAGTGCTTTTGATTTACTTGCGATCACCAGATCTTCATTGGTAAGGGTAAGCACCTTACCTCCCAGTACGGTGAGCTTCTCCCCATCTTCTGCTTTGCGGATAATAAGCGTATCGTCTTGGATATGGCGTATATCGAATGCATGAAGCGGCTCACCAAGCTCTATCGTAACATAATTAGTTATATCAACAATTGGAGAGATTGACTTAATTCCATATGCAGTCAAGCGTTTAGTCATCCATGTAGGAGTTCCATGTTCCAAGTTCCGAGTACCAAGTCTTATTCGCAATGCCTTGAACCGTTTACACAAATCCGGGGCAGTGTTCATTATATGCAGCGTGTCTTTTGTTTGACTACTTTGTACTTTGTACTTTGTACTCTGTACTTTTAAATTCTTCCCCGTCACTGCCGCCACTTCTCGTGCGACTCCTACCACGGACAGACAGTCTGGTCTGTTCTGACGTACTTCAAGATCGATGACGATATCATCTCCAACCTTTTCAGGTTTCTTATCTTGCATATGGCCAATCGCGGTAAGTTTCGATGTAAGCTCATCGACATCAGGAGGGATATCTACATATTCTTTGAGCCAGCTGAGAGGAATTTTCATACGATATACTTCTGATTATAGCTCATAATTGAGTCATACATTGGTTATGAGTGAGTATGGAGGAATTGTAACACTGTATGTATAACGTCAGCAGAATCCGCATACTGGACAATCGAAAAATTTGGCGCTCGAACCCCTTTAATCATCGGAGTAAGCTGTGGATAATTATCAGTTCTTACGAGACAAAGAATAGGTACGATTGGTAATCCTCGTTCAGGCCTTAGCAAAGCTCTTTCGAGTTCCATACCTACACCATGACTCGGACTGTCAACAAGTGCGACAACATAATCAGCTTGATCTACCCAGCTAATATCGCTACTTCGAATCTCAGATTCGTAGCCCTCGCGTTGGGGAATACGCTTTCCTGAGTTTTTTGATAGTACACGGAAATTCTCTTCGGTTATTCCGTGTACGATGTGCTCACTGAGTACTTTGTATCCTTCATTTTTCATCGATTCTACGATGTGTTTCAAAAAATCGGTTGGAACATTCTTCACCCCGGATAACGATGCTGAAAAATATATAGTTTTCATATCATTTCATTCGATTGATAATAACAGTGTCGCTAGATATGTTGTCTGGTTGCTCAATGATACTTATTAAACAGAGTGCTACGTCATCTGGATTCATATACGTATCTGTTTGGGTGGATGATTTTGCCCTGTTGTAAAGCTCTGTTTTCATACCTCCAGGGTAGAATCCCACGACCTTGATCCCCGTTCCGACTAACTCTAGCTTCAGTGAATCAGTAAAACCCTTGACGCCATATTTAGCAGCACAATAGACAGACTCTTGTGATCGAGGGATGGTACCTGAGGTTGAAGATATGTTCACGATATAGTTTCCAGGTGATTTACTAAATTTTCCAAGGAGGACTTTGGTTGCATAAATGGTACCAATAAGGTCTGTTTCTATGACATCCTGTATTTGTTGTGGACGATAATCCCTAAAAGAACCCTGCAGGATGATCCCTGCGTTATTGATAAGAATATCTATACCATCTATTCCCTCAGTTGCTTTTTTGATTGATTCGTACGATTTGATATCACAGGTATGATGTGTAAGGTGGGCATCTTGAATTGGTGGTGTAGTACGCGAAAGATTGTGCACAATGCAACCCTTCTCAAGTAGTTTTTTCACCAAAGACAGCCCAAGTCCCGACGATCCTCCTGTAATCACCACGATTTTATCACGAAGAGATTTCATAGAGAAATCTGTGAACAACGATATATAAGCAAAAACGATCAGATGTCCCTCTGTTCAACAACTTTCAGATTTGAATCAAAAAGGAATTCACATTGTATTTCCTTTCCCCTCAATATGTCGGGCAACCAATATTGTGCATCATCCCACATTTGTTCAAAGGGAAGGTTATCCATATCATACCACTCTGGTCTAATCTCATCAGTTTCTTGCGGATCATTTATCCAATCATATACGATAAAAATATGCACTTTTTGATTCCAACTCTCGTCCTCAATGTGAGGGAAATAGAAATGAAGATAGCCCATCGGCACAAACTTATTAACCATTACCTTGATCTCTTCTTGGAGTTCACGTGATGCACTCTTCTCCAAAGTCTCGCCTTGCTCCACTTTTCCGCCAATACCAAGTAGATTACCCTTCCCAAATCCTGATTTTTTGTAACCCAGTAATACCTTACCCTCCTTGACCATAAAAGAAACTGTGCGCGGACGAAGGGGTTTTTGTAGTGATAACTTGTATGTGGCGAGATTCATAAGTTACCTCCACACCAATTCTCCATTATATAGTTTGCGGATGTCATTTATGCCGAAGCGCATCATGACAAGCCGATCAAGACCAAAACCAAATGCAAATCCACTCCACTTCGCAGGATCCACACCACAAGCTTTGAGTAAGTTTGGATGAGTCATGCCCGCCCCTACCACCTCCATCCATCCGCGGTATTTACATACTGCACAGCCCTTCCCGTTACAAAGCTGACACCTGATATCCATGCCAACCCCTGGTTCCACTTGAGGATAATACTTACAACGGAATCGAGTTTTAGTATTTTCACCATAAAGAAATTTCGCAAAACCTTCCAATGTCGCCCTCAGATGACCCATATGGATTCCCTTGTCAACAACAAGACCTTCAAGCTGATAGAAAATGGCATTGTTGGATGCGTTTGTGCTCTCGTTTCGATAAGTCTTGCCTGGAGTGATAATCCGGATAGGGAGCTCTTCCGAAGTGAGACACCGCGTCTCAACAGATGACGTATGCGTCCGCAAGAGGTATTCAGGATCGCTAATATAAAGAGTGTCCTGAAGGTCCCGTGCCGGATGATCAGGGGGTAAATTCAGTTTGCTGAAGTTATATTCTTCTGTTTCTATCTCTGGACCCTCATACACACTGTACCCAAGATAACTGAAGTATTCTTGAATATCACGGATTACGAGAGATGTGGGATGTAAGTGGCCGATGTGCTGTTTGACTCCTGGGAGAGAGGTGTCAAAGTCATAGAGCCTAGAGCCTAGAGCCCTGAGCAAAGTCTTTTTCTTCTCTTCTAATAGACTTTCTATTGCTGATTTACTTTTGTTTAATTCGATTCCGAACTCTTTCCGCTTGTCAGGAGCGAGTGATTTGACTGACTTTGCAAGTTTGTTCACTTCTCCACTGCGTCCGAGGTATTTGACCTCCAGTTGCTCAAGATCCTGAAGCGAATTCGAAGACTGTATTTGTGTTTTGATAGAAGCAAGATCAAGCATGCAGTTATTATACATCACCTTATCCCTTCACTTGCCGAAGAGTTACTGTGAAGAAATAGTAGCGCTCGTAGGTGTTAGGGGGCCTTGCGCAGCTGGGTATAGATTTACCACGCATTGTTGAAGTCTCTTAAGTGTATCGTCATCACGTGCTGCAATAAAGCCATGCTCACAATAGTCTTGTGAAAATTCGTTGCTAATCTGTGGTACTACATTTGAGTAGTGCACGCCTTCCATTGTTCGAGTTATATTTATTGCAGCAACTAAATCGTGTATATGCCCAGTCATAGGGAGTATAACAACGCCATCAAACTCACCCTTGAGAAACCTAATCATATATCCTGTTTCATTAATATCGGTTGTGAGACTCACGGGAGTTTTATCTTTGAAAGCTGAAAATAATTTCGATCTTGCGTTCATTGTCCTTTGGGGGAAGCTCATATCTCGTTTTCCATGTCGCGGGAGTCTAGCGTATATCTTTATATCATTGGAGTCAGGCGTTTTAATACTAACCAGATTGTGTATAGTACCTGTCTCTAAGTCATATACCACAGGAGAGTTACTACCATCAGTATAGTAAATCTTCTTTTCTTGGAGTCTTACTACACATCCTATACCAATGTGATCAGGATGTCCGGGGTATTGCTCTCCAATCATGATATTACAATCTGGTAACATTCCCCTGCGTTTGTACCAGTCCAATCTCATCCATTTCATCCATTGTTTTAGTGTAGTTGTGCCATCAAGAGGATCTACATACCCGATACTCGTATGGTTATCTTCTAATGGACTTTGGCCATTCTCTTCACCAACGACACGCATGTGAGGTATAGCGACTTTGAGTTCGGCTGTAAGCTGTTCTTCCAATCTTGTATCAAGTAGAGTAACATCATAACCATCACTCTTTACGCGAGACTCTTTTGCCAATCCAAAATCTGCCTTACTAACTTCTTTATAAAATGATTTAGCTGCTTCTGCCGCAATTAGTATGACAGGGTTTTCTTTAAGAAACTCTGCATGCTCACTTTGTTGCACACGTAGCTTTTCGACGGTCATGGGGAGAATAGTATTTTAAGGCTTCACTTGCCTGACAATATCTGCGAAGGCTTGGGGATGTTCGGCGACCATTTGAGCGAGTACTTTGCGGTCAAGCTCGACTTTCTTATCCTTGAGAGCTTTGATGAAGGTGCTATAGCTCATTCCCTGTTCACGAACGGCAGCATTGAGCCGAACGATCCAGAGCGACCTGAAGTCACGTTTGCGAAGTTTGCGACCATGATATGCGTACTTGCCCGCATGAAGCACTGCTTCAGTCGCTTTTTTGATCTGCTTCCGACGGGTCATCCGATAGCCCTTTGCGAGCTGAAGAACCTTCTTGTGATTTTTTCTCGTTTGGATACCACCTTTGACGCGAACCATATT
>CAYUHI010000027.1:0-6101 GCA_964444485.1 uncultured Gammaproteobacteria bacterium | reverse complement strand
TGCTTGATCTTTTTTGCATGTTTGCCGGTCACTTCCTTCATCTGCTTGAGTCGACGGATTTGGTTTTTACTTTTAGCTTTACGCAAATGACGTATGGTATGGCTACGATGCATGACCTTACCGGTACCAGTGACCTTAAATCGCTTTGCAGTGCCTTTGTGAGTGCGATGCTTGTTTTTCATATCGTAATAAGGGGTTATTATACCATTTAGCTCTAATAAAGTCAGTACTTACGCAAAAATGTTATTGTTCGAGCGATGTGAGGCTCTGCCTCACGAGTCGAGAACTGTTATGGCAAACTTCTCGATTCCGCCCTATACAGCGCTCCACTCGAAGGATAAATCCGTAACTTCTGTCTAGTAACAGTAAACAGTAGACAGTAACGGTAAACAGTAACAATAAGCAAAGCAATAAACAATAAACGGTAACAATAAACAATTGACTTCCTGAACTCGGTTCAGGAACCATGTATTCAATAAACAGTAACAGTAAAAAGTAAGGAGTGATAGTGTGGCAATTCCTACTTCTTGCGGGCGACAACCGCGCGAACAACCCTCGCCTCAAGACGAGGCTCTTTGGAGACGTTCACCTCGCCAAGAGCGAGGATAAACTTGCGCATATGATCAATAGCCATAGGGATTCGCCCCATCTCTCGACCGACAAGTTTCATGTTTATACGCACCTGATTTCCATCATGCAGAAATTCCTTCGTTTTCAAGATAAGTCTGTTTTGATCTGCTTCTCCCATAAAAAGAGAGATAGGAACATCTTTCACAGTGCTTTTCTTGACACCCTTTTTCGCCTCTTTTTCTTTCTTAGATTCCTGGTATAGGAATTTCTTGAAATCTATGATTTTGGCAACGGGCGGCTTGGCATGAGGAGCGATCAGTACAAGGTCTATGTTGGCTTCTTGTGCTTTGCGGAGTGCCTCCTGTTTGGACAGCACACCTACTTGCAATCCCTGAGCATCAATGACACGAAGCTCGTTAGCCTCGATGCGTAGATTGGTGGCGTAGTACTTCCGTGTAGGGCGGTGAAATTGACGTCTAGGTGCGATTCTCAATGTGAGAAATTAATTGCTGAATGAACGACTCTACCGGTGTTACTCCAAGATCCTTACCTTCCCGTGAACGCACGGATATTGAGTTTGATGCCACTTCCTTGTCTCCCATTATACCCAGGTACGGAACCTTTTGCAATGTTTGATGACGGATTTTTGCCCCAATACTCTTTGCATCTGTATCGACCTCAACACGAATTCCTTTGGATTTCATGGAATCTGCAACTTGTTGCGCAAATTCAGTATGCTTCTCCCCCAGGGGAAGAAGCGCAACCTGTACTGGTGCAAGCCACACGGGAAAAGAGCCGGCGTAATGCTCTATAAGGAAAGCTAAGAATCGTTCATGGACGGAAAGTGGTGCTCTATGGATAACGAATACATCGTGATCATCTTTGCCATTGTTATCGGTAAAACAGAGCCCAAATCGACCTTTAGCTGCAAAATCTAACTGAATTGTAGACATGGTTTCTTCTCTTCCTATCGCAGATTTAAATTGAACATCAACCTTAGGGCCGTAGAATGCCGCCTCGTCTACCGATTCTTTAAAAGGCACATGCATTTCAATCAAAAGACTCCGGATTACCCCTTGGGTATATGTCCAGTTCTCTGGCTCATCAATGTATTTTTCTGTGTGGGTCTTATCCCAGAGAGAGAGACGGAACCAATAATCCTTTAATTGGAACAGTGCAAAATAAGACATCGTTAGTTCAATTACTTTTTTAAATTCATCTTTTATTTGATCCTTCCGACAATAAATATGAGCATCATTCATTGACATGCCGCGAACACGAAGAAGCCCCGATAGAGTACCAGAAAGCTCATTACGGTAACAAGTCCCGTATTCAGCAAGACGTACTGGCATGTCGCGATAACTTCTTTTTTTCTGAAGAAAGATACGATGATGATGTGGGCAATTCATCGCTTTTAAATAATACGTACCATCATCCATTACCATTGGGGGATACATGCTATCTTTATAGTAAGGAAGATGCCCAGAAGTCGTGAATAGCTCTTCTCTCGCGATGTGGGGCGTCGAGACACGATCATAGCCATACTCTCTCTCCTTTTCTCGAGCGAGATTCTCAATCTGATCTCTTACAATCGTCCCCTTGGGAAGCCACATCACAAGTCCTTTACCGACGACCTCATCAATATAAAATAGTTCTAGCTCAGTGCCTAGTTTACGATGATCACGCTTCTTTGCTTCATCCAACATTTTTAAGTAATCATCAAGTTCTTTCTTCGTTACAAAAGCTGTTCCGTAAATTCGGGTGAGCATCTTATTTTTCTCATCTCCCCTCCAGTAAGCTCCAGCTACTGACATGAGCTTAAAATGGATCATGTTTTTGCGTGGGTTATCAACATGCCCTCCTCGACACAAATCCACGAACCTCCCTGATTTATAAAAAGTGATTTTTTCACCTTTTCCAACAATTTCATCTATGAGCTCAAGTTTGTATTTATTTTGATCAAAATACGCTTTTGCATCTGTCACTGATTTTTCTTCATGCTGAAAAGTATCCCATGTTTTTACCAGTTCTTTCATTTTGGACTCGATTTTCGGGAAGTCTGCGTCAGACAACCTAACGTCTGGAGGAAAGTCAAAGTCGTAGTAGAATCCATTTTCGATAGCAGGCCCAAGAGTAGGCTTCGCATCAGGCCAAAGTTCAGTAACTGCCGCTGCAAGCAAGTGGGCAAAGCTGTGGCGTAGATTTGAGAGATCGCTTGATTGGGTCATATGTATACGAAGGATTAAGATGACAAAACTACTGAATATTATAAACAATCATGGTGGAGAACTACACACCACTTGAAAACTCCTTCAAGATGAGAGACTTGAATGCATCATAATCGTTCGGGATCGATACTGTCCGAGACTTCCGTTTCTGCCAATGAGCCAGTACCGCATGATCATCCACATGAATTCCAGCAAGTCGATGTATTTCATCTGCAAACTTTTGAGGAGCTGAGGTTGTAACAATCACAAGATTTTTATCTCTCGTCGCGATAGAATCTGCCACCACCCATGCTCTGGCAACACCGGGTTCGGTAAGATAGTTATATTCGTGCCAGACAGCATGCATCATATGGAGCGACTTGCTATCACTTACTGCATAGGCCTCAAATAGTTCTTTGAAACGTTTGTGCGAATACCCACAGAAATGGAGAATGCGAGGGAAGTTTGTAAAATTTTTGTGTTCAATAAGAGTGATCTCACCAGGAGTGTAGTTTCTCCCATTGTACTTACCTGTCGCAGCATACTTTGAAATGAAGTTATCTTCGGTACACGCAAGGACGATCTTGTCAAACGGTATTCCCATAAGCTGTGTGATAAGAGCGGTGGTAGAATTCCCAAAGTTGTTTGTGGGGATGACGAGTGTGGCTGTACTTGGATACATAAGAGCGTAAAGATACACAAAATAGATTATTTGCGGAAGCATCCGGCCAACATTGATAGAATTTGCTGAAGTGAAACCGAGTTTTTCGAGCTCTTTATCAGCGAATGCTTGTCGGACAAGACGATGACAATCTGCATATGTACCATCGCACTCAATTGCAAGCACATTATCTCCGAGTCGAGTGAGTTGCTCACGCTTCAGGCGATTTTTCAGGTATTTAGAAAATAGCAATATCACTTTTGCATCTTCGACATCAGTGAACCCATGACCCACAGCAATTCCAGTATCTCCCGATGTTGCCATGAGTAATTTAATTTTATGTTTTTTTTTCTGTTTATATGTCTTCATTGTGTGAGCCAGTATCTTGGCTGCGACGTCTTTAAACGACATAGTCGGTCCGTGGAATAGTTCAAGAATTTTATATCCACCTACCTCTACCAAAGGTATAGGGAAAGATATTGCCTTATGTACGATTTGTTCAATCTCAGATTTGGTCAGCTCATCATGCAGCCATTTGTGCAAAGTAAGTGTTGCTATATCATGCAAATTCATTCGTGAGATTTGTTCAAGTTCGTGTTTCGTGAACTGGGGTATTTGTTCTGGTACATACATCCCACCATCCGGAGCGACGCCAAGGAATATCGCATCTTCGAACGACACGGGAGGTGATTTTTTGTTTAAACTGGTAAATTTCATAAAAAAAACCCGCTTTTTGCGGGGTCTGTTTGCTCACAATACGAAACAAACCCCTGCTTAAGCAGGAATCTTGCATCGTGTTGAGATGTATAATTTCACCATTACGACTCTATGATACGACGCGTGTACCAGTATGTCAATTGTTGGATGAGAGAAAGAAATCTTGTGTAGCTAGACTCCGCAACTTTGCCTGATTGTTTTCAATTTCTCCTTTGCCAAGTTTCGTGCCTTAAGTGCTCCCTTTGCACGAACATCTGACAGAAATAGACTGTTATGCATAATATGATCTTTTTTTTCACGATAAGGTTTAAAGTAGGTCATGAAAGCCTGATAAAGCATCTTTTTTATCTCCACATCTCCGACAGTGCCTTCCCGATAGCGCTTTTCAAGTGAGATGAGCTCGTTCGAGTCAAAATTTAACAATCTCAAATAGGTAAAACAGATATTTTTATTAGGATCACCTGGATCAGTGGGACGGATTCGTGCAGGATCAGTGGTGATATGCATTACTTTTTCATATATGATGTTTTCTTGGGCAAATATGGGTATATCGTTACCGAGAGATTTGCTCATCTTCCGTAAGCCGTCTGTACCAAGGATTCGAGCAGTATCCTTCTGAACTTCAACATCAGGGAGTTTGAGGATTGATCCATACCGATTATTAAATGTCCTTGCGATCTCTCGAGTGATTTCGACATGTTGTATCTGATCCTCTCCCACAGGTACGATATCTGTATCAAACAAGAGTATGTCCGCAGCCATGAGGACGGGATACTCAAATAAGCCGGCACTGAGCTGTCCCTGATCGACGTCTTTCACGAGCTTATCTTTGTAGCCGTGCATGCGCTGTAGCTCCGCCACAGTGACCACATTGTTTAGTATTGTTTGAAGGTATGGTATTTCGGGTATATCTGATTCAACGTAGAACGTCGCTTGATTGGGGTCGAGGCCAAGCGCTAAATACTCCATGAACACGTTATCGGCATTTGTACGAACTTCATCGGGATCATATATGGTGTTCAGTGAATGAAGATTTGCGACAAAAAAGAAGCACTCTCCTTTCTGCTGGAGCTCCACAAATCGCTTTACAGCACCGAAATAGTTTCCGATATGCAAGCCCTTAGTCGATGATGGATTTATGCCAGATAGTATTCTCATAGATATATTGTAATGCATAATACGTAATACATCATGCGTCATGCGTAATACGTGACATGTTTCTCCTTATACATTACTTACGCAAAATAGTTACTGTTCGAGCGGTGTGACGCTCTGCGTCACGAGTCGAGAACTTTCAGGTAAGCTTCTCGATTTCGCGCTTTACAGCGCTCCACTCGAAGAATAAATGCGTAACTTCTGCTTATACTGTTTTGTGCAAATGGGCTGGCTTACATTTGTGATATAATTAGCATTAAATTTGGGGTCATAGCTCAATTGGTTAGAGCGCTTCCCTGTCACGGAAGAGGTTGGGGGTTCGAGTCCCCTTGGCCTCGCATTGAGATGTGGGGGATGAGAAGTTTATCCGCCTCGGGCGGAAGTCCCCTTGGCCTCGCATTGAGATGTCTTTCCGAAACGAAGTCAGGTAAGGTATGTCGGATTTTCATGCATTGTTGGTCGCGTAGCTCAGTTGGCTAGAGCGTTTCATTGACATTGAAAAGGTCACAGGTTCAAGTCCTGTCGCGACCACACCACATCATATATCAGTAGATCAGCTACACCCTTATCAAGAAACGATCAGCTTTCCCACTACGCATCATGCTTCGCGGGATTAACTGGCAGATAATGCTCACTATTGTTCGCAAACTGCCAGTTGAACAAGTCCTGTCGCGACCACACCCTTATTGACGCCCCTAATTGACGCTAAAAAAAGCGATATTTTTACCTCTTGCAATACCTATAGTATATGGTACAATAACACCATCCCTCCTGGTTTCTCGCGAAGGTTG
>CAYUHI010000026.1:0-12365 GCA_964444485.1 uncultured Gammaproteobacteria bacterium | reverse complement strand
AGCAAATTCATGCATTCGCCAATGCAGTGGAGTCCTATATGAGAGATGCACTCCCGCTCGACGTCCCCGTAGTCGTCGACTGGAAGGTGGGGAAGAATTGGGGAGAGGTATAGTGTGCCCGAGAGAGGATTTGAACCTCCACTTCTTTCGAAACACGCCCCTAAAGCGTGCGCGTCTGCCAGTTTCGCCACTCGGGCATTCATCCAACTATTTCCCTTGATTTCCTGATGTATATCAGGATCCACTTCGACACTCCGTGTCGAGCTTTGCCCGCCCGAAGTCCGTTTATGCTATGGACGAAGGTGGGTCTGCCCCCGCTCATCTCGGGATTCAGCAGCAGTATGACTCACTACCCATCGTCAACTGCTGACTGTAACATAACACAGGTATATTATACTTCCAATCTGCGTATTACCGATGGGGAGATGTGTGCTACTTCAACCCGTATCGAAGTAATAAAATGCCAAAAGTAACTAGTCCATTTACTACAACGAGGGGTATACCTTTCGCCAGATATGTTTTGAATGGAACATGGTATTTTTCTTTTTCTGCTTGACCAAACGCGATGACATTGCATGCAGCTGCGATGGGTGAGCCAGCACCTCCAAGCGACGTCCCCAGGTTAAGAGCCCACCAAAGTGGGTAAACATATAGTCCTGCACGTGACATCTCCTGTATCGCACCAACCATAGTGATATTCAGTGGAACATTGTCAACAAAGACGGATATGAGCGCTATCCCCATAGTGATAATCCCCAAGAGTAGATTCCCATCCCCTCCAGTGACATGTATGAGAGCCTGTGCGAGCTTAGCGATCACGTTGGTAAACTCGAGGCCCCCCACGATGATAAATAATCCAATAAAAAAGAATATGATCTCCCAATCGACCAGCTCTTGGAAGATCTTTTTTGGCTGTTCATGAAAAAATAGTATCAGCATAAATGACGCCCCCAGTGTCACAGTTGCGTTGTCGATAGTGATACCAGTGAGTGAGAATATGGGTTCTTTCAGCACCATCACCAAGATAGTAAGCACAAGTACTGGCACTCCAATGATAAGTATTTTTCGATCACGTAGTGCTGACAGTGGGTCAAATAACTCAACATCGCTTCTTGATACTTTCGCCCTGGCAATCTCAGTTCGAAACACAACCAATGTGTAGACAAGAGTCATTACAGAGAGCACAAGTACGATGACCCCTGAGTTCGATATCACTTCCAGAAAAGAAAGTCCCACTACTTTTGATTGATAATATGTCGTTGGGTCTGATATTGGAGTCATAGCACCGCCAATGTTTGCCATCGAAACCATAATAAAGAAGAAGGGGAAGAAAGGAAGTTTGAGTTCTTTGATAAGAATAAGCAACACAGGGGTGAGAATGAGAACGGTAGGAATATTTGAGAGTATACTCGTCATGAAAAGCGTCAAAAAGCCAAATCCGATAAGGAGCCCGTAGATATTGCCCCCAACTGCCTTAGCCAGTCCTATCGCCAATACTTCGAAGATACCAGATCCTCGGACGATCCCAACGAGTATCATCATCCCTATCACAAATCCCAATACATCTAGATTGCGACTGATAAACTCAAATGCAACTTCTTGCGAAGTATGGGATGCGGATCGAAATACCTGCATCAGGACGAGAAACGAAGCGCCCAGCATGGCAGTCACCACCTTGCTCATCTTCTCTGTGATAAGGAAATAGTATACGACCGCGAGAGTAACGATAGAAATGAGCGAAAAGATGCTGAGTGCCGTGTTATTCATACTGTCGAAACTGTTTTGTCTAACTCCATCGCATGAGAAATAGCCTTTTTGATTTGAGATCGCGTCACAACTCCGACTAGCTCACCTTTCTCAATCACTGGAACTATGTAGAGATCGTTATGCAGGAAATCTGCAGTGATAGCCATAATATTTGTAGAGAAACTCACAGAGATGAAGTCTTCTCTCATGATCTCTTTCACCATTTTTGCCGCAATAGACTTGCACATTTCTTCGAAAAATCCTTTTCTGTACATCGCAATGGCCATCTGTATATTATTGCGAAACTCCAGTGGGATCGTTGCCCCTGCGATGTCTTGCAGTGAGAGCACTCCCACGACTCGCCTAGATGTATCCAGAACTACGAAACCGTTAAATTCGTGATCATTCATCATCCGTACTGCATCTTTGATCAAGTCAGTCTCATATATCACGATAGGATCTTTGTGATAGATATCTCGGATGAACATAGGACTATCCTAACACACCCATAAAATGATATTCAAGATGCAATTCGAAGTGTTTGCCCGGCACGCTTAACCTTTGATCTTTGCAGATCAATCACTAGACCGTATACATCCGTACAATTTCTCCGAGTTTGTGCTTTCTCATCTCATATGTACGTGTGGCGAGCTGGAGTATCTGCGGTTGGTGAGATACGATGATCGCTGTCTTGCCCTGCAGTTTTCTCTCAAGATACTTCATAACTTTAATACTGGTCTTGGGATCGAGATGAGAGATGGGCTCATCCAAGAGTATCACCGACGTATCCTGTATGAGTACCCGAGCAATATTCACCCGCTGCTTTTGACCAGCCGAAAGCCGGAGACCTTTCTCTCCTATCACTACATCAAGTCCCTCGGGGTGACTCTCCACTACCCGCAACAAATCCAGCTCCTCCAATACGCGCAATAGTTTATTATCTGATATATCCAACCCTAGTGTGAGGTTTTCTCGAAGGGAGGTATTAAACAGCTCGATCTCCTGAGACACCATCCCAAAGTCAGTGAGTGCGAGTCCTCGATCTATCGTGCCTTTGGTGTGTTGGATCAATCCTGAGATGAGGTGTAGGAGGGTGCTTTTGCCTTGTCCGGAAGTGCCAAGCACGCATACTATCTCGCCGCGATACAGAGTGAATTCTGGTACTTCGATGGTCGTCTTTGTGCCCGGGTAGGAAAATTGCATATTTTTTACTTTGACTATCATGCGGGGATCTTCCATTTTTCGCACGTGTTCGACGGGTCCTTGTACGTTTATCACTTCGTCGATCTGATCTATGTACCCTCCAAGTTCTGTGTACACTTTGAGATTCTCAGCGAGGGAGTTGAGATCTCCACGCAATCCCCAAAAAAACCACACAAGTACGAGGAATGTTCCTGTTGTTAGTAAACCCTGATTGAGCTGCCAGATGAGTATGCCAAACGTGATGGTATAGAGAAGCCCAAATACCGCGTGCAGGAGCAGCCAGCGTGCAGCATGAAACTCCTGTTGGCGATGGACTGTATCTACAACCTTGTTCATTTCTGTGTGAACTTTCCGTTGCATGTACTCTTGGATATGCAGTCGTTTAACTGTGGTGATATTTGCAGCAAAATCTGCAAATATACTCATGAAATTGCTTTTTGCATGATTTACCGCTTTGTTGAAGTACAGTATCTGTATAGATAACCACTGGCTCAACATGACAAATATCGCCACTATGACTACATCCACCAAAAATATCCCCACAGATTGTTGAAACATAGCAACAAAAAGGACCATCGAATACACGATGCTTCGCGCACCCCACCAATACAGATTAAATAGTATGGGCTGGAGCGTATCGGCAACACGATTCACGAGGGACAGTATGTATCCGGAGTGATGTTCTTGGAGTGTGAGTAGGGGAGCATTGGTAAGCTTTCGTATTGCGTTGGTACGCACTGTCTCAGAGGTTGTGAGTGCAAGTGTTTCACCGTACCTGCGGATGAACCACGACGTCCCAAGAGTCAAAATCAATAGTGTGATAGCGATGTGTATGATGGATTCGTTTGTCATCATATCAGTTTGTGAGATACGGGCAAATGCGAAGATCGTGGCAGATACGAAAGCTCCATCCACGATCGCTACTGCGAATACAGTCCAAAAAAGTCGATTTTTATCTCTGAGATTGTCGTAAAGGAATCGAAGAACTTTCATTCAAACATGATAGCAGAAACACAGCAAATGGCGAAAGGCTAATAGCTAATGGTTTACAATCAAATTCATCTATACTCTATGAAGTTTATCCTGAGTGCCGACTTCGTCGAGCATTCTCGATGTGATCGGAACTTGTCGAAGGACTTTTCGCTATTCGCTTTTCGCGATCAGGCCTTTTTCTTGATCAGTCTTGCCTTCCGCTCGATCTGCATAACCTCCCCATCTGGTCCTACAAACTCAGTAGACTGGGTGAGCTGGATATACTGATTCAGGTAATCGGAGAGTGCTGATTGTGCATCACGAAGCTCTAGATTTAGCTCGTTTACTTTCATCTGAGTTGCGATCACAGAAGGATTTTTCACGATAACTTCTTTTACTTTCGCTACTTCTTTCTTTACTGCGCTTTGTTTCTCGGCGACGACTGAGTAGTCTTTGTCTCCCTCTATACTGCTTTTGAGAGTCTCTTTGTATGCTTTCAACTTCTCCTTCACGGCGGCAATATCTGAAAGATATCCCTTTATCAGATCTTCTATTGCGAGAAGATTTTGGGGGTTGAGGTTGGGTTTTGGTTCTTGTGGCATAGGGATGAAATATACGCGAATGACTTCCATAAGTCAAAAGTGGGGTGTAAAATGCTGTATCGTATGACTAGTACCGAAAGAAAAGAGGGACAGAAACCATACACTTTCCGATATTATCATCCATATTGTACTGACTGTGAGACTGCTCTGCGCAAACCAAGTGTTACCATACAGATATTTGCCTCAAATCAACAAATTGCTTGTGTGCTTGCGGAGCATAACTGCCCCCCATGCATGAAGTGTAAGCGTACCTACGGACTGCCTACTCTACTAGAACCTGAATCGTAGCCATTATAGTGTGCAAGACGGCAATATAGATATCAGGAATCTGTATGCTCAAGTAGCGGACATTGTTTCGCCGCACAGCCTAGACAAATTCTGACCTCATTTCATCGTCATTATGGGATTTCGATGAGGCGAGGGCGGAGAGTTGGGACGATGTTGGAACTTTTCTGATGAATTCTATTCGTTCTCACCAGGCTTAGTCTCGGTAGTGAGTTCCACTCGGCCACACTTTTGACACCTCCATGCTACTAAATTGTGGCCTAGAATGCTTTTCAATAAAGACTCCCTCGAGTACCACATTGTGTCTGATTTTCCTGCAGTACTTATGGCACCTTTCACCATTTCTTGCTGACATTGATTACATCTCATAAGTATTCAAAATACTAATAGCCCCATTATATAGCATGAAACTTGTTTCATTATTCGACAAACGTAATTGATCACGAGTCAATAATTGGATATATAATGCACTAAAGGAGATATAGTCTATGTACCAAATATTCATTGATGAGTCAGGTGATCACAATCTTGACCAAAGTAAGGTTGACAAAACATATCCAATATTTGTATTGGCAGCCTGTATTTTCGAGGAAAAATATTATCGAGAAGTGTTTTGCCATGAATTCAACCAACTGAAGTTAAAACACTTTGGGTCTTCCGATATTGTTTTACATACCTTAGATATGATAAGGCCCTTGAAAAGTCACGATAACAGGTACAAGAAGTTCTGTAGTAAAGAATTTAGGATTCAGTTCTATAAGGATATAAACACCCTCATCAGCAAGACTGAATTTAAAATCATTGCTTGTGCAATCCTGAAGCAAGATCATATAAGCAAATACGGACTCAATGCAATTGACCCATACATTCTCTCGTTAGAGAACATAATTAACAGGATAGTATTTGAGGTAGAACCAAACACAGCTAACGTGTTTGCTGAAAAACGAGATACTACTCTGGATCATCAGATAGAGATTGCATGGCTGAATACTAAGGTAAGTGGAACGGATAAAAAGAGGCCGACAGAAGTGACAAAAGCAATTAGTGAGTTTAGGCTTATCAACAAATCACTAAACGAACCTGGTCTACAACTGACCGACTTAATAGTGTCACCTATCGGAAGACGCATATTAAAACTTCCAATACGTCTTGCTCAAGAGATAGATTTCAGCGTCATCATAGAAAAGTTCAGAAAACGATACAATTCAGTAATGGGGTATGGTCTAACAATTTTCCCCAAACAAAAAGGGGGCCCGCATTAGCAGTCCCCCTCAATATTCAGATTATATACCTACTATAGGCTATATTCAATGCAACTTGTTGATAGCAGTATACATATATTCATTCAAAAAAAGCAATAGCTAATTGACTTTTGGGGTCATTTTGCGGAGGTGGCGAGATTCCCCCGTATAACGGGACTAGTCCCGATAGCAGACATCATGGGCTATCGGGGGAACTCGTTTGTTTTTTCAACAAACTACCTATGTTTTTCGTCTTCTTGATAGCAGATTCTCTATCTTTTGCTTCCTTTTGCGTTATGAATCTTTCTACGTGAACTATTTTATATGGCATGTGTCCCTTAGTGTACTTTTCTTTTCCTTTGTTATGCTCACGAAGTCTCTTCTTAGGATCTGCAGAAAAGCCGACGTAGAAAGATTCATCCTTCTTGCTTTGCAGAATGTAGACGAAGAACATGATTGAAAAACAAAAAGTTCGCATCATTTACTTCCAGGTTCTCAAACTGATCCCCCTTGGGGGATATGTTTGAGAATGCGGAGGTGGCGAGATTCGAACTCGCGAGTCCTTTCGGACGCAGACTTTCCAGGTCTGTGGAATAAACCACTATCCGACACCTCCAGACAATAATCGTGACCGTATTATACCTGCACAGGTACAGAAAGTACCAATCTTGAAGCAAGAGTTTTGAAGGTGTGTGTTACTTGAACGGGAACATCTTTCTTACGATCTCACTGCCGATAACAAGACCGAGAGGGTAGAGGACATAAATACACACTCATCTAAGGTGTGTAGGTCGCATATGCATAATAATTCGTAGTCACGCAAGAGTGTTGAACGCATTACAAATGAAGATAATATCTATCTATGTGTTCGGCTTTAACTTGATATAATTCATCATGCCTCAAAGAAAAGATGTAGATATCCGACCACCCCCCCAGCGTTCGTGCTCCCTGATGACGGGGGAGAGAGAGATCCTCCACTTGTACGTCTCACTACACTTGGATGCCCTTCATGTGGGGAAACAGATGTCGTAGCACAGTCCACCATCGTAAGTGGAACTTTGTTTGGGGGAATTCAAGCGGCTGTCTGTAGTCGGTGCGGTACAGGGCTCATCGCGTTCATACCAAAATAATACGTGAGTATCAATAATGTTCGTCGACAGCGATACCGATACTTTCCGGGACATCATTGTTCTTCGTATCACGCCAAGATAGCGTGAGTTGTCATTTACACCTCTGAGGTGTAAGAGTGGTATTTTTCTCCCATGAGAGGGTTGTGGCGAAAAAGGGGTATTATTGAGCGTGATTAGTACCTCTTGACATAGTTTATAGTTAATAGTTAACTATTAACTATGATTACTGATACTCGGGAGCGAATACTCACTATAATCTGAAGCCACGTACAGGCGCGCGCGGTGGAGCTCGATCGTGAGCTCAAAAACAGCAATTTTTACCTTCCACCTTTAAGGTGAAATTGTGAACTAGAAGTCTGCAGCTTTCAAATTAACTGGTACAATTGCCCAGATGACCCATAGGAAGGATGTAGACACTATACCTCCCCCCCTATTATTATTGTAGGTGACGGAGGAAAGAAACCTCCTCCACCTCTGGTAACAACTTTAGTGTGCCCGGACTGTGGGGACACCGCAACGGTGAGAGATGAAATATTGTATTTAGCTTCTTGGAAAGAGACTGCTCCTGCTGCTTGTTCTCGGTGTGGTACGATTTATCTTCGTATAAATAATTGTTAGTATCATTCCCACATTGCACTCTTAGTCAACAAACTAGTAAATGAATACATGGACCTTCAAGGTCTGTGTATTCACACGCTACTCACATACAACTTCGAGATGAATATTCGCTTCTGTAGTTAAGGATTGATGTGAGAAGACTTTTCTTAAAACTGTTTGTGTACTTAAGCATCATGAGCATCATGTTTGCTGAACGAGATAGTCTAATGTACTTTTGAATACAGTACCTGAATGCGCATTGGCATACGGTGATAACAGTAGTTCATCAAAACCTCCAGAATACAAATCCCAGATTGCACGAGATAGTGCTTGATCGGGTCTATTGCTGTGTCCCATATCTGCTATCACTGGTGCCACCATGCTAAAACCAAGTATCTGTTTTTGGTAACCACTTCTATGTGCTTGACTCCAACCTCCCCTGTACATCTCCTGCAGACCATTCAAGACCTGTTGGTGAGGAGTCCCGGGAGTATTTCCACCTAAATATTTTGCCATAAATATAGTTTGTAACAATAAAGCACGAGTCTCCTCGAGCGCATGATGTTCGGGTGGCATCGCATATAACACATGTCTACCATTTACCACTGCGGTGTTGTCCTCAAATAGTAACTGGCAGCCCACTCTATATGCTGTTATTGACCCAGCGTTAAGTGGACCAGGTATATTTCGCTCTTTCCGAGATTCTGTTAACCAATCCTTTACCATACCTATTGAATGAAGAGGATAATATTGCGGACTGGTCATGGGCATGTTATCTAGAGGGCCCAGCTTCACTTCCCGTGCACATGTATGAGCTAGTTCTTCCAGCAAAGCCTGTGCCATAAATGTTTTGTTCGCACCTTTCATTCTATCTCCATTTATGAATATTATATTTTCACCACCAGTGACCAATGCGGGCACTGCTACTGCGTAAGATGTGGTTCTCAGTAGTTCAGCAAAGGGGACATCTTCTAAGGGGCTAGGAGCGCCAATTGCATTTTGTATCGCAAGTAACGATTTAACAAAATCTTGTCCTTCCATTACGGACACATTGTTAAGTATTTTGTTTAAATCAACCATCCCTGGGGGAAGGAAACCCCCTGCGTTGACAATAAATCTGCGCACATCTCTCAATGCGTTGTCACAAATAGTTCTAGTCTCCTGTAACTTAGTCAAATTCCTTTTTCTTTCTGTCATGAACGTATTATATACACATTTATACCCCTCTTAGAAGCTAATGTCTGATACAACAAATCTCACAAAAACAATCTGCTATAAATCCAATAGACGAAAATAGTGGCAGTAGATACCCCAACAAATATGGGGATCAAATCAGCCGGATTGCTTTTAGCAGTCGAAGCGCCAAGCACAGCTCCATCTGATGCAATAAGAGCTGTGGTAACGGTGGGGGGAGGTGATACTGATAGGGGATTCGATATTGTGGGGGAGAGAGTCGTGGTTTGAGTAGGACTCGACACTGATAGGGGGGCGGATTGTGCTATTGGAATAGCTGGAGTAGCACTAGCTCTTCTGGGAGTTGGCGTTGGGGGGCCACCTACTGATAATGTCGATGAATAATCTCCGAGTGCACATTCATTCACTGTCCTCACCTTGAAGTAGTGAGGTCGTGTATTGAGATTTAGTCCGCTTATGAGTATTTCGTGTGTTTTGCCGATATTCTTCGTTCCCAAGTTTGACGCACTTTGATCAGTACCCCAAGACACCGTGAAACCTGTGTAGGGTGTTGAAACTGGCCCCCAGTACAATATGACATCTGTGCTACTCATCTGGGAGATATTGAACCAGCCGGGAACTGAAGGCTTTTGTGCAGTGCAAGGAACCGGAGTAGTAGGTACGAAGACGTAGTTGCCTATCGTCATATTGAAAGTAGTTGTCTTACCCTGATACTGGTCATCCGCAGATTCGTACATATACGCAGTGAAGGTGAATGTCTGCGTTTGACCTTTGAGTAAATTATTTGATACTTGTATCGGTCCATATGTGTAAAACGAGTGAAGGGGACCATCCCACATAACAACCCCGTTACTATTCGTTATCGTAAACTGTATGACCATATCCAGATCCCCCGTAGACTGAGGACTGGACGCCTCGACGATCACAGGAAACTTCTTTTTACTTGCGTTCGTTATGCTTATCGTCTTGGTAACTGTGCTACCCGGGACCCACATGGTGGAGGAGAAGAATTCGTTTACCGTCTGTGGCGTGCAAGTGTCGTTTCCGCAAGATATGTTTAGATCGGCCGCGAATATTGCGTGAGGGAGGAAATGAAGAATACATAAGAGAACAATCACCAATAGTCCGTTCTTCATATATTCTCCTTTTGATATGCAAAAATTACGTATCATATCAGGGGTCATTGTATCAAAGGGTCTGACAATATCAGGTCATTCACTTTTCACCGTAAAGGTGGAATAAGTTAATTATTGCTAACTGTATGCTATATTCCTTATCACGTACATGATGAAACCTTTTCTATTGCATCGAACATATAGGATTATTTCAAGACCCGAGATAATTGCAGTTTCTTTCGGCATCTTTGTTGGAATAGTAGTATTCGTTGGCTCGCGAATACCAACCCGAAAAGAGTCAGATACTAAAGTCACAGTAAAGGCTGCTCCTTCTATCGTTGCGACGACGAATCCTACCCCGAGACTCACTCCCCAGACTACCATAAACGAGGCGAGTGAAAGTGGTGGGCTTCAAGACAATTACGAGGTTACCCGAGTCGTAGATGGTGACACTATCAAGGTGAATATGAAGGGAACAATCGAGACCATACGACTGATTGGGGTCGACACTCCTGAGACCGTCGACCCTAGGAAACCAGTCGAGTGTTTTGGGATTGAGGCTTCGAAAAAAATGCGTGAACTATTGCATGGTCAAAAGGTCATACTCAAAAATGACCCCTCGCAAGCAGATAAAGACAAATACAGGAGACTGCTTCGGTATGTGTTCCTCGCGGACGGTACTCATATTAACAAAACTCTCATAGAAGAAGGTTTCGCCTACGAATACACATATGACGAACCATACGAATACCAAAGTGAATTCAAAAAAGCGCAGCAAGAAGCGCAAAGAGATAAGAGAGGTCTGTGGGCTGACGATGCGTGTGACGTCCCAACAACTCCAGGGGATTAAGTGATGAAGCTTTGCGCGCTGACATTCGTGATACTATATGCACTATGGACATATACAAGCAGTCCGTAAAGCTCCACAAGAAACTCAAGGGAAAGCTTGAGATACAGACAAGGTTTAAGGTAAAGAACAAACACGATCTGTCTCTCGTGTATACCCCAGGTGTCGCAGAAGTCTGCCGTAAGATCGACAAAGACCCTTCTCTCGCGTATGAATATACAATCAAGAACAACTCCATCGCAATCGTCTCTGATGGCTCGGCGGTACTGGGCCTTGGTAATATCGGCCCTTATGCTGCGATCCCCGTGATGGAAGGGAAAGCACTTCTTTTCAAAGAATACGCCAACATCGATGCATTCCCCATCACCGTGCAGACCCAAAATTCATTTGAGATCGTGAACCTGGTGAAAAATATTGCACCCGTTTTCGCAGGGGTGAATCTGGAAGACATCGCTGCTCCTCGATGTTTCGAGATCGAGGCGGCACTACAGGATATCGGTATCCCTGTGTTTCACGACGATCAGCATGGGACAGCTATCGTACTCCTTGCGGCATTACTCAACGCATCCAAAGTGGTGGGGAAAGAACTCAAAAGTCTCAAGATCGTCATAAACGGAGCTGGAGCCGCGGGAACTGCGATCGCACACCTACTGCTCTGTGTCGGACATGACCCTAAGGTATGTGAACCCGTCAGGGAGATCATCATGTGCGATTCGCGGGGAATCCTTTCGAAAAATCGGGCAGACGTCATGAGCAATCCGTGGAAGATGAAACTTGTACACATTACCAATAGGTATGGTATCCAAGGGTCTCTCGAACAGGCGATGGAAGGAGCTGATGTGTTCATTGGGGTGAGTAAAGCAAACACCCTACAGCCACAATGGGTGCGGCGCATGAACAATAAACCCATCATATTTGCGATGGCAAACCCCACCCCCGAGATAATGCCTGATGAAGCGAAAAAGGCAGGAGCATATGTTGTGGGTACCGGTAGATCTGACTTTCCAAACCAAGTAAACAATGTGTTGGCATTTCCTGGCGTGTTTTTGGGTGCATTGCAGGTGAGAGCAACTACCATCACAAATAGTATGAAAATCGCTGCTGCATTTGCGCTCGCGGGATGTGTGAAGAGGCCTACCACGCACGCAATCTTACCCACACCTCTTGATAGGAGAGTAGCCAAACGTATCGCAAAATCTGTCGCGAAAGCATGGAAAGAAGAAATGTGCTAGAGCGAACTATTACTAATATTTATCTGAGGTATGGCCCAAGGGAAACTTTTTACCCAAGAAAGAATTATGGTTATTTCTTCTTTTGAAGCCTAGAAACTTCGTTGAATTTTGAATTCTCATTCAGCAGGAGAGCGTCATAGGCGCCCTCTTCAACTATTTTCCCTTTCTCAAATACCAATATGCGATCGGTGTTGCGTAGCG
>CAYUHI010000025.1:4648-12459 GCA_964444485.1 uncultured Gammaproteobacteria bacterium | reverse complement strand
ATTGTTAAATCAACCTATTCTACCATGGGTGGTGCACTTCGTTTTAGAACTTAGGCAGACAATATCACAAACAACTAAAGTATCTTTCGATCAAATGCTTGGCATTGGAGATAGTTTATCTGACTGGGGATTTATGAAGCTTTGTGGATATGTAGGTGCGGTGGGCAATGCTTCCAAGGAACTAAAAGAATTAGTAGACTACAGAGATAATGGATATATTGGTAAATCAGTGAATGAGAATGGAGTGATAGATATCATGAAACATTTTAGCATTTTGCCTACATAGCCCTATGGATAACGTCTTGAAAACGTACATTGTTGCAGGTGTCGTGATTCGTAGAGCGGATAAATTTCTTCTTGTCCAAGAGAAGAAAGAAATCGCACGAGGACTTTGGAATATCCCCGCAGGCAAAGTAGAAATAGGGTACACCATAGAGCAAACAGCAGTCAAAGAAGTAAAAGAAGAGACGGGATATGAAGTAAGACTCATCAGAAAAATAGATATATTCCAAGAAAATGAAAATGTGCCGGCCAGGCATGCTTTTTTGGGTGAGATTGTTGGAGGTAACCTGACATTTCCAGAAGACGAGATACTTGATGTTCAGTGGTGTACCTACGATGAAATACTGGAGATGAAAGAGAAACTGAGAAGTGTATGGGTATTAGGAGCTATTGAGAAAGTGAGGGAAGCCGAAACTTCTTGAAACTATATTTCGGAATGTGAATGACGAAAATAGTTACGAATACTGCGATATGAGATTGCTTCGTTGCGAAACGCCTCGCAACGACGGTCATATAGTTCTACTCTTTCTTGCTATACTGACTCCATGGCACATGCGATAAGCATATCGAAATTACAGAAGATCTATCCACCAGATAAGAAGGGTGGAAAGCCCTTCACTGCGGTGGATCGGATATCCTTTGAGCTTGAGAAAGGTGAGATCCTGGGGCTCTTGGGCCCGAATGGGGCAGGGAAGTCCACAACCATCTCCATGCTCCTTGGCGTACTCACCCCCACGAGCGGCACCATCAGATATGGTACAAAAGAATTTGCACAACACCGGTCTGAAATACTCCAATCAGTGACATTTGCGAGTACCTATATCAAGATGCCGTGGCGACTCTCTGTGATGGAGAACCTCACGGTGTATGGATATATGTATGGACTCTCACGGGCAGAACTCTATGGAAGGACGAAAAAGTTCTTACAGTTTTTCGACGTATGGGGACAGCGCAACAAGACGATGAATGAGCTTTCTGCAGGACAAGTCACACGTATCATGCTTGCAAAGGCATTTATACCGTACCCAAAGATTGTGCTTCTGGATGAGCCAACTGCATCACTTGACCCAGATGTATCACATGAGGTACGACAGTTCGTACTCGCACAACAAAAAGAATATGATACGAGCATACTGTATACGTCTCACAATATGGACGAGGTGACTGAGGTATGTGATCGTGTTGTGTTCTTGCAACATGGGCACGTTGTTGCAACAGGTACTCCAGATGATCTTGCTTCATCTGTATCTGTGTCGCATATGCAACTCACGGGGAAAAATGGAACAAAGGAGATAGAAGAGTTTGCGAGAGCGAAAGGACTGAAAGTCAAAAAAGACATGCGGGAGATAGAGATCGCGATTGATGAACACGAAATAGCAGCGTTTTTGCAACAGATGGGGAATGAAAAAATTGAGTATACACAGATAAGTATCACGAAGCCAACGCTCGAAGACTATTTTTTGAGTCAGTCGAAAAAGATAGCGAATGGCAAATAACGAAAGGCGAATAGCACTTGTCCGCCTATGGCGGAAATAGCAAATAGCAACAGTAAACAGTGACAATATACTAGAAACAATATGGACGAATGGCGTTCCCCGGCCAAGGGTCGAGGCGCTCGTCATCCCGACCGAAGCGGAGGGATCCCTTTTGAAGGTAAGTGTTTTTATGAAAGCGATTTCTCCGCCCCCCACCACTCGTGATGGGGGAGTCGAAATGACAATACAAAATAGTTACGCAAAAACAACATATGAAAACAATCACAAAATTCACCCACCAACGCCGACGACTGTATGCATTTTTCCTCCGTCACCTGTATCCACTCAGGCGGGATTTTGATCTCTTGAGCGATATGCTCTATTGGCCAGTCATCGACGTACTCCTTTGGGGGATGACAAGCCAATGGCTCGGGGGGAGTAAGGGGGTCTCACCACTCATCGCATCTATCCTCACGAGTCTCATCTTGTGGAACGTCATATGGAGGTCTCAGAGTGAGATATCACGCAACCTTATTGATGAGATGTGGAATCACAATTTGGTAAATCTTTTCTCAACACCATTCTCTGTCGCCGAGTGGATAATGGGTGTACTGTTGTTGTCAATCATGAAAATGGTACTCACGATCGCAATTCTCGGAATAATTATCGCACTGTTATATTCGGTGAATGTATTTGCGCTCGGGTGGTGGCTGATACCATTTTTCTTGGGGACTGTCATGACCGGATGGTGGGTGGGGTTTATCGCGGCGGGCATTGTTATCCGATGGGGCCCCAAAGTGCAGACGGTTGTGTGGACACTCCCGGGAATACTTCTGCCTTTTAGCGCAGTATATTTCCCGCTTGCGATTCTCCCAACATTCCTGCGCCCTATCTCATACTTCCTTCCCACAACATATATCTTCGAATCCATGCGGGGGCTTCTGACCATGGGTACCGTGAGTTGGAGCGTGATAGTAGTTAGCGTGATTTTGAATATCGTCTATCTCATCCTATCGCTCCAGTGGTTCCTCAGTAGTTTCCGCGCGAGTCTCAAGCTTGGACTCGGGAGGTTTAATTAGAAAAATACTCTTCTAGCTCCTAGTATTATTGACGCTTATACTTTCACTTATAACTTATACTTGTCTTCCTATATGGCTACGCTTTCCGCGGATCAGCAACACACCCTCGACACTATTCTTACATGGTTCAAACAAAAAGATAAAGCAAGGCAGTTTATCACCCTAGGAGGATATGCGGGTACGGGGAAGACCACACTCATAGCCCATTTGCGGAAAGCAATTGAAGGTATTGATAAAAATGCAAAGGTAGGGTTCGCAAGTTATACCGGTAAAGCTGCTCGGGTGCTACGGGCCAAACTCATAGAGCAACGAGTTATACTCCCGCAAGATACCGTGGGGACGATCCACTCGCTTATTTATTCTCCTATTGTGAATGACAGGCATGAGATAGTCGGGTGGAAACAAAAAGAGAAACTCGACAGAACACTCATCATCATCGATGAAGCATCCATGGTGGATGAGATGATATGGAGTAATCTCCTGTCATACGACATACCTATCGTAGTGGTTGGCGATCATGGACAGCTTCCACCGATCAAAGGATCATTCAACCTTATCGAAAATCCGGAGCTTAGACTCGATGAGATATACAGACAGGCAAGAGAAAATCCAATCATCGGTCTTTCGATACAAGCTCGTGAGTATGGCGTTATACGACAAGGAAGATATGCAGATGCTGTCATCAAATACGACATGGCAGCACTTGAGGCGCAGGAGGCCATACAGGAACTTTTGGACGATGTGACCACCGATACACTCGTGCTTTGCGGATACAACTCCACACGCATCAAACTAAACAAACATATCCGATCCATGCTCGGATACGAGTCGGAGGTACCCACTTCAGGTGACCGAGTGATATGCCTACGGAACAATCACAAGAAACACATTTTCAATGGAATGCTCGGAACTATTCAAAGTATCAAGCAGGAAGATGACAACTGGTACATGGCAGAGATCGCGATGGATGATGAAGAGAATGTATATAAAGATCTCATTTCAGTTAAACAGTTCAATGCACCGTCTGGCCTTAACTTCACCGATAAACGTTCGCAGACGATGCACGGGGATTTATTTGACTTTGGATATGCGATCACCGTCCACAAGGCGCAGGGGAGCCAGGCGAAGCGCGTGATACTGTTTGAAGAGCGGTTCAAGAAAATGAGCGATGATGAGTGGAAAAGATGGCTTTATACTGCAGTCACAAGAGCTGAGGAGGAATTGTATATATTTGGGAGAGAGACGGAATAATTTTCAATCTTCGTTTGCATCTCCCGACCCGCACGCGCATACTGCAAGTTCCGTATGGCATCTATTGAAGCCAAGATATTACACAGGATACCGAATGGAGAAGGACGAGTTCAAGCTCTCACAGGGAGTATTGGTGGGGTAGTATTTCAATCCAAAGGTTTTGGTGACTATCACCAAGTCTCTGAAGAACACAACCTTGGTTTCCAGGGAAGATGGGCAAGTGGAAAGTCTCCGCCCATCAATATTAATGACAATAAAAGATACATCGCAGAAGAGGTTGCAGATTCTATCTACGCAGTGTGTAAGGCGAGAGGTTTTGGCGGTGATGTCGACAAGGGGAGTGCAGGTTATGTAGACAGAGTGCATCTAGGTTCAGCATCAGCTCCTGTAGGAATAGAGGTTGAGATACAGCAGATTTTACTCAGTAAACACAATCTAATAGTGACAGATATTGTGCGCGACTCACTCGCATGCAACGGCACAGTTTGGGCACTCACTCAGGAGGCACAAGTAAATAAACCTGGGCGAAGAGCTGTAGTCGCAACGTTTGAGCACACCACTCCTTTCATACAGGGTCCTAGTCTCATGCAGGATCTCTTTGGTGATGGTGTCACTTCCATCGCTTTTGAGTCTGGGGATATCTCAGTACTCGCGACCAATACTCTGTTTGAGCAAGATAGAACAGGGGTACTTACTCTCCCACACAATCTCGCAAACACACTCCCTCCCCAAGAAGGGAGAGAGGCTTTCATTCCTAATGGCACATGTACGGTGGTAGGGGATGAGGGTAGTGTGTTTGACTTTAACCATGGTGTCTGGCAACCACTTGCTCCATCTGAAGGAGATGAGGCAACTATGAATGGAAAAGAATTACTCAGATATTTTGGAAACGAGACACCAGGGATTATGATTAAGACGTTTGAAGAATATGCACAAAAGCTCAGTGATGAGCAGATTAAAGAACAGCTAAATCCCTATGGTGTTATACACCAACCAAGTCGTCCTGTACTACAATCTCTGATAAATCGTATTGTCCGTTCAAAGAATGGGATGAGTGACTTCGTCAAACACGAATGGACACCTGGATTGGAAGGGTCTTCTCTCCATCACAATAATGTGAGTGGGGCGACCATAGGATTTTCGCTTTTGAACATGATAGAAACAGGCCATATCACAAAGTCTGATATCATGTTTACCTCTATGGGAGTGGGCAACAATATAACCTCAACAATCTTTCGCTTTCAAGACCGCTCCTGACAAGCTAACCTTCAATCTTTCGGTCAGTCCAAACGCATCAAAAGGTGTATAATAACCCCTGTTACTACTCATATTGTACCTATGGAGGAGGTTTCGCGAATATCTGCATATTTGCTGAGTATCTCAGGTGAGATCTCTCGCATAGTGCGTGAAGGATTCTGGGATGTGGCTATGTCTGAGCGGACTGCAGGAAGACAGGATATGGCGACGAATCTTGACCATAAAATAGGGAAATTCGTGAGTGCTAGGCTTATGGAGCAGTTCGATGGACTCATTCGTTTCGACTCGGAAGAGGCTGAAGAGCGTAAGGGTGATGGGCCATACGTCGTGCGTATCGACCCACTGGATGGCACCAAACATGCAATCTCGGGGATAGCACTTGTCACTACGCTCATCTCCGTGAGTGTAGAGGAGAAAACTGTTTCTGCTCTCATGATCCACCCTTTCACCGATAAGGTTTACTCCGCCACGAGAGGCAAAGGAGCATATATGAACGGGCATCCTATACATGTGAGCGACCAGAGTATCTATGACAACTTCGTTATACATGAGCAGCCCACATCAAGCCTGTTCCAGAAGAATCCTTCTCTTTTTGCACATAACGAGGCACACTTGCATGCACTTATGACGAGGGCATACCGCTTGCGCAATGTGGGCAATGCAAGTATTAGCGTAGGCTGGGTAGCAGAAGGCGCCGCAACAGCATATGTGGATCTGTCGGGGACAACTAAACTCTATGATATTGAGGCCGCTATCCTTATCGCCAAAGAAGCTGGGGCAGTGGTGGGGGACTTCGAAGGAAATAACATCGAACATGTGACCTTCGCATCAGATGACGATCGTAAGGTAGTAAGTGAGCATTTACTCATCGCCAATCCAAAAGCGTACGCCGAGATCGTGACACTCTTTGAGGAAAACAGAGAATAACGTTTCCTTCATAATGTAAACTTCACTGGCTGTATTGACTGCTATGAAAGTTTTCCTAGTTTATTGAAGGCAAAAATCGTTGTAATAACAAGAATTGCCGTAGCGAATAAATAGGGCGACCGAGTACCGACTAAACTGTAAAGGAATGTTCCTGAGATAGGCCCTACCAACCGAGCCATGCTCCCGACTGATTGATTCATGCCTGCTACACTGCCCTGTTCGTGATCGGGAGTGAGTTTCGAGGTAAGACCCATGATGACAGGTCCTGCGATGCCATTACCAAGCGCAAGAAATGTCACTGCGATATACAAAGACAACATGTTACCGCTATACGCGATCAAAAATAATGAGAGTGCCATAGAAAGCAGTGCAATAACGATGGCTACTCTCTCTGACAAAACTTGAGTGATTTTTTTTAAGAACACAAGTTGGATGATAATACCCACAAGTCCCAAGTATGCAAAAAGTATCCCATTTGCTTTTGCGGTCAGATGGAGGCTCTGTTCCGTAAAAAGTGCAAATGTCCCCTGCATCAGAGAGAAAGCAAACATCATTAGGAATGATATCGTCAAGAGTAGTCCAACATTTGGATGCGTCAGAGCATCATAGAAATCACGAATATTAAACACAATGAGAGGCTTCTTAGGAGATTTAACAACCTCTTTACTCGGTTTACGTGATTCGGGCAAATAGAAATAAGTTAATATTGTTGCGATAAGTGCGACCGCTCCCGCGACGAGCGCAGGCACACTATAACCATATACTGACAAGAGCCCCCCAACTGCAGGCCCGATGATAAATCCCAAGCTAAATGCAGCCATCATCATACCCATACTCTGGGTGCGCTCTTCTTTCGAAGAGATATCAGCGATATATGCCTGCGCCGTTGCGATGTTACCCCCCGATGCACCATCGATGATACGCGAGATAAATAACATGGGAAGTGTTGTTGCGATACCGAGCAAACCAAATGAGAGTGCAGTACCTCCGATAGAAAACAAAAGTATAGGTCGTCGACCATACTTATCTGAAAGTTCACCAAGAATGGGTGCGGAAAGCAGTTGAAAGAGTGAATATGTTGCCATAATAAGCCCGACAGTCATGGGCCCTGCCTTGAGACTCTCCACATAGTAAGGGAGTAGGGGAAGGATAATTCCAAACCCCAACATATTGATGAAGATGATGAGGAAGATGATCCACATACGTCGATCTTTCATGATTGTGTTTTTTTTCGATTCCGGTTGGGAAAGTGGCTTCATGGAACGAGTATTCTATCAGGTTTCTATCCACTATACTATCTATGTAGTATGGGAACCTATCTGTGGTATCAAGAGCTCCTTAAGCCTGCCTGGGCACCGAATGCAATAATCACGGTCGGGCGAAACAAAACATCACCTCAACCTCTCATACAGATATCTTGCTGATTTTTTGAGTTCTGTCGGTTAGAATGGTCTCTCTAGATGAAGATCGACACGGTTATCTCAGTACTGAAGAAACGATATGAATTTGTATTCCTGGCTGTCGGGATACTCACGTATAC
>CAYUHI010000025.1:0-4548 GCA_964444485.1 uncultured Gammaproteobacteria bacterium | reverse complement strand
TACTGAAGAAACGATATGAATTTGTATTCCTGGCTGTCGGGATACTCACGTATACATTCGTCTTAAGTTATTTCTCCATTGCGCGTCACAATGCATTCGCTTCAGGATATGACCTCGCGAACATGGACCAGACTATATGGAATTCACTACATGGACGTTTCTTTTCATTCTCCCAGCATGGGGCCACCATAACACGTTTTACTACACACACAGACGTGATACTTGTGCTTCTTGCACCTCTTTATGTTCTCTGGGACAACGTGCGGATTCTTCTCGTATTTCAATCTTTGGCACTGGCTCTTGGAGCAATTCCAACATACTTAATTGCCCAGATGGTAACAAAAAACAAACTTACATCACTCTTTGTAGTCACTTTATATCTCCTAAATCCGGGGATACAGTGGAATGCAACTTACGATTTCCACGCTGTTTCACTTGCTATTCCATTACTTTTACTTGTCTTCTATTTTGGTTATATCGGCAAGTGGCGATGGTATTTCATCGCTGCTGTTTTTGCTTCACTCACCAAAGAACAAGTTCCTGTGACGGTTGGAGCGATCGGACTGATGCTTGCGCTTCTCGGTAAGAGAAAATTGGTAGGTATTTTTACCTTCGTCATAGGTATCTGTGTTTCTCTTTTTCTAATGTCTTCCTTTATCCCTTTCTTTAATACAGAAGGAATATATAAGTTCTCACCATGGTATGGTAATTTTGTTGAACGAACAATCCAAAATAGACTTTTGAATCTTCCGTTCGATCTGATACATAACTATCTGCTTACTGCTGATGCGTGGACCTATTACAACCTTCTCATTCGTCCTTTCGCATTTTTGCCTCTCCTCGGCTTTCCGTTTCTTCTTATATCTACTCCTGAACTATTAATTAACCTTCTCAGCGATCATGCACAAATGCGCTCCATTACCATGCACTATGAAAGTGTGATAATTCCTGGACTGATCATTTCAACAGTCTTTGGATTGCATTGGTATCAGATTATTGTAAAGAAATTCCTGAGCAACCGGTGGCTCAGGAATGTATTTATCGTCATTCCTATGATCGGCGCCCTTATCATAGCAGTGCGTTTCAACTACCATTATAATCCAACTCCGACCTCCCCTACCTGTTGGTGTCGAGCATATGATGTGACTGAAGAAGACAGGCAATTCGAAACGGTCTTACAACAGATTCCCGAGTCCGCTTCTGTCTCTGCATCACCTGAGATACGCCCCCACATCACACATAGAGAACATGCCTTTACTATGCCTGATGCCACTAGTTCTGCAGATTTTATCGCGATCATTGATCAGAATAGACTGCCTGGGGACTACAACCCAAAGGAGTTTGAACTTAAGCTCCTCGAAGTACTCCGTAGTAGTGACGAACATTCCCTTGTGTCACATATAGGGCATTTCTATTTGTATAAGCACAACTAAAATCTGCTGTTCTCCTGTATTATTATGCCTCCTATGTCAAGACCAATATTCCTCATTGTTCTTATGGTGATTACCATTTTCCTCGCGTTGTTTTTCTTTCGATATAAGAACACCCAAACCGTTTTAGAAACATTTTCCACTCTTTCAAAAATTACTCCAACGCCCCCATACCCACTCAGCATTCAGGCCATGCGTGCACGTACATATCCTGGAAGTACTATTGTGATAGAACAGGTGCTCGAACCTGGGAGCAACTACTCACGTTCCATCGTGTCGTACCAATCCGATGGGCTTAAGATCTATGCACTACTCACCATACCCCAAGGTACTAAACCTCCCGAAGGGTGGCCTGTCATCGTATTTAATCATGGGTACATACCTCCAGAGCAATATAGGACAACTGAGCGGTACATCGCCTATGTAGATGCATTTGCTCGTAATGGATATATCGTTCTAAAACCTGATTATCGAGGTCATGGCGAGTCGGAAGGGACGCCTGAAGGCGCGTATTATTCACCTGCGTATACCGTGGATGTATTGAATGCCGTGGCTTCAATCAAAAAATACTCATCTGTAAACCCTGACCGTATTGGTATGTGGGGGCACTCTCTCGGTGGCAACATAACTCTGCGCAGTATTGTCGTGAGGCCACGGGATATCAAGGCTGCGGTGATATGGGGTGGAGTAGTGGGGTCTTATGACGATTTAGTGAATCGGTGGCATCGAGCAGTGCCTTATCGGCCGTCTCCCCGTGAACTCGCGCTTCGCAACTCCTCGCGACAGAAAATCATAGAAAAGCACGGCTCACCAAGCGCAAATCTCGATTTTTGGAATTCTATCGATCCGACTGTGCACGTGGTAGACATATTGGCACCCGTCCAAATACATCATAGCACTACGGACGAGGAAGTTCCTGTGGCATTTGCTCAATCGCTTCACGAGAAACTAAAGAATGCAGGCAAAATCACAGAGCTCTACACCTATGAAGGTGGTGATCATAATATCTCAGATCCGTTTTTCACTACCGCTATGAATCGTTCAGTGTCCTTTTTTGATACGTATTTGAAATAGTATCAGGTACCCTCTCCCTGCTACAATATCACCATGCACAAAACATTCGTTGCGAATCGCAAAATGCAGAAGATGTCAGTCCTCGTGGAGGAATCCAACCCAAACAAACGTTTGGTATTTATCATGCATGGATTGGGTGGTTTTAAAGAACAACCTCAGATACTCGCTTTCAATGACGTTTTTCGTAAATATGGCTTTACCACAGTGCGGTTTGATACTACCAACTCAATAGGGGAAAGTGATGGCAGATTTGAAGATGCAACTACCACTGGTTTTTGCAATGATCTCGAGGACGTGATAGCTTGGGCACAGAAAGAACATTGGTACAAAGAACCCTTTGTCTTAGTCGGACAGAGTCTGGGCGGCATTTGCATTAGCGAATATGCAGAAAAATATCCGCATAAAGTGTGGGCTCTTGTTACCGTTTCTCCCGTCGTCTCAGGGAAACTAAGTGTTGAGGCATATGAGAGATACAAGCCAAAAGAATTTGAGCAATGGAAGAAAACAGGTTGGCTTACTCAAGAAAGTGTATCAAAGCCAGGGGTTATTAAACGATTACCATGGTCACACTTCGAGGATCGTATGCGATATGACCTGATTCCGCAAGCAGGCACATTAACCATGCCGTTTTTGACGATTGTAGGTGAACATGATACATCAACACCTCCCTATCATGTAAAACAATTATTCGACGCAGTACCAGGACCAAAAGAGATGCATATCATCCGGGGTACTCCCCATAGGTTTCGAGATCAGAAACATCTTGATAACATTCAGAAGATTATCGGAAAATGGATAGAAAAGTATTTGATCAAATGATTAGAAGTAACAATGTTACAATGAGAGAATAAAAGGAGATTTAAATACTATGGGAAAACACGGAAAATGTTGTAACTGTTTCTTGTGCGGACTGCTCAAGAAGCTCGGTTTGTGTGAAAAATGTGATGATAAGAATTGTCCTGATGGTCATTGTGGAGCTAATTGTTGTAAGGATGAGAAAATAGAAAGCGGAGATACAATATAACCAATTTACAATTTTCAATGAATGTCTGGTATGAGGGTTGTGTCCTTTGGGTAAAAACCCTCTCGGCTTGCACCGTATCCCCCTTAACAGGGGGAAGACCAGAGACCTAAAATCTGAGAGAAAAAGGGGAGATAATTACTCCCCTGGTAAAGGGAGTACCCTGCCGAAGGCGCGGGGAGGGGTTTAAGTCACAATTATCATATCTATGACAAACACAAAAATACAATTCTATAGCGCAGAATGGTGCTCAGACTGTAAAAGATCTCAAAAGCTCCTCGACGAACATCATGTCGAATATGAGTATCTTGATACAGAAGCAAACCCAGAATACGCCAAACATGCGGAGAGGCTAAACAAAGGTCAGAAGAGAATCCCCACCATCGTATTTCCCGATGGGGCTATATTAGTCGAGCCCTCAGACGATGAGCTTATGGAAAAACTCGGGTTGACCAAACACCCAAGTGACAGACATCTCGATCTCGCCATCATTGGAGGGGGGCCTGCTGGCCTCACAGCCGCTATCTATGCCACCCGTGAAGGTCTCGACACGACGATATTCGAGAAGAAAGTGACAGGGGGACAGGCGGCGACGACAGATTTTATCGAAAATTATCCTGGATTCCCTGAAGGGATAAGTGGATTTGAACTCTCACAAAAAATGCTCGCACAAGCTGAGCGATTCAATACCCATGTGCTATCTTCAGAAGTGAAAAGCATACAGGATGAGGGAAAGTATAAAAGGATAGAAACCGATGACGGCGCATACTTTGCTAAGGGGGTCATAATCACTGTGGGTTCAGAGTACCGGCGCTCGGGGGCTAAGGGTGAAGATCACCTTATCAGTAGGGGGATTCACTTCTGTGCCACATGTGACGGACCGTTTTATAAAAACAAAAAGATCGCAATCATAGGAGCCGGGAACTCTGCCTTTCAGGAGGGAATGTATCTTGCAAAGTTTGTCTCGCATATCACCTTCATCGTACGGAGTGACAAGGCGCGGGCGAGTGATATCTTGCAGAA
>CAYUHI010000024.1:1777-12829 GCA_964444485.1 uncultured Gammaproteobacteria bacterium | reverse complement strand
TCGGGTGGAAACACATCACGTTTGCCGAGATGCGTGACTTAAATCGTCACCGTACCGGTCAAAAGGTATCTGTCCTTCGTCCCAATGGTTTTTATAGTGCTCAAGATCAAACAAAAAGTAAACAAATGCAACGAGGGATAGCGCGACTTGAGAAATTTGCCTTGACACAGCAAAAGATCATGGAAAAAATGTTAATGAAGGCAGACTATTCCTATTTTTACTATTCGTTATTGGGACATACCTATCAATTTGAACACACAACTACGCTAGACAAGTTTATCTACGAGGCAGAGCTACGTACTGGGATCGGAGCACACTATCGATATGCAATGCATCTTAGGAATTGTCTTCATATCCTGTATAAGAAGCACCCTGAGACGAAAGGATTGCTATTCGAAGGAAGTGCTGAACCTGAGTAAGTCATCTCCCTGTAGTTCCCCAACCACCGCGATTTTTCTTACCCATCTTTGTGACTGCAGTGAAGTTGTCTGCTTTTGATATCTTCACAAGAGTCGCCTGTGCGATACGATCGCCTTTGTGGATGTGGACCACGGAGTCTGTATAGTTGAGGACATTTACACCGATCTCATCCTCATCTCCGCCATAGTCTTCGTCTATGATGCCCACTCCATTTGCAAGGAAAATGCCATGCCGCTTCGCTGCTGAGCTTCGCGCCGAGACCATAAGGAAGTGTCCCTTTGGGATAGAAGCAACAAGGTTGAGTGGGATATGGGTCAGGATCCATGGCTTTATATCTACATTAATCCTGCTATAGAGGTCAAAGGCTGCAGCACCCTTAGTGTGATACACGGGAAGAGGCAGCGTCGGGTCGATAAGTTTTATGCGGAGGTTGTGAGTCCGAGGCATAGAGAAAAACTGGAATGCTAACGGTGAATTGTAACACGGTAGGGTAATGAGTTTTGATATAATCAACCGGGGTACGTTGAGAGCCCCAACTGTCCAAATGACTATTCCCACAATCCGCAGTCGCCAAGTACCAGGCAAAGGTATCGGTACAAAAGAAATAGTACCAACTATCAACCTCGAGGTTCCAGTATCTCTTGAGCTTCCCCATGGGGTGTATGCTGCGCGAGTGATCTTACAGTATCCAGATGACGCGAAGATACTGCCTGCTGCAGTTCACTATGGCCCTCGACCCACCATACAAGATCTCACGCCCAGTTTAGAAGTTCATGTACTCGATACTAAAGACATTCCGGTGGGGTATGATGCAGAAGATGTGTGTGTCGAGATAATCGCATTCGTGCGAAGTGTACGCACGTTTCATCATCCGGCTGCACTGCGAGCACAAATTACTGCAGATATCGAAAATGTACGCACCTTGTTACACAACACCTAACCCTATGCAAAACATTGTTATCGCTGATTCAACCCTTCATGACAGTCAATCTCAGATTCGGGGTCTTGGGCGCTATGTGCAAGCACTGCAGATGGTCTTTGGCACAATGCCACAGAATCCTGAAGTCAATACTTCAACCTATATCCATCCTTTTTTTAATATAATCGCTCAACCAGTACTTATCCCGCGGTTTTTCAAGTTCTCACGCAGAATTGCAGTCGTTCATGATGTGATACCCCTCAAATATCCGCATCTTCCCTGGGTAGGGATAAAAGGAACACTCTGGGAGGCAATAAATTGCCTCCTTCTCCGCTTGTATCACAGAATAGTAACTGACAGTGAATCAAGTAAACGCGACATTTCCACATATTTGCATGTTTCACCTCGCAAGATAGTGGTTGTATATCCGTTTTCGCCCTTACAGGACATCGTGCTTGAAGATATCCCCCCCCTGCTTCCATACGATCTCAAACCAAACCGATATCTCATATATGTGGGGGATGTAAACTGGCATAAGAATATCGTCACCATAGCTAAAGCAGCTATAAAAGCAAATATGAAACTTGTGTGTGTGGGTGGCGCCTTCGTGAAACAAGTGCCCAAGCACCCATGGCATGAAGAGCTGTACGAATTTTCAAATCTGGCGGTCAGAAATCCCGACATCATTATTCGCACAGGTTTTATCGACGATGTAATATTGGCTACTCTCTTCCACAACGCACTTGCCAATATCTTACTGTCTTTCGATGAGGGTTTCGGGTATTCATGCATAGAAGCCGGTCATTTCTGCACACCTTCTATTCTTGCAGATACACCTATATTTCATGAAATTTCGGGTGATCAGGGGGCAATGTTTGTAAATCCACGTGATAGTGAGGCAGTGGTGGAACAAATCCATATATTGCAAGAAGATTTAGACCGAAGGCGGGCTCTTGGGACACAAGCATACGAACAGAGCAAGAGATATTCAAAAGAAGCATTCCGTAGGCAGTGGATAGATATACTGGGGCTATAGCACACGAAACAAGAAGATAAGTTATTAAACATACACTTTTGGCAAAATAATAAAGCTTGTCATCCTTGCGAATGCGAGGATCTCTTTGCTGGTGGTCCTAGCCTCAACCAAGAGATTCTCGATCGGGTCGAGAATGACAGAAATATATTCAATCGTTACTTCCCTACAAGTCTAATATCACACAACATATGTCTGAGCAAATCATTTATTACATCGTGGGGAGCGGTATTTTCATCATGTGGGTTCATTTTGCTATCCACATCCGTCGCGAGTTCAGTATCTGGGTGATGCTGGGGGTATTTGTGCTCGGCGGTGTTATAGGGTATCTTTTGAATAGTATGATTGTCGGGTTTCTTTTTGCGATGGTCTTCACTTTCTTATTCTGGTAAGTTGAAAAGTGCCCGTGCATTGCGGGTTGTGACATCGGCGACTACTTCTACAGTCGTCTCGTGTAGTTGTGCTACCGACTCCGCAATCAGCGGAATATTCGCAGGAGTGTTGGGGTATTTTCTCGCTGTTTTAAGCGGTTCAGGCAGGATATAGGGCGAGTCCGTCTCAAGCACCAGTTTCTCTAAGGGTACATTGCGGATAAATGCTTGCTTCTTCGTGTCATATGTGACATCGCCATCAACACCAATATAGAAATCTAGCTCATGAGCGAGCTTAAGTAGTCGATCGTCCGCCTCTGAGCAGTGTAAGACGCCCTTCCCTTTCAGTCCTCTCAGTGCTTTCCGCATATCCATGCATACATCTTGTAGATCCGCCTCTGCTTCACGATTATGAATAACGAGAGATTTTGCATGGCGAGTCGCCATCTCTATCTGAAGCTTGAATATTTTTACCTGCAAGGCGAATAGTTCCTGTCCTATGGGAATTTGAGGGCCATACCGACTGGTTGTATATGCATGCCGATCCAGACCAACCTCCCCAATTCCCACAACCCGTGAGTTTTCCAACATATCTTCGATAGATGTGAGGTCAATAGATATGTCCGATTCTGTGCTTTCCCCGATATATTGGGCCGCGTGGTGTGGGTGTATTCCCACAACAGCAAATACGTCAGTATTTTCTTCTGCGATGCGCACTGCAGTGCGTGAAGTGTCGGTGTCTGTCCCAGGAACAACTATCCTATTCACTCCTACTTCTTTCGCCCTATCGATGATCTTACGCTCACCGCCGGTGAACGCCTTAAAATTCAGGTGACAGTGGGTGTCGATGAACATGCCAAGTAGTGTACAAAGTACAGGGTACAAAGTACAGAGCTTACAAAACACGAGACATGTAACATGTAGCTCAAGATTGCATGTGTGCTTTGAGTTTCGTGTTATACGTCTCGTGTCTCGTGAGGATTTGAGGTATACTCATTCTATGACTGTCTATTTCGCCTCAGATCACCGAGGTTTCGCTCTCAAAGATGAGCTTATGCGCCATATTGCTCCATCTCATACAGTTGTAGACTGCGGTAATAGCCTTCTTGACCCATCTGATGACCACGTAGATTTTGTGCAGATTCTTGCAGAGAAAATGGCCACAGACCCTTCGAGCCGGGGTGTGGTTATTTGTGGATCTGGATGTGGAGTGAGTATCGCAGCCAATAGATTCGCACACTTACGTGCAACTATCGGGAATAGTGAGGCACAGATCGCGGCTGATTGTCATGATGATCTTGTGAATGTACTTGCCCTTGGAGCAGAATATATCACATCAGAACAAGCAAAATCGTTCGCTGACCTGTTCCTCAACGCTCCCCGTGGTGACAGTGAAAAATACCTGAGAAGAACTGCGAAACTTGGGCTACTTGGCACTCACGAGGCGACGTCTGAGTTGTGCTAGTTTCCCGCGTAAGATGGACTACCGAAGTGTATCGATGAAATTGTGTTCATACCCTCCTCGGACGTAGAGGATGAATATAACCGCAATGATCACGAGCAAACTAAGAATGATGGTTTTTGTGCGTTCTTGCATAACATTATTGAATGAGTTTTGCCCTCACAACGAGTCTTTGGGATGCGGTCCACAAGGGTGTACAGGTGTATAGTGTCAAAATGGGTTCCGATGACTCTTTTTCTATTTCTGTTTGGTTGGGCTCAACGACGAAGACATCAGTCACTTCATAATCATACTCTTTCCCCTCCCAATACACGAAAAATTTGTCTCCTCTCTTTATCTCATCGAGATTGTAAAATGTTTTGGGTCCCGCCGAGTACATAAACCGATGTCCGGTGATCACGGTATTTCCACCTTTATCTGGTGTAGATGAATGAGGTCTGCGCCATAAACCACGGTCAAGTGCGCTTGGACTCGAGCCTTCGATCACTATTGAGTCAACCCCAATCTGAGGGATCACGAGTACGTTTTCTTTTGGAATCGGCTTTAGGGATTCGACTACAATCTTCTCTACTTTCGAAGCACTTGTCGAGAGCTTGCTCTGGTATTTATAACCTCGGGTAGTATCAGTCTGTTTTGTGTATATTGCCATAACCTCGGGAATGAACGGAATGAACATAATATATCCTGCCAGAATAACAAGAATGGTCAATAACACGTGGTTCATAACCCGAAAGTGACGTTCGTGAAGGTGTGATACCAGATGCATACGATAATCCTACAACATAGAGATCTTAACTGCAGCCTCATGCGCTTGTTTTTCAAGTGTATCGTCAAGCGATGGGAGAACTACTTCGTCGTGATACTTTACTGATAGTGCCTTGGCGATGATGTAGTCTGCAAGGTGGGGATTCTTTGGTAGTAACGATCCATGAAGATAGCATCCAATGACATTGCGGTACAAACATCCTTCATAACCTCCTTTCATATCATTACCATGTCCCTTTAAAACTTTCCCTAGATGCTTCATAGATTTCTGTGAATCTTTTAGGAAGTGAGTCTGACCACCATGATTTTCGAAGCCCACAATTGTTTGGGGCTCAAGAGGGAGCTCTGTGCGTATTACTATATTGCCAATACAACGATCTGCAACTTTATTGTTTGGTGCTACCGTTTCTATATCAAGTATTCCCAAGCCCGGTATCAAATTACCACTTCCATCTATGAAGTATTTCCCAAACATTTGATATCCACCGCATATCAGTATGAACACTTTGTCATCACCGACTGCATCTTCGGTGAGTCTGGTGAATAACGCTTTGTTTTCTGATATAAGGTCCCAGACCTTCATCTGATCTGCGTCTTGTCCACCCCCAAAAAAGAACAGGTCTCCCGCTGATATGCGATCGAAATCCTCTCGAGTATTTATCGGGATATATTCCACAGATATCCCGCGCCATTCACATCGCCTTTGTATTGCGATAATATTGCCCTTATCCCCATAAATGTTCATGTATTTAGGGAAAAAATGAACAAGTTTGAGGCTCTGTGACGTTATCATACTGAATATGGAACTATAGTAACATACTTACTGAGTGCACTTCGGAACTCGTTCATAGCAGTGTATGTCATAAGAACGAAACACTGACGACCGTCAGTCGTCTTTTGGACCATGTTGTCCAAACATTGTTGGATGTCAATGATTATGTTCTGCCCGGTACCTGCGATGCCTGCATATTTCATACGCAGTGCCATGTCATAGCCACGTCTACCAGTGAACGAAACGAGTTGCAGTGTATCGGGTCTATGCATAGATCCAAACTCTATGTCCCATATCCAGCTTACATCCCGACCGTCTGCTATTTGGTCGTTTAAGCCGAGTATGAGATTGAAGGGTGTTGGGACGCTTTTTAGCATCTCCCAGACCTGCGAATAACCCGCGGGGTTTTTCACGAGGAATATCTGAAATGTCACTGATTTATTGTTGTGTTTGAACGTAATAGCTTCGCCTCTCCCGAAAGGAGCATGAACCGATGCAATCCCTTTCATGATGTGTTCATTTGATAGACCAAGAACTTGAGCGGTCGCATAACTCGCAAGAAGAGTATAAACATTGTATTTTCCTGGCGGTTTGAATGCGACCTTCAGGTCCACACCCTGGTAGCTGAACTCATTTTCCGTAGACAAGTCGTTATTGAGTGTTATTGATTTTATGAGAAGATCTGCCGCCCCCGCTTGCCCTGTGCGTGTGGTATTTTGGCTGTCATTGCGATGACTCTCGGTATCAGGTTGAGTAGACGATGTGGTGCTGTGATTGTCCTCGTTGACGTTTTCATATTGAAACTCTTTGGCAAACTCACCCAATGAATAGATTATTTTCTTGTGTGAAAGACCCTCCGCAAACGATGCGATTACTGGATCGTCACCATTAAAAACCAAGACTGCATTCGGACTATTTTGACAGGCTGACTTAATGTATCCCGCTGTCTTATCTAGTTCACCATATGCATCAAGTTGGTCACGATACATATTCGTTATCACGACGATATCTACATGAAATAGTTTAGTTAATTTGGGCATAGTAGCTTCCTCGACTTCACACAATAGGGCACTCTGGTCTTTTTGCACGACTCCTCCTGTCATAAGGGTTGTGGCAATACCCCGCAGCATGTTAGACCCGCTCGTGTTTGCGACTACCCTAAGTCCAGCAGCTTCAAGCACTTTTACCAGTGCAAGTTGGGTGGTGGTTTTGCCGTTTGTGCCTGTTATCAGGATAATCTTGCCGTATTGTTTCGCGTAGATTGAAATGAGCCATGGTACATACTTCTCCACCCAAAGACCAGGGAGCGCAGTACCCCCGAAACCAAAGAGCTTAAGTACATTACTTAGCGAGAGAGTAGCCGCCGTAATCAATGATAAAATAATTGATTTCATACTGGTATGCATATAGTTAGAAGTCTATGGTTGAGCTAGGCCCTGTTTTTCTCAATATCAAAAAATTTACAATTTTGTGTTTCAGTTGTCAAAACGATCTTATCTCCCTGATGAATCAGCTCGAATACCGTGTTTATGTTTCCTGCAGGCAATAACCCACTCCATTTGTGCTTCACACGAAGATGGTTTGCGTCCATCCACTCAACATATCCGGGGTGAAGGCTCAGACTGGATCCATGTTCGTAGTGCATGAGAGGTATATTTGCCCCTGCCAGCACCGTGTGACCCAATGAACGAGCGTGAAAACAAAAATCGACATCCTCAGCCCCAAAATGTCTCATCTCTTCGTCAAAAAGAACACCTTCATCAATCACTTGCCTATCTACCATCATACAATAAGAAGGAACCGCATCTACCTGAATATCTCTTGAGATATCGTCAGAATGTATGTGTATATAGTTCGTATAGTCTGTCGTGAATACGCCGCACATCCCGCATATGGATGCGGATGTTCTTTTCATTATATCTATCATTGCTTTGGGTACATCACCCAACAAGATGGTATCGTTGTCCAGAAACAGTATGTATCTGCCCTGTGATTGTTGTATGCCTTTGTTGCGGCATACTGATGCCCCCATATTTCGTGGTAGAGCAATGGTTCTAATAGGAATATCTTTTAGATTGTTGTGAAGACTTGAGATATATTGAGCGCTCCCATCCGTGGACCCATCATCTATCACGATGAGATTGGTCTCTGGGCCAAGGTGGTTTTGCATCGATTCTATACAGTCCTTCGTTCGCTTGAGATTGTTGTAACTTAGCATGACTATAGTTGTTTCCATTGCTCTATTGTAGCATTCAGATGCACTAATTCTTTCGACATGGTAAACTAAACTGCACAACTATGTATAAAGTTGTCTTTATCCGTCATGGTATCACTCCCTGGGCCGAAAGGTTTACCGGGTGGACAGACATAGATGTGTCACCCGAAGGGATTGAGCAAACAAAGCAATTCGCCCCTCGTCTAAAGGAGGAGGGTTTCCGCTTTGATCTCGCCTTCACATCATATCTCAAAAGGTCGATCCGTACTCTGTGGGCAGTGCTTGAGACTATTGACCAGATGTACATCCCTGTGACCCCAGCATGGCAGTTAAACGAACGTCACTATGGCGCACTACAAGGTCTCAACAAGGCAGAAACTGCCGCAAAGTACGGTGAAGATCAGGTGAGGATATGGCGCAGAAGTTTCGATGTTCTTCCACCGGCTCTTGACCCTACCGATCCCAGGCATCCTTCGCATGATCCGAGATATCATAATGTGTCCAAAGAACTACTACCAAGCCATGAGAGTCTCAAAGAAAACATTGCACGCACTGTTCCCTACTGGCAGACTGAGATAGTGCCACGCGTCAAGGAAGGAAAAGGGGTTCTCATCTCAGCTCACGGGAATAGCATTCGCTCACTGGCCAAACACATTGAGTCTATTAGTGATGAGGATATTATGAAACTTGATGTTCCCTACAGCATACCGATCGTGTACGAGTTCGACGCAGATATTAGGTTTGTCCGGAAATATTATCTCGCCTCAGATCAAGAGGTAGAGAAAGTTATTCAAGATATCAAAAATCAGGGAAAAGCGAAGTAACTCTCCAACACCGCACCCAAAGCTCAGGCACTAATTTTTTCGTGCGAGCAAGCGTAGAATGACATGGCAAACGCCATCTACCGTTTTCTGTTACTGTTTACTGTTACTTTATCCGTAGACCTTTTTCAGCGCCTCAATCCCCCACCAAAACATTTCAACATGATAATTCTCATCAGGCGCATGGATATTATCGCCTGGGAGCGTGAAGCCCGTCAATATCACCGGTTTGCTATAGAGTCTCTGAAGTATCTCGGCAGCAGGTATTGACCCACCGGAGCGGTTATATATGACAGGGACACCTGCAAAAGCGCTCAAGGAGTCTGCCACCTTGCGTATCCATGGATCTGTCGTAGTTGTGTAAAACGGATCTGCTCCCTTTGCAAACGAGAGAGTATATTCAACTCCCTCGGGGATATTGCGCACGAAGAAATCCTGTACTATCTTGAGTATTTTTTGAGCTTCTTGTCTTGGGACGATTCGACAAGAGAACTTGAGTGTGGCATGAGACGGTATGATGGTTTTTGCACCACTTCCCGTATATCCAGACACAATACTATTCACGTCAAAAGAGGGAGCAAGCTTAGAGGTAAGCACCAGTGGCATATCATGAGGAAGGTTAGGAAATGGCCCCCATCTCGATGGCAAAGTTAGGGCACCCGACCGACTTCTAATTGATTCGGGGTTATCTTGGTTATCCAAAAGTGTCTGATATTCATCCTTTGGTACATACTCGACCTTGTCGTAAAATCCTGGTATGTGTACAAGTCCAGTTTCACTGTCTCTTGCCTTTGCCACGATGTCGCAGAGTATTTGGGCAGAATTATAAATACGGTTACCAAACACGCCAGAATGGTTATCTTTGGTTGCGGTACGAACTGTAAGCTCTCCACTCACAATCCCCCGAAGTCCATTGAATATCTGAGGCTTTCTAAGGCTGTGTGCTCCCATATCTGTGACGATCCATACATCTACCTTTCTCAGAATACCATATCTATCTTGACCAAGGAGCTCTTCAAAGTGCTCACTGCTCACCTCCTCTTCACCCTCAAGGACAAATATAATATTTTTGTTAAGTTTTCCGGTTTGTATGAGATGTGCAAGAGCGGCGATATTTTGCACGATATGCCCCTTATCGTCAGCCACTCCCCGACCGAAAAAATATCCATTTCTTTCAGAAAGCTTGAAGGGTGGGCTCTGCCACAGATCCACAGGATCTTCGGGTTGCACATCATAGTGTCCATATATCCCCACAGTCTCAGCATCAGGAGACACCGATCGTACAGCAACAATAAGCGGCGGACAGCCATTTACTGTGTATTTATTCACTTCAAAACCAAGGCTGGTCAGAGTCTGCGAGAGTAGATGTGAGGCAGCTTCTACAGAGCCCCTTCTGTATGGGTCTGCAGATACGGACTCACAAGAGATTAGGTCGGCAAAGAGCTTCAATACGTCTTGTGTCTGCATGGTACAATCATACCAAAGCCCCTATGGAAATAGTATTCACTTTGCTTGCAAAAGATGTTCGGGACTTTGAGGCGCAGCTCTTGCGTATGGCTCCTTTATGTAAGATATTCCAAATAGACGTACAGGATGGCGTCTACGTGCCAAACAAAACACTTTCTGTTGAAGATATACGCGATAGTCTTATCCGTCTTACACATTCACACGGCACACTTCTTGGGGGTTGTGTATTTGACTTTCACTTGCAGGTTGCTGACTATCTGCCCTCGCTTGAGGCGCTGCGTACTATAAAAAGTACTGTCAAAATCCGCTATGTTTTGGTCCATCTCAACTTTTCCCGTCCATCTCTAGTGGATATGGGACAATTACCGATCTGTCCCACCCTCAACCCAGAAGACCACTGTACAACAGAGACTCAATTTATGGGGAGACCACTTATGAGTTTCTCAGCGATACAAATCATGACCATCCACCCTGGACCACAAGGACAGGCGTTCATGCCCAAAGAACTAGAAAAGATTGCCTATCTTCGCGAATCGGGATATACCGGTAAGTTGATCATAGATGGTGGGGTAAATGCAACCACCATAGAGTACGTTTCCTCGCTTTCTCTCGTGTACCAGCCGGATATCGTTTGTGTAGGTAGTTATCTTTCCAAAGCTCCAGACCAAGAGGTGGGAGGGAGAATTGAGATGCTAAATGATCTGGTCAGATGATGTTTGCTCTGTCGACTGACGACTGTTGACTGTCTCTACGGTAGCAACAACTGCATCTTCTCAAAGAAACCCTTATCTTTTTCGGTATTTTTGA
>CAYUHI010000024.1:0-1677 GCA_964444485.1 uncultured Gammaproteobacteria bacterium | reverse complement strand
GGTAGCAACAACTGCATCTTCTCAAAGAAACCCTTATCTTTTTCGGTATTTTTGATGAGTAATCCTTTTAGGTCACCGACTGAAAATTTGCCATCCCGATCAAAATCAAACGGAAGCATGGGTTCAAATGTCAGCGAGTTCTCACCGACTTTCATCGTGCTGATGACCTGGCGAGGCAGATAGTACGGCTTGAGTACTACTACCCTATATTTCCTCCCAGGGATGATGTTTGAGATGTCTTTAACCCGCGCGACTCCCAGGGTAACTGCCACGGGAGAATTCTTGTATACAAGACGCTCAGTGGAGTCAAATATCTGGACTTCAAAGTCATTACCTGTGCTTAACCCTTTCGAAAGCAGCGTGAGCTTAAGCTCAATACTGGGCCGCAGTTCCATCCGCACCTCTGTAGGAAGTGTTGTGCTGATCGTTTCGACTCCGCGTTCTAGAACCACTGCTACCTTGCCTGTCTTAACGATGTTAGATGTTCCCGTTTTGACTTTTAACGCAACAAAGGTCTCATCGCGTGGTTTGACCTTCGGGAGGGTCACAGACTCAGCAAAAAGCTGAAAGTCCGGTGTGTCTGATTTACGCACGGAGACACGATATTCACCCTTATCCCATATCGCCTGTCCTGTGTTTCTGACAATGACGGGGATCTCATACTGTGACCCTTCTACAACTTGTGCGGGTATGTCGGCTGACATTTGTGCTGTGTCGACTATATCAGGAGTTCCCACCTTTTTTGGTATCGATTGCATACGGGTGTACTTCGGATATGGTTGTGGTTTCTCTCCCTGAGTAAAGAAAGAAAACTGCAAGAAGGGTTCACCCTGGTAGTTGAGAAGAAATGGGGTCACTGCCTTTACGCGCGCGTCAGGGGACCATACGTCCGCAAATGCAGTTGCGAAATATGAGGCAGCGGTATCCTGGCCAATCCTCTGAGCATCCCAACCTGTCTCGGTGATATATACCGGGAGCGTTTTCTGTAGCAGATTCTCAAACCACTGGATTTCAAATTCATATCCTCGGATCGAGGTACGGCCGTAGTCGTATGGGCTCCCCGCAAATCCGGGGTTGGGGTATGAGTGTGAGGCCACTGCATCAATATAGTCTCTACATGAAACCTTTTTATCAGTAAAGTACTTACAAAACTCGTTGAGTGATTCTTGTAAGAACATATATGCATCCGCATATATCGGCCTGCTCTCAGGTGCAGCGAGGTCAAGTCCCGCCAACATGACGATATAGTCGGGCGACTGTTTCTTGAGCTCATATGCGAACTCAGCAGCGACCTTGCCATACTGGGCTGGGTCGACATTGCCCCCCCATTCTGCCGCATGATTTGGCTCATTGAAAAGCATGACGTATCTGGCCTTTGTGACCCAGTTGAGTTTCCCCAGAAAATCTGCCCAGGATTTTGCGTCTGATGCGTTGGGAGCCCGCCAGTTTTCACCCTCTGGTTGAGTCGCCAAACGGACGAGTGGGATGAGTTTGAGTTCACGCAGCTTGTCAAAGATTTGCTGCCAATAGTGCACATCCCTATTGTTTTCTTGAATAACAAGGGCGACATAGCCGTATGCACCGGTATCACCATTCACAAGTGCTGCCGCGCTGGCGAGGTCTTCATCTGTGGGTACTGTGACATGGATGCCGAATTTATTATTTTCAGCAATAACA
>CAYUHI010000023.1:10793-13788 GCA_964444485.1 uncultured Gammaproteobacteria bacterium | reverse complement strand
AGGTAGGTGGAGTTGGCGAGGCGGATGCGCTCGTCTTGAGGAAGTTGACCCGGCCACTCGATGCAAGAAACAGTGTTTACGGTGCAGTGTTTTGCAATTTGCAAATACGCAATATCTTCAGGATTGGTAATGTTATAGAGATCGTAATGTTTGAAACGAGTGATAGCTCCGCCACTTTGGACATTATATTCGCATTCATAGGTGTATGTGGGAGAGACAATGTCATGAACGCCAAAATACTCCGCAAAATATTTGGTCCACGTTGTCTTGCCGCCGCCAAGCTCTCCATCGAGAAGCACTACAATCGGCTTAAGTCCAAAACGATCTCGGACAGTGTCATAGACTTTGCGTGCAACCTCGGCAGTCTCCGATTCGCCTTCCACAGTTTGCGTAACATGATGCATATAATCTTTATCATTTGCACGTAGTACTACCGGCGTATGACTCCCCAAGTGAATCACGGTTGAGGGTGGGTGGTGAGGGAGCTCACCCCCATCTATGATCAAATCTATCATCTCTTTTTTCTTCTCACTGAGTTGATTGAGAAATGCCTGTGGTGAATAACATACTCCCCCACCAGCAATATTTGCTGACGTCGCCGTCAGTGGTTTACCGTATTGCGCAACAAGCGAAGTTACAAAATCTCCCAAAGATGTTTCCTTCGTTAGAATTTCGAATTTCGAATTTCGAATTTGATTTCCTATTAGCCTTACGCCAACAGTTCCATCTTCCGCTTCCAGATTCGAAGACGCTGTATGCAGAGATGGCAACACAATGGTATATCTCCCAGGGAGAATTGAACGCACCTCAGGCGTCAACGCAGATACATCTACGTACTTTTTCATCATCTCCCACCCATCCACAAAAATCGAGATAGGTTTACCTCTTGGTCGTTCTTTGAGTTTAATGAGTTTCTCAACCGCCTTTTCATTTGTAGCGTCGACAAGAAGTCCGTATGTAGTGTCTGACGGACACACAAGCACACCACCGGAGGTAAGTGTTTGGGTAATTTCAGTTAATCTGTTTTGGGCCTGTTTAGCAGAAAAGACTTTCATATAGGCCCAATTGTAGCACACAGAATATGATACAATTACGCTCTATGAAAACAACAAGAGCTCCAAGTAAATCAACCGCCAAAACAAATGGTAAGAAGAACTTAGACTTGAACGGGAAAGTTCGCCAGATCAAATTTGAGTTTGATATTCGTGCTGTCTTTATTGGTCTGATTGTAGTTGCTATCATAGGGTCACTCTGGAGTACGGTATCTACTGAAATGAATAAGGCAGTCCCTGAGAAACCTATCACGCAAGCTATCCAAGAGATTAAGCAAGGAAAGATCGGAGAGGTAGAGGTATATGACACTAAAGTTATCCTCAAATCCAAAACGGACCCCGACAAGCTGTCGACAACTACAAAAGAAGAAGGTGTCGATTTCCTTAAAACTCTCAAGGACTCCGGAGTGGATACTTCAAAGATCCGTATAACATTTAAGAATAGCTCAGCCAGTGCAAGTATTATCAATATTCTGATCAATATTGTTCCCACGATTCTCATGATCGCATTTTTCATATTTATTTTTCGTCAGGCACGAGGCGCCCAGGAAAGTGTTTTCAGCTTTGGAGCCAATCGTGCCAAACGATTCAATAAGAATATGTCAAAGATCACCTTCAAGGACGTCGCTGGGGTTGACGAAGCGAAACAAGAACTTGTCGAAGTAGTAGACTTCCTGAAAAATCCCGCAAAGTACGCAAAGCTCGGTGCTCGCACCCCCAAGGGAGTATTACTCGTTGGTCCAGCAGGATGTGGCAAAACACTTCTTGCCAAAGCTGTTGCTGGTGAAGCCGGAGTACCATTCTTTTCTATTGCAGGGAGTGAATTCATGGAAATGCTCGTGGGGATTGGGGCTGCCCGTGTTCGTGATCTATTCAGTACTGCCAAGAAAAGTTCACCTTCCATCATATTTATTGATGAAATTGACGCAATTGGCCGTGCGAGATCGCAAGGAGTGATGCCTGCACATGATGAACGCGAACAGACCTTAAATCAGATACTTGTTGAAATGGACGGATTTGGCACAAGTGACAATGTGATGGTCATGGCTGCGACAAATAGAGGGGATTTACTTGATCCTGCTCTGCTTCGACCAGGCAGGTTTGACCGGCGAATTGTGGTCGACTATCCGGATGTAGAAGGAAGGAAAGCTATTCTAGCAATCCACGCGAAGGGTAAGCCATTCGGAGAAGCAGTGAATTGGGATAAGGTAGCACACCGTACCGTTGGTTTTTCAGGGGCAGACCTTGAGAATATGCTCAATGAAGCGGCCATTCATGCAGCCCGCAATGACAGGCAAAAAGTAGAGATGCATGACATTGAAGAAGCTGCGACCAAAGTGAAGCTTGGACCAGAAAAAAAGCGTCTCCAGTCGGAGCTTGACAAGAAACTTACTGCATACCACGAAGCAGGGCATGCGATCGTTTCGCACTTTATGAAACACACCGATCCTGTGCATCGAATCTCCATAGTCTCACGTGGCATGGCGCTTGGTTTCACTTTGATACCTCCTGCCAAGGATAAGCTCCACGAAACAAAAACTCATCTGCTCGAGCGCCTTGCAGTCATGATGGGAGGCCGTGCTGCAGAACAAACTGTGTTTAATGAGGTTACCACTGGTGCGGCGAATGATTTTGATCAGTCCACTCGCATTGCAAAGGCGATGGTTATGGAGTATGGAATGAGTGATCTTGGCCCAGTAAACTTCGGACCAACCATGGATATTACTGAATGGGGAAAAGCATACTATGAGCAAAATGCCATCAGTCAAGAAATGCTCGGCAAGATTGATGAAGAAGTAAAAAAGATATTAGAACTGGCCTATTCTCAGGCCACTAATCTCCTCAAAGAGAAACGCGAGCTTCTGGACAAAGTCGCGATTCGCCTCATAGAGACAGAGAATATGGATGGAGAGGAATTTGAGAAAATTGTTGGAAGCAAGGCG
>CAYUHI010000023.1:0-10693 GCA_964444485.1 uncultured Gammaproteobacteria bacterium | reverse complement strand
TTTGGGTGTGTACAATCTCGGAATGCATACTTTCAAAAACCTCATAGTTTGGCAAAAGTCCATAGAGTTGGTAATAGCAATATACGAGCTTACAGCATCATACCCGAAAGAAGAGATATATGGTCTCATATCGCAAACACGAAGGGCTGCAGTATCAGTACCTTCAAATATCGCTGAGGGACGCAGACGGGGTTCCGATCCCCAATATCTGCACTTTCTTGAAATAGCACTAGGATCTACAGCAGAGCTTGAAACACAGTTATTGCTTGCTAAAGAACTTTCATTTGCTATTCCGGAACGCTTTACAAAGTCTGATGAATTGTTGTTAGAAGTTATAAAAATGTTAGGGAAAATGGTGTACAATCGTCAAACCTGATAAGCTGTATACCTAATCACCCGACAGCCTGATAGCCTGACCGCCTGAATGCCTAATTGCCTATTACTTATGAACACCCTGCTTATCATCGATTCCCACGCCCTCATTCACCGCGCGTATCATGCGATACCTCCACTAACTACAAAGAGTGGCATACCAACAAATGCACTGTATGGATATTTTAATCTGGTGCAGAAAGCCATCACCGATATTCAGCCTACGCACCTCGTGGCATGCTTCGATACGCCAACAGAGTCATTTCGTAAGAAGATAATTGAGCACTACCAGGCAACCCGGAAGCCGACCGAAGACAATCTGAAGGTACAGTTTGACCTGGTGAAGGAAATAGTTGACGCCGCACATATCAGACGATTTGAAGCAGGAGGGTATGAGGCAGATGATGTGATGGGAACAATAGTTGAACAAATCGAAAATTTCCAAGAAACAAAATCTCCCGCTTCGCGCGGAACAGGCAAGAAACAAAATGACATACGCATCATTATTCTCACGGGAGATAAGGATATGTTTCAACTCGTGAATGATCGCGTGTATGTACTTACTCCACAAATTGGGTTTTCGAAGTCTTTGTTATACGGACCAAAAGAAGTTGAGGAGAAGTTAGGAATACCTCCCGATAAGGTTGCAGATTTTAAGGCTCTCTCGGGAGATTCTTCTGATAATTATGAGGGGATACATAAGATAGGTCCTAAAACTGCCGTTAAACTCATTGAGCAGTATGGCTCCGTTGAAAACATGAGTGATCGTTTCGACAGTGAAACCATGGATATGCTGCGAAAAATGAAAGAGGTTTCTACTATTGTTCGCGATGTGCCAAATATAGAGGTTCATTTGGAGGATCTTGTTTTTCATGGGTTTAGTGGTGATGAGCTGTTAAAAGCGCTCCAGAAATACGAGCTATATTCGCTGATCTCCCGCTTCTTCCCCAAGAATACTCAGAAAAGTGCAGTATCTTTATCTAAAGAACATAATGATAAACTCCCCAGTCAAGACAGTTTGTTTTGATTTGGTAAGCGCGTGTCATTCTGGAGCGTAGCGATAGAATCTATTTGTATGTCTTTTACGTCTCAGTCCTAGGCTGAATCCCCAGGGTAACGAAATGTTGTTTACCGTTACTGTTTATTGTTACTTTTGTATATATGTCTCCCGATACTCAACAAAATATCCTCTACGCACTCTATTTCCTCATACTTCATAACTCTGTGGCAATTGCATACGCCGCAGGCCTGGGAGTCGCGACCTTTTTCGGATTGTTGAGGCCATCTCGCGGTCGAATATTGCTTATGGTTGCATTTGCGCTTCTTCTCCTATCTTTTGAGTATTCAAAACATATCCAAGATCCTCTCCTTGAACAGACAAAGCAATCACTTATCACTGAGCGTTATAGTTCCCGACTGGAACGAGTAATTACCCTATCCATAAGTAGGGGCGCTCCTATCGCACTCAACGTCGGAGGTATCACCGCAATCTGTCTAGGCAGTTTATCTGAACTGTACTCGTTGAAGAAGCGCCACCACCCCTTTTCTTCCCCTCCTTGATCAAGGAGGGGACTTGAGGGGAGGTTTGCTTGAATACGTGATCTCCTGATCGCCTGAATACCTGAATGCCTACTGACTAAATTATCACCATCTCCTCCAGTCTGACTCCTCCAACCCCAGGAATATATATACCTGGTTCGACGGTTATGACATGACCTTTCTTGAGAACTGTCTCACTATTGTATGAAACATGCGGAAGTTCATGCACCGCCATCCCCACACCGTGACCCGTTGAGTGGGTAAAATACTTACCATACCCTTTGGTTTCGATATAATTACGAGCTGCCCAATCGACTTCCTTCGCTTTCACACCCGATTTTGCAACTGTTAGAGCTTTCCTTTGTGCTATTTCAACCACTTTATATATCTCATGGAGCTGTGATGATGCTTTGGGCATAAGAATCGTGCGCGTGAAATCAGAGCAATATCCCTGGTATACAGCACCAAAATCTACGATAACTGAGTCTGCTGCACTGATGCTCTTGATAGTCGATCGTGCGTGAGGGAGAGCGCTATTTTCACCAGATGCGACGATTGTCTCAAATGACGCTTTCTCTGCCCCACCCAGCTTCATAAGAAACTCCAACCGAGCCGCAATATAGCTTTCTGCCACTCCTACTTGTATCTCATACTGTACTTTGTCGAACGCTTCTAAGGCAATTTGTTGTGCTTTCTGAATTTTCTGAATTTCATCTATGGTTTTTATTTCACGAATAGTTTGAAATATATCTGGCGATGGTTTGACAGTAAGTCCCAGCTCTTGCAACGTTAAGACGCTCGCGTATGAGGTAATCCTCGAGTCAACAGTACACTCCACAATATCATATTGTTTGACTATGTCTGCCAAAGCTTGCTTACTCGTGTAATCCTTGTGAATTCTCACAATGTCGATTATTCTACTTTGTACTCTGTACGCTGTACTTTGTACCTCTGCTTCCCCTTGTTCCCAGTATCTCCCATCCACTAGGAGCTTGCCCCAATTCATAGTCTGCATTGCATTCAACTCATTGAGAGGTTTCTCGGTCGCAAAGATTAGTATGGAGTCACTTCCCGAGAAACCAGAGACATACCGTGTCGCCGGCTGTCCCGAGCTCTCGGAATTTATAATAACGTATGTATACATATAATGTTAGTGATCTGGTTGCTTATCATACGCATCCTGAATGATTTTCAAGTATTCCTCAAAAATTCCCAGTAACACTTTATCCCATGCAAAATGTAATCGTTTGAGTTTGTCTATATCCCTCAAACCGAACTTAAAGTGGGTGAACCTTTTTAGTGTGTGGGGCATGTTATCAATCTCATGGAGAAGTGGCGCGATTGAATCAACACTCTTGGCTAATTTTGCAGTAAACGATTTTCTTCCTTCATACTCTTTCCAATAGGGAATATAATATTTGTGGATGAGTCTGTGTGCTGCTTTTTCTTCCAGAAGGGTGTGTTTCTTTGTCTTGTTGTATGCAAGCACATCACCAACTTTTGTCTCCCCTATGTCGTGAAATGAAAGCATGATAAGTGCTTTGCCAAGATCTATAGAATCTGTGTGTTCGATATGAGGATACAGAAAGTTTGCGATAATCGGTAAATGACCTACATGTTCGATGAGAGGTTCTCGTATGGAAATATCTTCATAATTTACCTTTTTCCCTATGAATCTATTCTGAACATTCTTGGTTCTTTCATATGTCATGGGGAAACGAGGAGTAAGCGCATAACTCCTTTGGAGTTTGAGGAGTCTGTTGAGAAGTGTGCGAGAATGCATACTAGATAATGAATCTAAAGATATATATCGTTACATACAATTGTCATACTCACGTAAGTGAATATCTCTTGTAACTTGTGCATTATGCAAACCCAAGAGATCCTCGCAGGAGTTTATCCTGAGTGGGTCGAAGGGCAAGGATGACAGACTCAAAACTCAGCTGACATAATCAACGAAATGACCCTGCTGAGCCAACAACTTCAGCGCAAGCTTGTGACCATTCAGTATATTCTTCGGCAATTTGTTCAGATCGTGCCATACCCATCCCTCACATTTCTTTGGCTCCATGTTTGTTACTTCGCCTGAATATTTCGTACATTTAAAAAAGAAAAAAATAAATGGGCCATTATTCTCTCTCTGATATTCTCTTACCACACCCAGATATTTATATTGTATTGGCTTTATTCCTGTTTCCTCACGATTCTCTCTTTTCATAGCTTCTTCGATTAGTTCTTTCTTACCAACCCTCCCACCCGGTACACCCCATGTTCCTGATCGAAAACTATTTTTTCGTTTACCAAGGAGAATTTTGGTTTGTGATATGTCGAAGATGAGAATGCCCACACCAATGTTTTGTTCGTCCTTGGATTTCGTAGCAGCGCGTTTTATCATACTTGATATTACAACAAAGTATATTACTCTTCGAGCTTGTCGAGAAGTTCTCGATCCCGTTATGCGGGACTCGAACCATAATTGACATGCTGTCCAAATCTGAACTAAGCTTCTATCTCACGCTACTGTAGGATAGTGGCACTTCTTCCACTTCTTCCCGCTTCCGCACCAACATGGATCGTTGCGGCCTATCTTTCCACCAGAGGCGGACAAGCCTGTTGATTGTGCGGCAACTTCAGAAGGCAGATGAAGGTTTGGTGCAGAGTTCTTGAGCGGTTGTTGGGACGAGGTACCTTGTGCATTTGCCATATACGGATCCAATGCGCTTGCTGCACGAAGCACAACTTGTTTGTCTTTTGACTTTGAGGGTAAATCAGTTGCAGACTCGTTTGTACGCATTTCTACATACATTATCCCTCGAACAATCTCGAGGTTTATGTGGTTCATGAGTGTCTCGAATAGTTTGAATGCCTCGTTTTTATATTCCACAAGAGGGTCCATCTGTCCAAATCCTCGGAGATTTATCCCCTCGCGGAGGTCTTCTATCGCTGTCAAATGTTCCGTCCAAAGGTTGTCAACTGCAGAAAGACATACATACCGGACAATCTGTAGCCACATATCTCTACCGGCGTCTTCTTTCTTCTTTTGAAGTCCTGCGTTTACAACTGCATATAGGGACTCGGCCATCTGTTGTTCGCTCCCTGCACTCACGATAGTACGGATAGTTTCTTCGGGGATACGAAACACAGTAGAGACTTCTTTGGTGAGTTGATCTATAAGGTGTTCGCGTTCATCTTCCTGACCTATGCCAAAGGTATTCACGGCGAAATCAGATATAACGGCTCGGAATTTCTCGTCCAACAGCTCTTCAACCTGTTCTTCTGCACCAGTCAAGGCCTGGAGTACCTGCCTTCTAAATCCGTACACTATTTCCCGTTGTTTATTGAGTACATCATCATACTCAACAAGGTGTTTGCGAATGTCGAAATTGTGGCCTTCCACCTTCTGCTGTGCCGACTCAATCGCCTTCGATACCATGTTATGAGATAGAGGTTGATCTTCAGGGAAATTGAAGAATGTCATTAGTTTGCCGATCTGATCTCCTCCAAAGATTCGCATGAGGTCATCTTCGAGTGATACAAAAAACTGTGAAGTTCCTGGGTCTCCCTGACGGCCCGATCGACCCCGAAGCTGGTTATCTATGCGCCGCGACTCATGACGCTCAGTACCAATGACTAAGAGTCCGCCAAGCGATACTACCTCTTCACGTTGGGTGCCATCTGCCCCACCCAATACAATATCGACACCTCTACCTGCCATATTGGTTGCAACAGTGACGGCCCCTTTCTCACCGGCTTTCGATATTATTGCCGCTTCTTTTTCATGATTTTTGGCATTCAGCAGCTCGTGGGTAATGCCTCGTTTTTTCAGAAGTGCTGAAAGATACTCATTTTTATCGATGGAAGTAGTGCCTACAAGCACTGGTCTGCCTCTGCGGTGTTCCTCAGCTATCCTATCTGCCACAGCATTATATTTTCCTTTCTCTGTTTTATATATCATGTCAGGGAGATCTTGCCTGAGCATAGGTCGGTGAGTTGGCACTACTATGACTTCGGTAGAGTAAATCTTAGCAAACTCCTCAGCTTCAGTCGCTGCGGTTCCTGTCATTCCTGCGAGTTTTTCATACATACGAAAATAATTTTGCAAGGACACAGTAGCGAGTGTCTTTGACTCCTGTTTGATTGCCACGCGTTCTTTTGCTTCAATAGCCTGGTGCAAACCTTCGGAGAAACGTCTCCCCTGCAGGAGTCGACCCGTGAACTCATCTACGATAATCACTTCATCATTGTTCACGATGTAATCCTTGTCTTTTTTGAATAGTGTTTGGGCCTTCAACGCAGCCTCAATATGAAATAAGGTGTCGAAATCTTTTTCATAAATATTGTTTACTCCAAGCGATTGTTCTATCTTACTCACCCCCTGATCAGTCAGATTGGCAGTGCGTAATTTTTCGTCTATCACATAATCAGTAGTAGGCTCAAGAATGTTTACCAGTTTTGCATATTCATAATATTTGGAAACATCTCGCTCGACCGGTGCCGAGATGATATGCGGGGTTCGTGCCTCATCAATGAGGACAGAATCTGCCTCATCAACTATGGCAAAGTGAAATCCCCGCTGAACGAGACGTTCAGGATCTTCTGCCATGTTATCCCTCAAGTAGTCAAAGCCAAACTCTGAGTTTATGCCGTACACGATGTCCGCCTGATACGCCTCACGACGACTAACAGCGCGCAAATGAGACAACCGTTCATCGAAACTATCCGGTTCTGTATATTCTGGGTCGTAGACAAATGATTTTTCCGAGATCATTGCAGAAGTGCTCATTCCCAAAACATGGAAGAGTTTACCCATCCATCCCGCATCTCTACGAGCAAGGTAGTCATTGACGGTCACAAGATGAGAACCCTTTCCAGTTAGCGCATTCAGGTATAAGGCCAATGTTGCCGTGAGTGTCTTACCTTCACCGGTTTTTTGCTCGGCGATTTTACCTTCGTGCAGCACGATCCCACCTATTATTTGTGTGTCAAAATGCCGCTGTCCAAGTGTGCGATGAGACGCCTCGCGTACCAGCGCAAAGGCTTCAGGCAGGATCGAATCTAGGGGTATCCCTTTGTTTTGAATAAGATCTTTGAGCTTGTCAGTGCGGACGGCGAAACCCTCAACTGGAAGTTGTTGCATCTCAGTCTCAAGAGCATTCACTTTATCGACAATCTCATGGATTCGCTTCAGCTCACGGACGTTATAGTCAAAAAATTGTTTGAAGTAATTGAACACCATATGAGGAGCACAGTATACAAGAATTGAGCGAGAATTTGCATGATATTGAGCGAAACCTATAGCAATCTATTATTGTTGCTCTCCTGCAGCAATTTAATATTCCCCTTCGGTGTGAACTGTATAGGAGTATCCTATTCTCTCTATTCGCTATTTGCCTTTCGCTATTCGCTCTAAATCACTGGTTAAAATACGCAAGAGGTATGATGAGGATGCGTGTGGGAGTAATCCTCGTAACTTGCTTTTTGATTGAGGTGACTGGGTATACGATATGTACGGTATCACCTTCTCTGATCCTGGCAAAGCTTGCTCCTTCAAGACTTAGAGCTCTCGTATTCAATATTTCCTGTGTCACTGATCGGTCAATATCAACAGTGATAGTCTCCTTATCGAATGTCTCAAGTTTAAACGAGTAATCAGTCGAATTTACTTCAGTCACTCTCCCCGCCTTCGAGTCAAAAGGCTCGTCTACATATACTTCGTTCGCAGAAAATGTACCCTCTGTCCTCATCCCAGTAACAATGACATACTCACCCGTCTTGAGGTCTTTCAGGGTTATATCCTCCTTTGCTGCACCAGTGATTTTATAGTATTTTGTTAATGTTTCATCAAGCTGTACAGTCTGCACTGCGCCCGCTATAGTGTCTATGGCAAGTGTTGCAGTGTCAACAGTCTTCAACTCCCCCACAACCAGCTGTTCATCTTTTTTACGTAGTTGAGCTACCACGCTCGCGAGCCTATCCCGTAGTTTGCGAAGATCGGCGGGGTTTGTAGTTGCGGATTCTGAGGCAGTCTCTTCTCCTGATGGAGTGACACTGACCGCGGGAGTTTCACTCGTCAATGGCGGGGTTTCATCTTGGGCCATGACAAAAACAGCCGGATGGTAAACCATAAAACCAGTCATCATAACTACCGCTACTATGATGAAATATATTACGGTATTTTTCATGGATTAAGTCGATAAATATACAATTTCTTCTGCACCGGCAGCACCGAACCCTCATGATATGCAGATACGGTGATGGCATTCTCTCCAAGTGCAAGGGGGAAAGTAATGTCGAATGCGTCTTTGTCGGTCTTTACAATTTGTGTTTTAATAGGAGATTGGACTATGATGAGAGTATTTGTCCCAGCAGTCCCTTTGATCGTTGTTGAGTTGTCTTGCGTCGTACTTCCTGATTGGGGTGCGATGATCTCAAGCGACCGAAGAACCGTCACTGTTGGGGGGATCGTGACAGAGACAATAGATGATGAAGATGTCGCCTCGTTTGTCTTTTTCTGCATGGAGGTGTTTTGTTGTTTCTGTACATTTACTGTGTATACAACCGCCACAAGCGCGACGATAACACCCAACGCTAATCCCAACACAATAGCGATAATTGACTCTCTTGTCATAAGTAATACCTGATCATTATACCATCCTGTTTGCATTTGCTGACCTTCTGCACCTTGATTCATGCGCTCATTGTATCCTACCCAAGTCAATATTGTCACTGTTTGCTGCTACTGTTTATTGTTATTGTATCCTTTCATTCCTCCCGCATTCTTTGTTGAGCTTGGAATTTGATTTGTGGATTTGTCATTTGAATTTTGTGATCACTCGTTTACTGTTTCTGTTTATCGTTCCATGATTTATAATTCCTCCAATGATCTCTCACCGCAAAGTCAGACAAATGTTCGCGGACTATTGGAAGGCTAAAAACCATGTAGAGGTTCCTCCTATACCGCTCGTTCCCCAAAATGACCCCACTACCTTATTCACAGGATCAGGCATGCAGCAGCTCGTACCCAATCTGTTGGGTGAGCCTCACCCTCTCGGTAAGCGGTTGTACAACATTCAACGCTGTATTCGTGCTCAGGACGTCGATGAGGTAGGTAATAGCAGGCATGACACTTTTTTTGAAATGATGGGAAATTGGAGTCTTGGCGACTATTTCAAGAAAGATCAGCTAACCTGGGTTTTTGATTTGTATACCAATACCAGTAAAGGATTCGGCCTTGCCCCTTCTCGTCTTTACGTCACGGTCTGCGGTGGAGGCGAAGGTATCTCCAAAGATGAAGAGAGCATCAACATATGGAAAAGCATATTCGCACACGGAGGAATCACCTCAGACATTGGTACCGCTCAGAGCTTCCATATGAACCAACACATCACTTTGTATGGCACAGACAAAAACTGGTGGAGCAGGAGCGGTAATCCAAACAAGATGCCCGCAGGAGAAGTAGGAGGACCATCCAGTGAGATATTTTTCGACTTTGGTCACGAACGTAAACTCCATGAACATTCACCATGGAAAGACTTGCCCTGTCATCCCAATTGTGATTGTGGGAGATTTATTGAGATTGGCAACTCCGTTTTTATGCAATTTGTCAAACAAGAGGACGGCTCCCTCAAAGAACTGCCCAAGAAAAATGTAGATTTTGGTGGAGGTCTTGAGCGCGTACTCGCTGCTATAGATGGAGATCCCGATATATTCAAAACGGATGTTTTCGCCTCGATTGTGCAATTTTTGGCGCCAGACTACGATCTGCAAATAGGAGATACCAGAAAAAGAATACGTATTATCGCAGACCATCTGCGCACTGTGACACAACTTGCAAAAGATGGAATCATCCCGGGTGCCAAAGAACAAGGGTATTTTATGCGTTCTCTGATCCGTCGTGCGTTGATAAATGCCGATGCTCTGTCAGTATCAGACAGGACAATGTTAGATGCAGTGAGGGCAGCGATCACGATATTTTACACTGAAGACCAGCTTACTGATCGCAAGGTCATCGAAGAGGTGATCACCACAGAAATTCAGAAATACCGGACTACCGTAGAACACGGAAAAAAAGAATTACGCAAAAGACTCACGAAACAATCTTCCAAAGAAATTGGCGGCGATGTGGTTTTTGAGATATTCCAATCGACTGGACTTCCTCCCGAAGTGATTATGGAGATTGGGACATCTGTCGGAGCACAAGTTAGTCTCCAGGGTTTTGAAGAGGCAAAGAAAAAGCACAGCGATATGTCCCGCTCCGGCAGTGAGCAAAAATTCAAAGGCGGTCTTGCTGACCATAGCGAACAGGTCGTGAGATATCACACTGCAACCCATCTTCTTCACCGTGCACTCTCCGACGTGTTGGGTCCTTCAGTGCGACAGGAAGGTTCAAATATCACTGGATCACGACTCCGGTTTGACTTCTTCTGTGATCATAAGCCCTCGCCAGAAATGCTTGCAGAAATCACTGCAATCATAAACGATAAAATTCATTCATCTCTCCCTGTTAGTCAAATTATCATGCCCAAACAAGAAGCGGAAAATCTTGGGGCGAAATCCTTTTTCAAAGAAAAATATCCGGAGATGGTGAAAGTATACACAATCGGGGGTAACATAGTCCAAACGGGAGACGAAACCTCAGGGAAATCTCAGTATAGTCTCTCGAACCCTCCCCCTTATTCACTCGAATTTTGCGGTGGACCTCATGTAAATAATACGAAAGAAATCGGTAAGATCGATCTGTATAAATTAGAAAAAATTGGGAAAGATTTGTATAGGGTATATG
>CAYUHI010000022.1:0-14686 GCA_964444485.1 uncultured Gammaproteobacteria bacterium | reverse complement strand
CGTTGTCGCCCAACGAGTATGTGCGATCGCTACAGAACTTGAGGGAAGCTCAACTTTGTCTTGCACTTCACTTATTTTGCCTACTTCCTTATGTACAAAAAGCGATTCGTTCGACATAACACACACTCCCCAAGAGTCATATCCGCGATAATCAAGACGCTTCAACCCCTCAAGCACAATTTCCCCAGCATTAGTTTTGTTACCTTTGTATCCAAATATTCCGCACATAAGATAGAAATATGAAATATCAACTATTAAAGATCAAAGTGATCGATAATGAATCTGATATTCTGAATAAATAAAACCCTGCGCGTTTAGCGCATAGTGGAAGTGAGTGCAGAGTGGATGGCTTACAGAGTTCTTTGGCCTGCTTCTTACGAAACAGTTTTGAAACATCTGCATAAAGGTCTGCCACCTTACCTGAGGGTTTCCGCTACTCTTGCTCAATGCTCATTGAGCAAGGTCCGACTTCCCCACCACTTGTGGCGGGGACCCTCTTCCTCGTAGTCCCCGCCACAGATGGCGGGGGCATTGCGCTTCTTGTGTGTAAAATGATTAACTGATCACTCGTACCACTACCATATGGAGCATAGCAAGGTTATAAATGAATGTCAAGCGCGCGTTCGACCTCTGTTTGAAGATTTTCAACTAACGCCAAGATAACTAGAATTCAGTTGTAAGAATTCGTGTGCACCAGAATCAATGGAGTTGTATAAATACACCTGTCGCATCATCCGAATGTTTGTACCTCACGCTGTGCCAATCAGGATCGCCGTCTTCAATAGTGTGTTTCTTATTTACCAATCCTTCCAAACCATGCTTTTCTATTATTCCTAGGATTTCTTTTCTGTCATTATCATTTTGTTCGTCCAAACCAGGAGGTATTAAACCGTCAGTCCCAAGTAAGATTGCATGTACCGTATGCAAAGGTAACGAAATGTCTTGAATATACTGCTCAGCATTTGGATCGCCACTGATTATTCCCTGACCTGTACCATCAGCTTTATTAAAGGTATCTTGGAACATTTCCAATAACGCTTGCTTTACTCTTTCATCTTGGCGTGCTTCGCGGGGATTGATACCTTGCTCCACTGATATTGTTTTCATAAACCCAAGGATTCTGTCATCGTGTTCTCGATTTTTATCAATGGTGATCAATTCAGATGTGCCGTCACGATAATAGACAATACAGTACGAATCGCCGACGTGACTCATACTCATTGTATGTTGTCGAAGGTCCAGTTGGACTATCGTTGCGGTTGAAGCAGGGAGTGTATGAACATCTTCTAAACTCGTACCCTCAAACGTTAAGGTTTTTGCCAATAACGCTTTATTTAGTTTTCGGATCAACTCCTTGGTGGTCACCAGTGTATCTATTTTTTCAATTTCTGACTTCAAAAAATGTGAGGCGAATCGAGCGCCTGTTTCATCCCCAAGGGCTTTGATAGGTTTGAGACTGGATGTGCCATCAAACACTGCTGCGATGAGTTTGTCATCGCGTACGATAAGGCTATATGCATCTTCATTGGGTTTCTTTGGGCTATCTACATATCTTTTGCCCGACACGGTACATGATGAAACACGAAGGACGACATCCTGTTGTTTTGTAGTGTCGCTTCGAAAAACCTCATAATCATTTGATACTGGGTAAGCCAATAGTATGTCACTCATAATATTTGATAGATTATACCAGTAATATGGTGAGTGCTGGAATAATTTGTAGGTCATTGTAACGAAGTAGACCACAGTACTTCTCGGCACGTGCAGTAGTTACCTAGATGACAGAGAGCAAATGTTGAAGCGGCACGGCAAGGTATTTTTGCCACAAATCGACTGATAGAGTGCAGGAGCGCGAGGTATAATAGTGGGTGGAGGTGTGCCGGACGTTGCCCGCCAATAATCGCTCCGTGAGTCCAACGAGCCGGTGGATGAACGGGAAGATATGGCGGGGTGGTTGAGGAGCAGTTGGTTGATGCGTTTAGATAATGGTAAGGAGAGGTGCCGGAGTGGTTGAACGGATCAGTTTCGAATCCGCCACTAAGCGGAAGGTTGGCCGAGCGGTTTATGGCGCGAGTCTCGAAAACTCGTGGGAGAAATCCCGCACAGGTTCGAATCCTGTACCTTCCGCTTTTGGGCGGACGAATCTCCCCCTCTCCGCCTTCGTCCAATGAGGCTTTAGCGAAGGCGGAATTCGCTTCTTCGGACTACGGCGGACACAGTCCGCATATAAATCGCGAAGGAGAGTTTGGAAAGGATAAGTTATAAGATATTTTTCCAGGAGAGGTCGCATAGTGGCCTAGTGCAGCAGTTTACTAAACTGCCGTTCGGAGCAATCCGGCCGCGAGTTCGAATCTCGCCCTCTCCGCTTTCACCCGCCGAAGCCCAAGGGGCGAAGGAGAGTAGCGTATCAAAAACGACAGTTGGAGATTAGAAAAGGAGCGGTAGGATAACCCGCTCTTTTTTTGTTTGTTCTACCCCTGTTCTAGTCTTCGTGTAGCATAATCTGACATATTAATCAACACTTAACGTCATTGCGAGAAAGGAACACAGTGACTGACGAAGCAATCTCATCAAATAGATTGCCGCGTCGCTCTGCTCCTCGCAATGACAACTATCGCATATTGCATGTCATCCACCATATGAACATATCCCAACTGTTAGCAGTTCATGCTATCACTTCAAGCAGATCACATAGTTACAACTGACAGTTTTGATACGCTGCCGCGAAGGAGGGCTTCTCTCGGGTTTCAGCGGACGTAGTCCGCCTTCGAAATATGTATTACGTATACGTACTACACTGTATGAATAACAAACCTTATGTTGGTTGTACTAACGATTTGAGAGAAAGGATTGAACGACATAAGAATGGAAATGTTCCTGCTACTGAGTCACTATTACCCATTGCTCCCGTTGCCTATTTTGCTTTTTCCAACAAATACACCGCCTTTAACTTTGAAAAATATCTCAAGTCAGGTTCTGGTAGAGCTTTTATGAAAAAGCATTTTGATATGGGTGCACCAGATAGCTCATGATTATCGCTATCGGGACTTGTCCCGTGAAACGGGGCGTGGTTCCGAGTCTTTCTCGGTGAAATCTCGTTTTACCCCTCATAGCTTGTGCGAAGTGGGGGCCTCTACGCACATCGCGTATAATGTCCAAATGGATTGGACATTGCTTACAGCACTATCGATCGTCTCTCGCTCTATTTATGGCGTGATGACTAAAGTACTATCTACCAAAGTACATGTTTCTGTTTATACACAAGCATTTTTACTCCCACTCGCTGGTGCCGTGGTTGCGATACTATTTTCACCATTACTTGGAGGACTCGATTTGTCATTCTCGAAAGTAAATCTCATTATTGTTTTTCTGGTAGTAGTAGGTCAAGGTCTCGGCAATATTGTCTATTTCGCTTCTATAAAAGATCTAACAAATGCCACTGCGCAGATAGCATCTTCATCCATCCTTATTTTCAACACACTGCTTGCGCTTACTTTTCTCAATTTACATCTAAACATTATAAATATTGTAGGACTATTCATATTGATATTCGCCATACTTCTCGTCGTCAGTGGAAAAGTTGAATTTCACATAAGAGGAGTAGCACTCATGATCTTATCAGCTTTTTTGTTTGCGGTATTTCAGCTCGCAAGCTCGGAGCTATCAAAACAAGTAAGCGCCTCTACATATCTCCTTATTGCATATCTAGGCGCATCGGGAGTGGTATTCGTATTTCGCTATAAGACGGTAATTAAAGATATCCGTAAATCAGAAAATTTGAAAACTATTCTTGGTATCCCAACGTTAACTGCGTTGCCAAGTATTGGGTATTTTCTATTTGCATACTACGCATATCGGGTTGCTCCTAAACCATCAATAGTCGCTATGCTCTTAACCTCCCAAGTCGTGTTAACAGTCATTCTTAGTTATTTTTTCCTACACGAGAAAGGTCACATCAAGCGAAAAATATTCGCTGCCATTCTAGTCGTCATCGCCTCTATTCTTATCAAAAGCTAGGTTTTCTATCAAAATTATTGATCTACTCCAGCGAGGGTTTCCCTAAATGCCTTGACAGATCTCATATAATCTACTATAAACTCGTATACGATGAATATCGATTCACAGACCTCAGGGGTCTGTAGGTTCATCTAGAAATGCTTTTGTAAATCTATGATGAAAAATATTACAATAAGGGAGGACACGGTAGAAGTTGCTGTCGAGGTGAATTCAACGATTGTCGAGTTTGGAAAGCCATTTGACAACACATACTTTGAAGATCGGTGCAAAGGTTCAGACACACTAATCATTATCGCGTATGTTGATACGAGCCCTGCCGGTTATATGGTATCGTATGACAAAGACAAGGATGGTTCCTTCTACTGTTGGATGACTGGAGTTGATCCTCGTTTTCGTAGACAGGGGCTGTTGCATCAGATGATGGAGTATCTATTTAGTTGGGCAAAACGTCACGGATATACGAAGATAACAATCAAAACACGCAATAACAGGAGAGAGATGCTCAGTTATTTGGTTAAGTCAGTCTTCAACTTCACCGAGGTTCAGCAACAACCATCAATAGAAGACAATCGTGTTCTTCTTGAAAAAATGATCACGTGAATCATTGCGTCAATCACATCAGTATGTCAATGTAAGCATTATAATATCAACAATATGAAGGTTGTTATTTGTAGTAGTATTGAATTCACCGGACAAATAAAGGAGGTTGCCGATGTATTGGCTCAGCAGGGCCATACGGTCGAGATACCACTCACAAGCCAACGAATCATTAATGGCGAACTTACGATGGAAGAGTTTAAAGAGGAGAAGCAAAATGCAGGAGAGAGCGCAGAGCGAAAAGTGCGAGATGATGTTATCAGACGATATTTCGAGATTATCAAGGCTGCCGATTGCATTCTCGTCCTTAATTTTAATAAAAGCGGAATTGACAACTATATCGGTGGTAATACGTTTCTTGAGATGGGATTCGCACATGTCCTGCACAAACCTATTTTTCTATATTCTAAAGTCCCGGACATTTCCTATACCGATGAAATCATCGCAATGCAACCTATCGTACTAGATGGTGATCTGTCAAAGCTCCAATAAGATCCTTTGAATATGCAAATCTAAAGCTCTATTTCCCCCGCGAACTGTGCGATTTCTGCAGGTAAATCAACATTCTCAATTGCAGTGATAACGGTCTGATAGTGAGGTATGAGGCTCGTTATGATGTGCTTGTTGGGTGCATCAAACTCCGAGTAAATGTCGTCGAGCAATAGAATAGGGTTCATCCCAAGCTCCCGCGATACATAGGCGAGTTCTCTCATCTTAATCCATAGTAGGCTCAGTCGTTGTTGACTGCGAGACGCGAACATGTGCACATTAATATCCTGGTCATCGTTTGCTATTGATATTACAAAATCATCTTTCTGAGGACCGATAAGTGTCCTTCGCGCTGCAATCTCTGTCACAAATTTCTCCTGAAGTCTCTCAACCGTCAAGGTATTGGGAATATACTCTATATGTAATTGTTTTCCTGCAAACTCACTACTCTCATTCATAAAAGTTATATAGTGCTGACGTGCTTCTGTGATACGCTGTGATCGCTCAGCAAGATATCTATCCCAAAATTGCAGGTCTTCCTGTAGCTTTTTTGTGTCGGTGTGGTCTTCTAATATTGCGTTGCGTTTGCGAAGAGCCGATTCATATTCTCTGAGTGCTTTCGCATAATGTATGTTGATGAGACTTAATACCCCATTCAGATATTCTCTCCGATATGCAGGGCCATGCACTATGATATCGGTCTGGTGAGGTGCAAAGAGTACCACGGGGACTTGTGCCTTGCGGTATCTAACAAGGCCTACTGGAGTTCTATCGAGCATGTACCGCTTCTCAAGCGTATCTTCCGTACGCACAAAGTTGATGGAACTTTCTAACTCGCCACCACTCGGTAAGGAATATGCACCTATAGAGAACCCCTGATTCTCACCAAGAGTTAGAAGTTCTAGCTCTTCATGCTCCCGAAAACCTCTTCCGCGCGAGACCATATACAACGCCTCCAAAAGAGATGTTTTGCCTCGGGCATTTTCACCAGTGATCAGAGTGATACGATCTGAGAAGTCGAAAGTCGAAGTTTTGCTATGGCAACGAAAATGAGAAAGGGTGAGCGATTTGAGTATCATTGCGCGACATTGTAACAGACTGAGAAAAAGATCCGAGAACTTAGAGCCTAGAGTTTGATACTTTTTGCAAGATTCTCAATGTTCCTTTGTTGAATACTACTTCGTACCCTTTATCTTTTTCAAGCTCATCAACGAACTGTGTGTAGTCCTCAAATGAGGAAAAGGGGAGAATATTAGCAGGGCTCTGTTCACTCCGTTTATCGTATACCACATAGTCTGGATTTATAGTATGAAGCCTTTCAATAGTCAGGGGAAGCGGATATACATCGCGATCAGCAAGTGCAAATCCCAAGTGATTCATAGTTACTACTTTTCCATCTTTCGGAACATTTTTTATAAGTTCCCACAAAAATTCATTGTCCTTCGTAATCGAGTAAAAGGCCGGAATGTACACTTGTTGAATTGGTCCTCTTCCCTTATATAACATGTGAAAACCCAAACATGAAAACACGATGAGAATAGCTATTAAATATGGCGTAAATCTATGCACCTTCTTTTCCCAAACGTGTACCGTCCATATGGACGAAAATGTCAGAAGTGGGACTAACGCAATACCATAATGAAACTCGAGTGAATACTGAATATTCCCTTGGATTGGGAACAGATATCGTAATAGAAAATCTTGGAGGACGAGTGGTAAAGTAGCTGGATTGAGAAGAGGCAAGAATCCAAAACTCGCCATCGATACAAAGAATGTGCCAATCTTTTCATTCGGCACGACGAGTAGGTTTATGATGCTGAAAAGATCTTTCGGCAAACTTACTGAGGAGGCATATAGATATCCTGTACCAAAATAAGGTATTACTACTTTTGTAATGACGACAAAGTAACAAAGTGCCAAACACATGATAATCATTGCATGACGTTTTTGTGATTTTTTGCCTGAAATAAGAAGAAACAGTCCCCAACTAAATACTACTGCCGCCATTGTTTCTTTCGTGAGAAGCAATAGGACTAGTCCCAGTATGTATACTTTGTGTTTTTTGAAGAAATATCCATACAGCATGATCCAAAAAAAGAGGGGTACAAGATGTACCTCATGAAAGCCAAATATCATCGCATGCTGTGTGCCCAGGTAAAGAAATGAAGCGAAGATTATCGCCATGAGTAACCATGCATTCTTCATAAGAAGTGAACCTACTTTGAAAGCGAGAATGAGGGCGATACTCAGAGGAACTATCATTGCTAGCTGGGTAATCTCATGCTTGCCAAAAAGTGGTAGAAACAAAGCAAGGAAAAAAATGGTGGGGTGGAAGTGATCGCCAAAAATGTGAATCCTCCCTAAGAATTTGTGGTCTACGATTGGAGCCTGAAGCCGCGCAACTTGCCAAAAAGCTTTCTGAAAATATACGTTGTCGGTGAAAAAATATTGGAACTGCCAGTACCTGTGCAGCACGAGAAGAATATAAGAGATAGTGAAAAATACGATGATGGCCCAAGCTCCATACTTTTTTACGAGCTGGGTGAATTTCATGCAATATTCTCGCATATGAATTAATCTGCCGCTTCGTTACGCCAGGGACGACTTCGCTCAAGAAAGACAATTCGTGTATTTTCGACCACTTGCCATTCGCTATTTGCCAATACACCTGAGCGCCTGATAACCTGATCTACTGATTGTCTAATCATCGTATCACTGTACCCGTAAATGGCTTTTCGTCCAAGATATGGTCAAAGTTTGTGAGGTGTTTACCATTGGTCACGATGACTGTTAGATGGTGGTCTTGGGCAAGTTGACAGGCAATGGGATCAAAAGGGGCGTTGAGGCCCGGTATCCACTTGGTGCCAAGCATTTGACGTACAGTTTCCCAAGACACATCGTCAAACGGTTTGGCAGTCGGGTTTGTCTTTGGGTCACTATCATATACATAATCAATATTCGAGAGATTGATGAGAACTCTTGCACCATGTTCTTGCGCCAGATATGTTGCGCAATAATCACTACTGAATCCTGGTTTCCAGCCAGCACCGATAACAACTGACTCTTCCCAATTCTCCAGTGGATGATGATAATTTTCAATCATCCGATGATGCGCGATATCTTTGAAGATTGTCCTAAGTAGGTGACCGTTGAGTCGGGTAGCATGGATACCAAGCCAGTCAAGGTCGTCGTTTGGCATGTCCTGTAATACTGCTCTACCCGCATCGCGATATTCACGACATACTCCCCCGCCACCTGCGATTAACATAAACCGTTTCCCCAATGCTACGTGTTTACGGATTAGACGGTTGAAGGCGGAGAGAAACTCAACATCTACCTTGCCGTTTGGGACGATGAGTGCGCCACCAACTGAGATAACGATCGGGTTAGTTATTGCAATTTTTGCATGCATAAAAAATCCCCGCTCACGGGGAGTAACGATAATTGTAATATCTAATGAGACTCGGCATAGGTTCCGCTACTTGCCATCGTATCAAATGAAGCTCCTTGGTGCAAGCGTTCCCTCACAACGGTGAATCAAATCCAAGGATATAAGAAAGCGTTTTAACGACGACATATGAGACAATGAGCAGACCGAACCCAAGTAATCCATAGGTGATACGCTTGCCTGCCGCCTGTATCTTGGCCGACTCACCGCCGGATACGATAAGCTGATACCCGGACAATATCACGACAAACAGGAGGATAATACCTGCAAAGGGGAATGCATATTCCATCACACGGGAGATGACGTCTCCTGGTGTTGCAAATGCGTTGTTGGGGCAGCCAGGACCCGTGCATGACCCAGGTGTGGGGAATGGTCCACATATCTGAGACACACCTATCTGTATGCACTGAGCAAGAAGTTGAGAGGGAGTTTCCATATATATAAGCAGGACTTCTTATCCTATGCAGCGGCCTGAAAACCACCTGCATAGCTTGTGTCTTGTGGAGGCTGCTCATGGCCGGAAACAGTATCATCTGTATCGACTGCTCGCCCTTGCGCCGGGGTTCTTGTTACTTCCTTTATCTGGAGTTCACTCTCCTTTATCGTCTTTTCCTTCGCATTGAATGGACAAATCACGGTAGAATTGGGAAACTCCTCAGTCTCAAATTGCATTCCGGAATCGACGCATACATATGCGACGAGTCTCTTGCGCGGAACATTCGACTCTGACTGCTTTTGCGGCATCGGTTTAGATCCTACAACTTTGCTGGTGTTTTCTGCTACTACTTGTTTTGGTTTTTCGGTGCGGAATTCGAAATCATTGTGGAAGTCTACGATTATGATATCTCCATCTTGAGCTTTTTTACCAATGATCATCTCCGATATCGGATTCTCAAGAAGCTTCTGTATAGCTCTCCGAAGAGGCCTCGCACCATAGACTGGGTCAAATCCGGCTACCACAATCTGCTCCTTTGCAGCATCGGTGATAGTCAGACCTATATTTTGTTCTTCAAGTAACTTAGCAAGCACTCGTAACTGCAGTTCTACAATCTTCTTCATATGCCGCAGCTGCAGAGGCTCAAATACAATGACTTCATCAAACCTGTTTATGAGTTCAGGACGGAAGAATTTTCGAAGTTCACCCATCACCACATCCTTAAGCTCGTTATATCTTCCCGATGTGAGCTCTCCTCCCACTTCGTCTTCAAACTCATATCCGACCTGTAGCTCAGGCTCCTCGAAGTGAGCCTGAGCTCCTCGATATTGAGGGGCAACTTCACCCGGTTGCATATCGGTATACTCTCGAGATTGTTCATCAACGGTGGGTGATCGTTTGTCAGATTGCTGACCGGCTACGACGGCACCCTGTTTACTCTCGGCATTTCCATCTGCCGCCGTGCGCCCCCCTTGCTTAAGCAGTCGGTCTTGTATGAGTTGTGTTCCTATGTTTGAGGTACAGATAACAACAGTATTCTTGAACGATATTGTCCTACTCTTATTATCGGTGAGACGTCCGTCGTCGAGTATCTGAAGCAGTATATTGAATATATCGGGGTGTGCCTTTTCAATCTCGTCGAATAGGACTACTGAGTACGGTTTACGACGAACTGCCTCGGTAAGCTTGCCCCCTTCTTCATATCCAACATATCCGGGAGGTGGGCCGATGAGCTTCGCAACTTCATGTTTTTCCATAAATTCAGTCATGTCAAAACGAACCATCGCATCTTCCTGACCGAAGAGTACCTCTGCGAGTGTTTTACACAGCTCTGTTTTCCCTACACCTGTTGGGCCAAGGAATATGAAACTGCCGATCGGACGTTTGTTCGACTTCAATCCGGCACGTCCTCGACGAACAGCGGCGGCCACAGCCTTTACAGGACGCTCCTGGCCGATCATTCGCTCATGCATGATTTCTTCGAGTTTAGTGAGCCGGTCAGACTCTGATCCGGTAAGTTTGGAAACAGGAACACCCGTCCATCGTGATACTACATCTTTGATGATTCCTTCTGTCACTTCAATCGTGGACTGGTTTTTGCGTGTTTCATAATCTGCCTGAAGTTCTTTGAGTTTTGGTTCTAGATCTGCGAGTTTAGATTTGAGTACCTTCACTCGAACGGTATCATTTTTAGCTTCTGCGGTTTTAACCTCTGCCTGAAGGCCTTGAATTCTCTCTTCCTGAGATTTGATCCTCTCGGGGAGCGACATGAGGGGGAGGCGCACTGCAGCAGCTGCCTCATCTATGAGGTCAATCGCTTTATCTGGCAGAAATCTATCGCCAACATATCGCTTGGAAAGCTTTACCGCAGCCTCAACAGCTTCAGGAGGTATTTTAACTTTATGGAATTTTTCATATTTTGGCAAAAGAGCCTTGAGCATCTTTATTGCTGCTTCTTCAGTCGGTTCTGCAACTTGTATGGTTTGGAATCTCCGTTCGAGTGCGGGGTCTTTTTCTACATATTTACGATATTCTGTAAGCGTCGTAGCACCGATCATCTGGAGATCTCCTCGGGCTAGGGCTGGCTTCAAGAAGTTTGCAGCATCAAGCGTGTTGTCTCCTCCTCCACCTGCACCGATGATTGTGTGCATTTCATCGATAAACATGATGTACATTCCGTTTGATGCACACACTTCCTCAATAATATCTTTCATTCGCTGTTCGAACTCTCCCCGATGTGACGCACCGGCGAGAACAGACATGAAGTCGAGTTGGAGTATCCGCTTGCCGATGAGGACTTCGGGTACTTGCCGCGCGACGATGCGCTGAGCCAGACCTTCAAGTATCGCAGTCTTGCCAACTCCGGGCTCACCCACGAGTGCTGGATTATTTTTGGTTCGACGTGAGAGCACCTGCACCACCCGCTCGATTTCCTCAGACCGCTCGACCACCGGATCAAGCTCACCTTTCTCGGCCTTTGCAGTAACATCAACTGTATACTCGGCAAGTGCACTTTTTTTGCTTTCACTAGGTTTGGTGATTGTGCCGTCCGGATTTACTTGCGCTTGATTTTGAGACGCAACTTGGGCAGTAACTCTCTTACGCAAATCTTCACCTTGTACTCCAAGTTTCACAAGCAAACGTGCGCCAATACCCTCACCTTCTTCAAACAGTGCAAGAAGTAAATGTTCGGGAGCGATAAGCTCTACTCCTGTTTGGCGTGCATCTTGGAGAGCTTTTTCGATAATAGTCTTTACTCGGGGGGAGATCTGGGGAGCTGTTTTGGCGGTGCCTCTCCTGAAAAGTTGAGCAAGTGCTGCATCAACCTTCTGTGTCTGTACTTTCATATCGGTGAGGAGCTTGACTATCTCGGCATCTGTCATGAGACCCGAGAGTAGGTGTTCGCTGTCTACAATGTCTGACTGCACCTCTTTGGCCTTTGTCTGTGCCGCTACAAAGACTTTATTGGACCTCTGGGCGAGATGTGTCATAAGATCCAGAAGCATTTGCCGAGACATCTGACCACTACTTGGTACAGTATTTGCGCGCATATCCTTCCCGTCATTTTTGGGAGCAGGGGGTACTATTGAGGGTTTCTGAGCAGATTGAGGTTGTGGTGGTGTGGACTGTACATTTACCGGCGCGGGGGGAGTGACATTACTGACAGGAGGCTTGTTGACAGTCTGTACCGGTGACTTTCCCGTCTTATTGAGGAGATCGGAGACATATGCCTGTCGTGCCTGCTCATCGGGGTCAATGGTCTGGGTGGAGCTCTGTTGTAGTGTTCTTGGAGCACCAACGACTCCGTCTGAGTATTGTGGTACTATGGTAGGAGCAGCAACTGCACTGCCAGTTGCATTTGACGGAGGGGTTGGTTTTTTTATAAAATCAAGTACTGACATCAAAGTCCATTATGAAGAATTTTTATTTTAAAGTCAATAGGAGACATATTGGTATCATCGTTCTCGTGCTCTTTGTAGTTGTTTCCATAAATGCACTGTTTGTGATGCGTGTTGTACATGCCGTGAACCCTGCACAGACGATATTGCAGCTGTTTTTCCCTTCAAACGATTATAGAAATTCTCAGGGTAGTGGAGGAACCACTACTACTCCAGGACCAAATATTACATTGACACCTGGAGTTAATTTTCCCGCCGGCTTTGTAGATGTTCCCACCGGGCATTGTCAGAATAAACTCACTCAAGCACTTGACAATCTTAAAAGCGTGAAAAGCCAGGTTCTACCTGTATACATTCAAGCGAGTATAGACAGCGCTACTCCGGGACCCCAAATCCCTTGGGAGATATTTGCAGCGATTCACTATGTCGAGACGGGTGGATCCTTCAACCCCAATGGATCGCTCATCAGCGGCAGACCCATCGGTGATCCTGAACCCGACCAGGGAGGGGTTCGATACACCTCCCTCCTTGATAGTGCACATGCTGCAGCTAGGGTCTTTCGTCAAAAGGGTGAGTATGTCCATTACTACAATCGTGTGAATAATATGACCCCTGCGACTGGCATAGAACTTATCGCTGGCCAATTTGCACTCTACAATGCCATAACCCAAGGAGAATGTAAGATCGAACAGGGGATTAACGGTTACAACGGCAAGTATGCCGGAGGGACTTGGTCCGAAGAAATCCCCGATAACGGACAATGCAATGGGGGCGGTGCTCCTAGATCTCACGACAAGGGTGAGGCGTTTATTGGAGACCGACACGTATATCCATCCTACTGTAAAGACTCTGCGCACCAAACAATGTATTTCCACTTTCATTACGGTGGTAATATCATTCCCTATACAAACAGAGTCGGTACGCTTGCGCTCATATGGGGTATCCAAAATGACCCCGAGTTCACAAGCATACCAAGCACAAGTCCTACACCCATTGGACCACCTCTGCCGACTGGTGATTACGATCCGATCACAGTAAGTGGATTAAAGTATTACCCGCAGTGCTCTTCTCCTGCGATCCCTGGCGCATATTGGTCAAGTATGAAACTTCCTGGAACACCCTGTCAGAATAAGACATTCTGTCAATGGGGCTGTGGTCTTACTTCGTCAGCAATGGTCCTATCATCCCTTGGTAATACACAATATGATCCCAAGCAGTTTACAGATCTTTATCTCAACTCAGGCGCACCAAACTGTTACCTAAGCTATACTGTTTTAAGAAATATGTTTACGACTGCAAATATTACTACTCAAGTACCACAATATTTTAGCAATCCGGTAGATTTACGATCAAGTCAAGGCGCATACCTAATCGATGGGTATCTGCAGTCCGGTAACACAATACTCACATACGGCAACATCAATGGATATACACACTTTGTGTGGATTGTAGGAAAAGAAGGCGGTCACTATAAAGTTCTCGATCCATATTGGTCTGCACCATCTCAAGGGAAAGCGCCTACCTTCCCGATTGTGCCGTACACATCCAACAGATATTATTCATTTGGTATTCGGTCACTCATGGCCATTAAATAATATGGTAAAAAAAGCGATAATACTCTCCATAATTTTGCTCTGCGTATTAATTTGTGTATTTATCGTGATGATAATCTCACGTACTAACCCCGCGCAACAAACTACTCTTACTGTATTGTCACCTACAGAACCATTTCGCAGTCCGAGCCCTCCACAACAGACCACATACCCTGAATATTTACTCCCCTCACCTGATAGTATTGGTCCCGAAGAACCACTTCTTACATATGATAAGGCTACCAAAGAACAGCAGGAATTTAGTACTCTGACACTTGAAGTTCCAATAAAAACAAGGGAGTACTCTGTCAGTTTTAATTTTGCAAACTCTACATTTGATGTAGATGTATATTCAGAGCAAGGTATGAAAGATTATCAACAACTGAGAAAAAAATACCCCAACCTTAAAGACGATATATTTAATATTCGAGAGCATGTCGAAGTCAGCATTCCTTTGGAGTAGCAACATTCAAAAACAATCACACAGTAGACTTCGTAAGATCATGATGTTTACCTTACCCTATACACCACTCCCTTCCCATCGCTTGAGCGAAAGACTTCTTCTGCGAGCTTGGCGAATTTCTTCTCCTGCACTTTTTTCTCGTTCACCTCATATTTCTTGCGCTCATTTGAGGAGATCACGACATACTCGACCTTGTACTTGCGAAGTAGTCTGCGAGTAAGGTCTACATCTTCAGACTGATAGAGC
>CAYUHI010000021.1:11139-16779 GCA_964444485.1 uncultured Gammaproteobacteria bacterium | reverse complement strand
ACTACAGAAGTTACGCATTTATTCTTCGAGTGGAGCGCTGTAAAGCGCGAAATCGAGAAGCTTACCTGAAAGTTCTCGACTCGTGACGCAGAGCGTCACACCGCTCGAACAGTAACTATTTTGCGTAAGTACTGTAAACTAGTAATACACAACCTACTTCTGCTTACCCATTTCATACACAGGGTCTATGGATCTAATCTTATCCCGATACTCTTGGGCTTTTGCTTGGTTACCCAGGTGGTCCTCAAGTATTGCAAGTGCAGCGAGAACATCACGACTCTGGGGTGAACGAGCTTCTATCGATCTGAGCCGGGTGACCCAATCACTTTCCTGTAAGTATGCATGAAACACAACCGGGTATTCAGCTATGAGAGAGTCAGGGAATACTTGCTTTATGAGATAGGTGTCTCCCATCTTGACCGCCGCTCGCAAGAAGGCGGTGAGTGGGTCCTTTTGCTGTCCGAGTGAGGAAAAGTGAGATGGCGCGAATACCTGACTTGCAGAAATAGACATGACCATTATCATCACAATCGCTATCTGTATCCCGTTACCTAAATATCGGGTAAACGTGCGCATGAATTTCATAATCGTACCAGTATATCATGCACGAAAGTTTGCATATCAAATTTACACTTGCATTACTATGGCCCCAAAAACTACAATGAGAGCATGGACCAAGCGCCCTTACAGGTTTATATTGATCAAATTACCAGTATTTTATTCCTTGTTCTTCTTCTGGGGTTATCTGCAGCTTTCACTGCGATTTTCGGGTATATCCTTGTTTTTGTCATGAGACTTCGTAAACGTATGCACGTATCGCTTGAAATGTCCACTCTTGAGGTTCAACTCACCAAAGACAATGAAATAAAGATCGATGCAGCTGAACAGATGTTCGCTTCTTTTGCAGGACTCAAAAAATCTGGATTTTTCACATTTCTCGAGATAGAAGACGTCCTTGCATTTGAGATTGTGGGAAGAAAAGGTGAGATCCGCTTCTATGTCTCAGCGCCTAATCGTCTCATTGACCTTGTGGAGAAAACGGTATATAGCTACTATCCTCAAGCAAGTATTCGGAAAGTGGATGAACCCAATGTTTTCACCCAAGAAGGGAAAGTCTCCTATGGATGTCTAGCGCAGAAGAACAAAAAGTTCATGCCGCTCAAGACATACCGCGAACTCCCAACCGACAGTCTATCACCCATCGTATCTGCAATAACTAAAATGGGTGACGGTGAAGGAGCGATCATACAGATACTCATGCGACCTGCTACGAGCAAGTGGAAAAAAAGGGGGAAGGAATATATCGCAAGTAACAAAAAACAGGAATCAAACCTTGAAAAAGCTACTTTTAAGACTGACCATAAGATGTTGGAGAAGATTGATGAAAAGATCAGTCGGCCCTGTTATGAAGTGATGATCCGCTATGTTGTTTGCTCCCCCACAAAAGAAGCCGCTGATATGCACGTGCGCAATATTAAAACAGCCTTCGCTCAGTTTAACACTGACCAAAATAGTCTCACATCACCCAAGATCGTCTGGAAAGGTGGCTTCATGACAAATTTCATATACAAATTCTTCCCGATGGTTGAGCTTTTGCCTTTTGGAAGACTTGTTTCGGTATTATCAACAGAAGAGCTTGCGAGTCTATATCATTTCCCGAATAAAACTGTCGAAACACCTCACATAGTATGGCTCAAGGCCAAGACTGCTCCTGTGAATTCTGAGGTACCTACTGAAGGTGGTACGTTTATGGGGAATGCAATGTATCGTGGCGTTCGTCGACCTGTACATATCTTGCTCAAAGACCGTATGCGTCATACCTATATTATCGGAAGAACAGGTACAGGAAAGTCCGAACTTCTTGTAGAAATGATTAAACAAGATATCCGAGCGGGATATGGTGTATGCGTGATAGATCCCCACGGCGATCTTATCGAAGACACCTTGCGGTTTATACCTCCTCAGAGGGCTGAAGATGTGATCCTCTTTGAACCTTCAGATACTGAACGCCCTATTGGACTTAACCTCCTTGAGTCACAGACCGAAGAACAAAAGCACTTTATCACAGGCGCAATCATTAACCTCATGTATAAGCTCTATGATCCGCAAAGAACAGGCATTATCGGCCCTCGGTTCGAACATGCAGTGCGTAATGCAATGCTCACCATTATGTGTGAGCCAGGGTCGACATTTGTCGAAATAGTACGGGTAATGACAGATCAAAAATTTGTACAAGAGCTCCTACCCAAGGTACAGGATCCTATTATTCGTCGATATTGGACAGATCAGATAGCACAAACTTCTGATTTCCATAAATCTGAGGTTCTCGACTACATCGTCTCCAAATTCGGTCGCTTTGTGACCAATAAGATGATGCGCAACATTATCGGCCAGAGCAAGTCTGCATTTGACTTCCGTAAGGTGATGGATGACGGCAAGATATTGCTCATTAACCTTTCTAAGGGTAAGATCGGAGAGGAAAATTCGACATTCCTTGGGCTCCTTATCGTGCCCAAGATACTTGCAGCTGCAATGAGCCGAGTTGACACCCCAATTGAAAAAAGGAGAGAGTTTTTCCTATATGTTGATGAGTTTCAAAACTTTGCAACCCCTGACTTTGCGACCATCCTCTCTGAAGCGCGGAAGTACAAACTCGCCCTTACTGTTGCGAATCAGTTTATCGGGCAGATGGATGAGGAAGTGAAAAACGCAGTATTTGGAAACGTCGGTACGATGATGGTACTTCGAACTGGGGTGACCGATGCGTCATTTATCCAACGGGAGTATCAACCAGTATTTAATGAAAACGATATTGTAAATCAAGAACGTTTCCATGCGTATATGAAGACTATTGTCAATAACGAGCCTGTGGCTCCTTTCTCTGTAGATCTGACGAAAGACTACGCGAAACATATGGCAGAGAAAGAAGCGGGTGAAAAGGTCGCCCAAGCAATCACACAACTCTCACGTCTGAAGTACGGAAAACCAGTAGATATTGTAGAATCGGAGATCGCACAACGCGCACGACTCTGATTTTCAGGCAAGGTAGTTTCTCACTTCCGCAACGAAGGTGTCTGGTGCATAGTTGCTCTTCACCATATATCCCCGAATACCATATTTGAGTGCTTCAGCGATCTTGCTGTCGTCTGAGAGATTGGTAAGCATCACGATATTTTCAGCGGAGGGAAGTTTCCCTTCTTGCTGAAGTTTCTCCAGAAGCTCCAAACCCGAAAGTTTTGGCATAAGGATGTCCAGAAGCAGTAAGTTGAACTTCCGGGCAACTAACGCCTCATATGCTGCCTCACCACTGTCAACCGCAGTTACGTCGTACCCTTCCTGCTCGAGAAGTGACTTATACAGATCACGGAGTGCAGACTCGTCCTCTGCTATAAGGATAGTTTTTTTAATGGGTTCCATAGATATATATTTTACTCACCAATTGGTAAAGATACAATAAATGTTGCACCATGTCCATACTCAGATTCAACGGTGATCCTGCCACCGTGCAGTTTCATAATTTCTTGAGAGATGAAAAGTCCGAGACCTGTACCGTTTACATTGGGTAGATTCGCATATGATTCGTCGATCTTGCCGAATTTGGTAAAGAGTTTTTCTTGCTTCTCCTTGGGGATACCAGGACCAGAGTCAGTAACTGAGATTTCGAAATTTTTCCCATCTGTAGACTTTCTAATGTCAAACTGTATTTGTCCTCCCTCTGGGGTGAATTTGAGTGCATTTCCGTAGATATTTACGATCACCTCATGTATCCGGTTTACATCAGCGATCACAAAGGCTTTCTCAACTTGGGTCTCTAATGTCACCTGTATCTTTTTCTGCTCAGCTTGGATGTGATATATGTCCATTATGTATCTCACCCGGGCCAGTAGATCGAGGGGTTCTTTATTTATGGTAATTCTTCCGTTGTCTATTCGAGAGACAGTGAGTGTATCCTCAACGATAAGCATTAGTCGCTCCGTAGACTGCATCACAATCTCAAGCTTCTTTAGTGCATCTGGACCGACCTGATCTATATTCTCATGTGTCACGAGCCAAAGATAATTCTTGATTATCGTGAGGGGAGTCCTGAGTTCGTGGGATACGATGGACACAAACTCATCCTTCATTTTGTCCAGTTTTACCAGCTCTGCGTTTCGCTCATAAATGCTCGTTGCTATCTTTTGAAGCTCAGATAAGCTAGGAGTTCTTGTTGTTGGTTCTGTGGGGATTTTTTGCATCATATATCACACACTCATGGAGAATGAATAGTTACCGTTCATTATCTAATTAGTGAAGGTCAATTCTTCAGGCAATAGACTTTCATCAAGCGGTGGGTTTATTGAGTGTATGGCATCTTTACATATCTCGATAGACGACTGTCCGAATAAATTTGAGTACTGTTTCACTAGTGCAGAAAGTATATGCTTCTGATCACCATTGACACTCGCTATTACGTTTCGATCGCTAAATTGTAAACCAGGGACATTCTGTGCTAATTCATAGGCGACAGGACCAATCACCTCTGACTGCGCAGATATTATTTTTCTCAATCCTGCAAGAAACTGGTTATTGTCCATCTTTTTTTGCTAAATTATCGGGTGCAATATTGGAAACAGACCAAGATATCAGGAACAATCCAACCGTATACAACACATCCGGCCAGTATCCGTTAAAATAGGTCCCATTATTATTGGACAGAGTATACCAAAAATCGGCAAAATATTGAAATACGAGACCCAAAAAGAGCATGTATACGACCCATTTATATTTCCCGCCCAAGAAACCGTTTGAAAGTACAAAGATATTTGCTACAAGACCCAACCCTACCGCGGTTACGATTGGATAGTAATAATTGAAAAAGGTTTGACCAAAATTTTCTCCCATCCCCACATCTCCACCTCTCGCAACTTGGAACAAGAGAAAATATGAGAGAAGTGCTGATATGACCGGGACCAAAATAAGCAGAAGTTTACCCATTCCTTTCTTTAATCCGTATTTTACCCCTATCACACGACCAAGGTAGTATATTCCAACATAAGAGAACGGTTGGATGAAAAAGAAGAAAAAGTCTCCCCAAGACGGGTACGGCACGTTATCTATACCCTGTATAAATATTATATATAACCAATAAAGCATTCCTACACCCCATGCGAGCATACTCAGAGAAAGGAATAATGTGGCTTTCCCAACATAGCTTTTCGTAAAACCCCACTTTTTGGAAGATCCGAGGCCAAAAAATGCTCCGATAAGCGGAATAATCGCGAGGGGAATTTGGGTGAATCGACCAAAATTATCGAGTGACTCTGGGGACAACTCAAAGGCAGCAATATTCACAAGCAAAACGTAGATTATCGCAAATACGAATAAAGAAAGAAGGATAAAAGTAGCAAGTTTATTGTGCATATAGTTTCATTCTGCTATATTCACACATGCTTTGTCAAGTTGATATGTCCAGTCCTCATTCTCTGACGGTGATTTGTATACAATAAGAGTACATCTAGCTATAGTTGTTGAACGCTACACCCGGAGAATATTTTTTTAACTTCGAGCCAAGTTGACACCTCCGTATGGAAGTTTCTTTCCTTTGTAGTACAGCACATGTGTGTTGTCCTTGTGTCTCTCATTGCTTATTGCATAATGACC
>CAYUHI010000021.1:9159-11039 GCA_964444485.1 uncultured Gammaproteobacteria bacterium | reverse complement strand
TGTTTCTTTGTGGTTGATATATTTTATTCATACCTGTCCTAATATATCTCCTAATGGGTCCTATAGGCTAGTACAGAGAGACCTATTACCAGTAATATACCTAGTAACTGATCTATCCTGTTCCAACCAAAAAAACTTTTATCGATAATAGAGATGAATAATACGGTGCTCAGAAACCAGACCAGTACTTGTATTGATGGCGATATTGAGAGTTCATAACCGAAGAATTTAATGCTATATATAAATGGTATTATGCTCACAAGATAGTAACTGAACACTCTTATTATATTACCGAGTTGAAATTCGCCATTTATCCAAACCTTTGTAGCATAATTAACTGCATGAGCATCTGCGAGACTCGCAATAAGCAAGCAGAATATCCCTAGTCCAATATGAAAAATAGACAGCATAAGATATATAGGTTACGATATCTATCTGAAATAGATGTTTGTATATTTTATCACGATTTTAAGGTAATAGGGTAATAGACGGACGATTATTTAAGACGGTCAAGCTTATGGATAAGGTATTCTCTTATTATATTAAGCGCTGAACTCGACTGTAATAATACAAGTTCATTCGGGCAGTATATCATATCTTATAGTAACTTTCTACATGTAAATTGGGTCTCAGATTTGGCCATGCCCAAATGGAGTATGTTTTCGATACTGTTTTTTGTTACACCAATCCCCAATCGTTTGCCAATATGCTAACCCAAACCTAATATCTTGTATATAGAGTATGAAGTCCCATTTTTCGTAGACTGCGTAGTTTGAACTTTCATGTGTGGTATCTCGAATACGTACGATACCACTACTGTTCCAGGACGGCATTTTGCGAAAACCGACTGAGCATGTTTTTCTAAGAACCTGGGCATCATATAGAGGTATATAACATCAGCCCATGCCACATCTGTCTGTGTGATATTCTCGTGCATAAACTCTATGTCCTTATCTACCCCGAACCACCAGGCACGAATACGGGCAATCATAAGCCACAGTCTGCTAACATCTACTCCCCTCCCCACCACTCCATATTGCTTCACTGCCTGGCACACCACCCTCCCATCACCACAGCCAAGTTCGAGGAATTTCATCCCTATCTTGAGATCGATACTTCTGAGGATTTCATCGATGTCTGATGATCTCGTCGGTACATAAGGCGCCCCGCGCAGAAGTGAGATCGTAATAGAATGTAAATACACTATCACTGCCAACACAACCATCAATTCACAAACAAGAAAAAGTATTTGGAAAGTAGACATGGGATGTTACTCAGGGTTATACGGGAGTTTCAGTTGGTGTCAGAGTTGGAGTTACCGTTGGGGTAGGTGTTGGCGGAGTGGCTGTTACGGTCGCAGTCGGTGCACTGGTAGCGGTGGGATTCGGGGTTGGCGTGTGCGTACTCGTGGGTTGAGGGGTATTTGTAGGAGCTGTGGTGTTAGTGGGCTCAGGAGTAGATGTATTTGTAGGTGCCGCTGTTACATTAGACGTGGGGCTTGGTGAAGGGGTCTTCGTTGGAGTACGCGTCGGTGGTCGAGTCAGCGGTACGGTTGGTCTCTGGGTGAGGGTGGCGGAGGGTGATGCAATTCTTTTAACGGTTGCTGATTTAACGTCAGTTTTCTCTGCAGCGACACCTGTTGCGGGGGTGGGAGAGACAGTCTGTGCTGTTTCATTTGATGCAGTCATTCGATTGATGATCAATACGCCACCGACAAGAAGTGTAATAATAGTAAAGATACCAACAGTCGCAACAACCGCTTTATTTTCCTTCACATACTCCAGCACTTTGGTTTTTAGATTATCTCCGGGGTATTCAACCTCAATCGGAGTGTAGTTGAGATCCGTCATACAGTTGCGTAATCATACAAAATGTTTCTC
>CAYUHI010000021.1:5693-9059 GCA_964444485.1 uncultured Gammaproteobacteria bacterium | reverse complement strand
TCGGAGTGTAGTTGAGATCCGTCATACAGTTGCGTAATCATACAAAATGTTTCTCCGGATTTACAACCCAAATGCAGAGAGGATATCCATAACGACTTTTTCCCAAAATCCTGCCTTTTGGTACCTACGATAGCGCTCCTTCTTACGGTAGTCTTGTGTGCCGTATACAGGTGGATCTATCCAACAAGATAAAATAACATCTTCTCCCTCGGGTCCTTTGGCGACGATAGCCGTCACTTTCTGTGCGTCGTATTTTTTCTGATACTCGAGAGTGCCCTTCTCTTTGCCAGCTACTACAGAGTCTGGTTTGTAGATCGCACCTTCGACATGACTGCGAGTGAAAGCTCTTTCATCGAGTCTCTGCAGCGCATGTTTGGTGAATATGACGGTAGACATAGGCGTGAGTTACTATCGATATTCTGATTCTAACATGACTTTGAGCTTTCGAGTGGCCTTACCTCTGTGTGAAATCTTATTTTTATCCGCCATGCTGAGCTCACCATAAGTAAGGCTCGTGCCTTCGGGTATAAATATCCCGTTGATTCCCCAATCTTCGCCTCTGATCTCAGACGCAATTGTCCCTACTGTGCTGCCCTCGACGTGGGCAAAATGAGAACCATCGAAATATCCAATGATGGTGGTAAATCGTGCATTTCGATTCTCGACACCATGCATCATGCGAAGCAATAGTTCCTGCCCACCCGCCTCAAGAATATGTTTGATGAAGGGACCTGGAAAGCCGTTCCATGCCTCGATCTGAAGACCAGTGTCGTCAACAATAAGGGGCTCACTCAAAATCTCATATGCCATAAGAGCCTTGTGACGCGTGATATTTACAAGATCAAGGGATTGGATCTCAGGGATATCGAGTGTTTCAAGCTCAAGAGGTATTCCTAATTCTGCTTGAATCTCTTGAAACTTCCCTTTATTACTCGTCACAAACTTTAGCTTCCTTCGCATAGAAAAAGAGTCAGGTAGCGGGGGTGACTAAGTTGTCAAGATTAATCTCGTCAACTGATTTGTGATGGTGATGTTTTTCTTCTTCGTGTTTGTGCTCATTATGTTCGTGTGTTAGTTTCTCTTTACCGGTGAATATCGTGTAAACAACCGCTGCCATAAGTCCACCAAAAATAGGTGCGACAAGATATAGTGCAACTACCTCAAGCATCATGTTGCCCCCCGTAAACAGTCGATATAACTGTGGAGCAATACCAACAACTGGGTTAAATACTCCCCCCGAAACTGCACCTGCGGTGACTGCTCCTACCAATATGTTTAAACCTACCGCTATTCCATAGTATGAATTCTCCATAAACTTGCGGTCAGCCATAGTCATAAACACTGTCAAGACGAGAGTAAAGGTGAAAAGGAACTCGACAAGCCCCGCCTGAAGAAGTGTCACGGACTCTGCAGGACGCACCATCACATCTCTCCCCCCCAATACGGCAAGAACTATCATTGCAACAATACCAGCAAGAAATTGAGTGATAATATATCCCACTGCCTTTGAATTAGTAAGCTTGCCCATTACAAGCATGCCAAATGTCACCGCTGGATTGTACTGAGCTCCCGATATGTGTGCTCCGACATATATCATAAGCATGAGTACAGCAGCTACTGCGAGGGCGTTTCGTGAAGCAACGAACACGAACACAAGGAAAAAAGTTCCAATGAATTCCATGAGAAGTGATTTGAACATAAAAAAGTAACGAATAGTAACAACTCAGGATATAGTATGAAACGTTGCTGGTCAAGAGTCTAGTTTATAAGGTTTATAAGGTAATAAGGTTACAGGTCTGCATAAAGACCAATGACAAACATGACCACTACTGTTCGAGAGGAGTGTAACGGAATCGAGAACTTCTCGACAAGCTGGAAGAATAACTGTCTGTTGACTGATTACTGTTACTCTTTAGTATAATTGGCCCATGACCACAGATGAAAAAATCAAACTCATTCAGGAAGTTGGTGAGGAGATAGTCGGAGAAGACGAACTTCGCAAGTTACTAGATAGCGGTGAGGAGATTGTGGCATACGATGGTTTTGAGCCTTCGGGACAGATACATATCGCTCAAGGGTTACTCCGTGCGATCAATATCAACAAAATGACCAAAGCTGGCATGAAGTTCAAGATGTGGGTGGCCGACTGGCATGCTATGGCAAATAACAAGATGGGTGGAGACTTAGACAAGATTCAAACGGTAGGAAGGTACTTTATCGAGGTGTGGCGAGCATCAGGGATGGATTTATCAAAGGTTGAATTCTTATGGGCGTCGGACATGGCAAAAAATCCGGAATACTGGAAACTGGTGGTCCAAGTGGGTAAGACAAATGTACTCAAACGATTTATCCGAACTGCCGAGATGATGGGACGTGATGAGTCTTTAGACACCCTTACTGGAGCAAATATTATCTACTCTTGTATGCAAATCGCAGATATTTTCATGCTCAACGCGAAGATAACACAACTCGGTATGGATCAGCGTAAGCTCAATATGCTTGCGCGTGAGATTGGCCCACAACTTGGGTACTGGAAGCCAGTTGTAGTAAGTAACCACATGCTCATGGGTTTACTCAAGCCTCTGAGTACAAATCCAGAAAAACTGTCAGAGTCTGACGCGATGAAACGAGCGATGCAGCGTAAGATGTCGAAGTCCAATCCTGACAGCGCCATTTTCATGACCGATACATTTGAGGATATTGAGCGAAAGATCAATAAGGCATATTGTCTGGAGGGTGACATCAAGGAAAATCCTATTCTCGAATATTGTAGATATATTATCTTTGAGTCATTTGATCGGCTCGGTGTTAATTCCTTCATTATTAAACGTCCAGAGAAGTGGGGAGGTAATGTCGAGTTTCATTCTTATAGAGATCTTGAGGTCAAGTTTGCAAATAAAGAAATACATCCACAAGATTTGAAAGTTGCCGTGACGAAGGCACTTGACGAGCTTCTCTCCCCTGTGCGCAGACATTTCGAAGAAGATGCCCATGCACGAACATTATTTGAAAAAGTAAAATCGTACCAGGTGACAAGGTAGGCGATCAGGATTTCAGGTAGTCAGGAAATCAGATTTTCAGGAAAGCACGACAGTCAGTAATGATCTGTTTATGATCGAAGGCCAAATCATCTGGAAGCTCATTGACAGGATACCAATGAAAATCAACTGCATCATCTCCAGGTCGTGGATCGCCAGTAATTTCTACTGCATATGCTATATCTATCGACTCCTCCTACAAGTCCCCAATACCCTTTAAATGGTTCTGCTCCTCGTTTGATGAGGAGTATTTTCCCGTCTTTTACGATGACAGCGTCGATCGTGACTCCCCGATTGGTAAATGCATGGCAGGTTGGACATGGTTCAT
>CAYUHI010000021.1:3239-5593 GCA_964444485.1 uncultured Gammaproteobacteria bacterium | reverse complement strand
GCGTCGATCGTGACTCCCCGATTGGTAAATGCATGGCAGGTTGGACATGGTTCATTTCTGTATTTTGTGGACATAGATATGAATAATTAGTATCGGGTAAATATAGCATGATGAGTAGTGAGTCTTATGATTCTATGATAGTACTTCTTAAAGTTCGTTTCAGTGATTCTTTGAGTTGTTTTCTTCCAAATCCACTTTTTAAAAATATTTCTCTAGCCTTTGCATCAGTCCTGTCGATAAAATATTCACAGTGAATGAGAAGAAGTGGTCTTCTATATCTCGTCGCTCTCGAAAGCCCCCTCATGTGATTGTTAAGTCTTTTATGCAAATCGACAGTGTATCCAGTATATAGTTTATGATCTTTGAGGCTCAACAGGGTATAAACGTAGTACTTCTCTTTCTGCAAAACGTCTGACGTTTTGTCCATAATAATTAAGTAGAAGTGTCGAGTCGAACTCGACTACCTTCGCATACTCGTCTCAGCTAAGTAAACCTTGCCAAGCCGAGTCTGACTCGGTGGAGATGCCGGGATTTGAACCCGGGTCCGAGAAGCGCTCAACATGACGTTTTGTAAAGGATGATTACCTGATTAATACGCAAATACCCAAGCTCAGATACTAGCGTTATAAGTATTTGGATGACAAATATACAAATCATGGTACATGTCACAATCTCCCATGATTGCCCCACCAAGAGGTTTACACACGTGAAGTTGCTTGGCGAAGACACAGATCATCACGTATGACTTGCTGAAAAGACTGCTATCCTAGTATTAGGCAGCATATGCATAAGCTAACTGACCACCGTAAAGGCGGGCTTCAGCTTGTGCCATTATCTCCTCTAGTTTTGCAAGCACTGCTGATTTTGCATCTGCAGTTAAGGTTTTCTATTTATCGTATAGATACGCCTTTACCGTCATGTCAAAGTACTCCCCGTCGAAGCCTGTCATCCCCATTATATGTGACTATTATAGCAGAATTGATTGTTCCTATGCGGTCAAATTATACACTTATGCAATGAGTTTGCTTCGTTATCCACCGTCCTTCGACAGGCTCAGGATGACACGGTGGACTCCTCGCAATGACATCGACTTCTATTCGCCATTCGCCATTAGCCACTCGCTACTCTTTCGTCCACTCTTTTGCCTCAAACGCCTGGCTGCGAGCTATATCGCGCCTGCGCTCAAGGTTCTTTTTTTCGATGTCTTTGCGCCCACGCACGAGTCCTACCTCAATCTTGATGAGCTGTCCCTTGGTGTAACATGACTTAGGCGCAAGTGTGTAGTTGCCTCCACGGCTCATCTTCGTCTCAAGGCGGAGTATTTCTTTTTTGTGCATGAGGAGTTTGCGTGACCTTCGGGGGTCATACCCTTGGGGGAACGCAAACTTATAGTTGGGTATCTCAGCGTTCACAAGATACATGCCGTCATCAAGCCGCTTCACGAACGCATCGTCTATCTTTATATTCCCTGTTTTTATTTGCTTCACTTCTGAGCCAAGCAGGGAGACACCTGCCTCCATGGTCTCAAGCTCTTCATACTCACGAAAGTATTTCTTATTGATGATTTTCATATATTGACAGTATATTCTATCACCTTATTAGTCGACAGTCGTTGGTCAGCAGTCTTCTGTCAATATGTTTCGTCTGTCATCCTGGAGGAGCGGAGTGACGATAGGATCTTACTTTAGATTCTATCGCTTCTCTACCGACTCGGTGGATTCGCTCCAGAATGACTATGAATTACATTTCTATACCCCAAGTAATTTGCGTAAGGCAGTGAACTTATCTGTGTCCTTTTGGAGACGAAGAATATGGAGTGCAAAGTCGTTATCTTCAAACTTTTCATCTATAAGTATGTCCATGAACTCGTCAAATGAAAGTTCTTTCACTTCGATTTTCTCTCCCGGATCAAGTTTTGGTTCGACCTTCTTCACAACTCCTTTTGCGACATACACATAAAAGCAGTAATCGATTTTAGAATATCGGGTAAATTCGCGGAACAACTCCCAATCTTCCCCCGCATAACCAGTTTCTTCCAATAACTCTCTTTTCGCAGTCTCTAGTGGGGTTTCTCCCGTATTCACTCTACCCCCAGGTAAGCAGAATGCTCTGGTGGTTCCAGGCTGTTCTTGATCGGTAACTAAGATCTTGCCTTCTTTCGTCACTGCAACCACACTTGCTGTATCTGATCTTGTGAGTTTCTCGAACGTTTGTTTAGTTCCGTCAAACATCTCCTGCTCCCATTGGTAGATAGTAAAAATCTTACCCGTAAAGACTTTCTTCGCATTTAGTGGGACTGTTGACTGTCGGTACTGGCGCATACAGTTAACAAAGTTTATAAAGTTTTTGAGGTT
>CAYUHI010000021.1:0-3139 GCA_964444485.1 uncultured Gammaproteobacteria bacterium | reverse complement strand
TACTCTGTACTCTGTACTCTAAAAGTGTACCTCGAATGACACCGCAAAGTGATCTGAGTAGTGCAGATTTTCGACCTTCACATTTTTGATCTGACAATTCTGATAGAACGCATAATCGAGCTGGTGCTTAATAAAGAGTAACCTATGAGTGATCGAACGATATGCATTTATAAAATTATTGTTTGTCATAAGCTGCATGAGCGATCGCTGCTTCATAAACGAAGTGTAATTGAAGTCTCCCAAGATCACTTTCGCTACCTTCGACGACTCGTCCACTTGTTTGAGGTGTTCGAGGATGACTCCCAGCTGTTTACGTCTTACTTTGTTTACCGCTAGACATGCGAGATGAGCATTTGTCAGTACAAGTTCTCCCTTCCCATGTGCAAGTCTTGTCACCAAGGCTGTCCGTGGCTTATTGTTCATGTGAAGTGCCACTTCTACGATATTGGTGCCCAACTTCAATACAGTCGAATATACAGGCCGAAGTTTCAAACTGTCATACAGGGTAAGTGGTCCATAGATTGACTTGCCAATGGTGAAAGTGTGGGAAAACAAGCTCTTATAACGCTTATCCAGATGGTTCTGGATATATTCCAATTTACTTTCAGGAAATTCCTGAAGGCAAATAATGTCAAATTGTTTAGACTGAGATGACAACCACTTCAATATATGGGACAGCTTCCATCCGAAACGGATATTATAAGAAAGTACCTGGATCATAGTTGATATCGAAGTTCCTAGGTTATTCGACTTTTTCTAGCTTCACTTCAAAGATGAGTGTTGAGTTGGCTGGGATCGGTCCACTCTGCCGTGCTCCATATCCGAGCTCCGGCGGTATGGTGATAGTGCGAGTACCTCCAACTCTCATGCCTTGCACACCATAATCGAAACCAGGGATCATCTGTCCTGCTCCCACAACGAACTGGAGGGGTTCACTATTTCGACTATAAGATGAATCAAACTCTGTGCCATCGGTGAGTCTGCCCCGATATTGGACACTCACCTTCTTGCCCGGGACCGCCTCTTCTCCTTTGCCCACTTCGACATCACTGATCTTTAACGCTGACATATCAGGTGTAGGACTTCGGGGTGGCTCTGTGGGCTGTGGAACTACTTGAGGTAACTCTACCACCGGTTTGGCAGGACCTGGTTTCAAGAATATGTATACTGCGACCGCAAAAAGAACTAGCGCTACGATAAAAATGAATTTATTCATAAAGATATAAATCCGATGCAACTTGTAAATTACCAACCGTATATCATACTATACAGAATATGGTAATAAAGCTGCACCACGCACTCTTGGGGTTTTTTGTGTTTGCACTGGTGACTTCACTTGTCCGGAATAGCACAAATATCTTAAACAACGTTCCTTTCTACGATCAGTTAAAAGCAGATTACGAGAAAGAAAAAGCCCGCAATAATGAGCTCAAGCTCGATGCAGCAAAGTCAAAAGACCCCTATGAGGTAGAGAGGCTTCTGCGCGATAAGTTGGGGCTCATTAAGGCGAATGAACAAGTTATTGTAATCCCAAACCTTTCCCAGACTGCCACCCCAAGTTCATCGATGGAACCTCGATGAGCGCGAACTTTGGCTGTATGGACCAACGATCGCGTGGTATAATGTTCTGCTTATGCGGGGTAGTGTACGGTAGCACAGGAGGCTCATAATCTCCTAGACTCGGTTCAATTCCAAGCTCCGCAACACATTTTGGTAATCAGATGTCAGTCGTCAGAAGTCAGACAAAAATACGCAATGAAAAAGAACTTCTTTCTCTCAGTGATTGTGCCCGTGTTTAACGAATCCGGGAATATCAGCTCACTTCTCGCGCGTCTTCAGCCAATCGTGCAAAAGTATCCACACGAAATAATTTTCGTTAATGATGGTTCTACTGACGGTACAGTACGAGAGATAAAACATGAATGCGAAAGTAATACAGCTATCAAACTTATATCCTTCACTCGTAATTTTGGTCACCAGAGCGCTTTATCTGCAGGTTACCGTCACGCGTCTGGCGATTGTGTCGTGACCATTGATGCTGACTTGCAGGACCCGCCTGAGCTCATAGACCAGATGATAGATGCGTGGGAGAAGGGTTTTGAGATAGTGTACGCACACCGCAGGACCCGGGCAAATGATTCAATCTTCAAAAAAACAACTGCCTGGCTGTTCTATTGGCTTATTAATCAGGTGTCCGAAGTAAAAATACCCACCGATGTGGGTGATTTTCGACTCCTCGACAAGAGTGTGGTGCATTATCTGAATAACTTACCAGAGTATGCTCGCTTCTTGCGTGGGCTAGTCGCATGGAGCGGATATAAGATGACATATGTAGACTTTGATCGGAGTAAGCGCCATAGTGGAAAGACACACTACCCCGTGCGCAAAATGTTGAGTTTTGCAGTCACTGGCATCACCGCATTCTCTACACGACCTCTCCGGGTCGTGATCTATTTTGGATTTCTTACCGCATCTGCTGGATTGCTGGGGATGGCATACGCGTTCCTCCGAAGATTTTTGCCCCATCAGTATTGGGTTACTGGATGGACTGCGATATTTGTCTCTATCACCTTTTTTGCGGGTGTACAGATATTTATCTTGGGCGTCATCGGAGAGTATATCGGCAGGATTTTTACTCAGGTGCAGGGTAGGCCTCTTTACCTAATCAAAGAGACAGTAAATGTGGATTCCCCTCCAACATAACGTTATTTCCTCTGACAGTATGAAAATGTTTATCCGATATATTGGCATCAGTCTTATCGCAGCAGGTATCGCCGTGCTGATGTTTATGATCTTCATCCGTCTCACCTCACCACAGCGGATACTTTCTCCCACACCTGACGAATTCCCCGTGGAAGGAGTGCAAATCACACCATCTCAATAAGAAGTACAGAGTACAAAGTACAACGTACGCAAACCACAAAGATTAGAGTTTAGAATTTTGAATTTAGTATTTTGTATCCTTTTATGGTCCCGGTATTTTGAAGCGGAAAATATCACCTTTGCCTCCCATGAAAGCGACATCGATGATAAATAATATGAGGTAACTCCCCGCAAACACCCCTACTCCAATAAGAGCCCATGTGAGTATTTTTTGCCCTTTTTGTACTTTACTCGACTCCCCCATAGAAGTGAGGAA
>CAYUHI010000020.1:11192-17404 GCA_964444485.1 uncultured Gammaproteobacteria bacterium | reverse complement strand
GCCAAGGCCAAAGAGCTCGGGATGAGCTCACTTGCGATCACCGACTATGGCAACATGTACGGTGCATTTAAGTTTTATATAGCATGCAAAGACGCAGGCATAAAGCCAATCATCGGCTGTGAACTCTATATATCAGCACAAAATCACAAAGATAACCAGTCAGGCGATATGAAAGATGCGTATTCGCTAGTTGTACTCGCAAAGGATCTTGAAGGGTACCACAATCTCGTTCGTCTCGTCTCCTATGCGCAGCTTGAAGGGCTCCATTACCAACCTCGTATAGATTTTGCGCTTCTTGAAAAATATCGAGAAGGACTTATTGTACTCTCTGGCACACCCCTCCGAAGTGAGATTGGTGAACAAGTACTTCACGAACAGCATACCAAGGCAGACTCTCTCGCTGCGAGGTACAAACAGACATTCGGGGAAAACTACTATCTTCTGCTTGAACGTCACCCGGGGATGGATCAGCTTGAGTTAGTAAATCAGGGGCTCATCAAGTTGTCTCGTCGCCACAGCATACCCCTTGTAGCAAGTGCAAACGTGCACTATATGGAAGCAGATGATGCCTACGCACATGAAGTGCTCTTATGTATCGGTTCACAAAGGGTTATCTTCGAGAAAGATCGACCCCTCAGTATGCTCGAAAACCCCGACTATTTTTTCAAAACACCAGAAGAGATGAGCGCAACATTCGCGGATATCCCTGAAGCAGTAGAAAATACGGTCAAAATAGCTGAACTGTGCAATGTCGAGATACCTCACGGCAAGCTTATCCTGCCCAAATATCCACTCCCCGAGGGAATGACTGCTAAAGAACACTTCGCACAGCTTATCGAAGAGAGGAAAACACGCGTGAAGGAATACGATCAAACCATAGTGAATGCTCGTATCGCGTATGAGTTGGAGATTATTAATAAGAAAGGATATGCGCCGTACTTTCTCTTTGTGCAGGATATGGTGAACTGGGCCAAAGACCAAGGAATCGCAGTGGGTCCTGGCAGAGGGTCTGCTGCAGGATCACTTATCGCATATGTACTGCGTATCACCGATATAAATCCGCTTGATTACAACTTACCATTTGAACGATTTCTCAATCCTGAGCGACCTACCCCTCCTGATATCGATATTGATTTCGCAGACACTCGTCGTGAGGAGGTTGTCAGCTACATAGCCAAACGCTATGGCGAAGATCATGTAGCACAGATTATCACGTTTGGAACGATGGAGGCACGCATGGTAGTTCGCGATGTAGCCCGAGTATTGGGGCATAGTTATGCAACCGGTGATCGTATTGCCAAAATGATCCCCCCGAGCAAACAAGGGTTCCAGGTCACCCTAGAGATCGCACTTCAACAGTCTCCTACGCTCAAGCTTGCATATGACAATGAAGAAGAGATCAAACAAATAATCGACGTTTCCCAACGACTCGAGAGTCTCCCTCGCCATTCCTCGGTGCATGCAGCGGGGCTCATTGTGGGTGATAAGCCACTCATCGAGCATATCCCCCTTCAACTTGAGCCGAGCGGTCACAAGGTGATCACTCAATACGACATGTATTCGCTCGACCTTAACGCAGTGTCAGAAAATAAAGCAGTAGGACTCGTCAAGGTCGATATCCTTGGGTTGCGCAACTTGAGCATTATAGAGTCCGCCCTCAGCCTTGTGAAAGAGAATCGGGGCGAGACAATAGACATTCATGAGGTTAAATTGAATAACAAAAAGGCATATGAACTCATAAGCAAGGGAGAGACCGTGGGAGTATTTCAGCTCGAGTCAGCAGGTATGCGACGCCTCGCCAAGGAACTCATGCCCTCGAAATTGTCAGATATCACCGCCATGGTAGCGCTCTACCGTCCTGGTCCTATGGACCTCATTCCTACTTTCATTGAGGGAAAGCGCAACCCCAAAAGCATCAGTTATCCACACAAAGATATGAAACCAGTACTTGCCGAGACATACGGCATATTGGTATACCAGGAGCAGGTTATAGATATTGCAGTGGTGATGGCTCACTTCACCAAAGCGCAGGCTGACCTTCTTCGTATGGCGGTAGGAAAGAAGAAAAAAGCACTCATGGAAAAGGGTAAGGCTCAATTCATCCAGGGATGTGTCGACCATGGCTATTCTCAAAAGTTGGCACAGGAGATTTTTGGATTTATTGAAAAGTTTGCAGCATATGGCTTCAACAAATCCCACGCCGCATCCTATGCACTGATCGCATATTGGACAGCGTATGTGAAAGCAAACTACCCTATAGAGTTTATGACCTCCCTTCTGACTGCAGAAATAAATGCAGCGACCGGGCCTCAAAAAGAAATTAAGATGACCCAAGCTTTGGAAGAATGTAAGGTAATGAAAATACCAGTCTTACCGCCAAATATCAACAAATCAAACGATGGATTCAGTATCGAAGGAGACTCAATACGTTTTGGTCTGTCCGCAATCAAAAATGTTGGTTCGGCAGCTATAGACAGTATCGTTTCTGCACGGAACACAGGTTTGTTTATATCGTTTACCGACTTTTTATACAGGGTTGACTTGCGCAAGGTGAATAAAAAGACACTTGAATCCCTTATTAATGTTGGAGCGTTTATAGACTTTGGGAATCGAGCGACTCTCATGATGAGTTTTCCCGCTTTGGTTGAGAAAATCGGGCAGGATAAAGACCTCAGCATGTCTGGACAGGACAATCTTTTTGGCATTGGATCTGCCGAAGCAGAACACAAAGACTCTTTCGCAGCAGTCCCTGAGTATCCACCTGAGCATTTGGCACAGTCCGAACGTGAACTGGTCGGATTTCTCTTGACTCAAAACCCTCTTGGACCATATGAAGAAATCATTCGAAATAAAACTAACCGAAGAATATCTGATCTGACTGCAGAAGATGTGAAGAAACAATACATACTTGCTGGCGAAATTACTTACATAAAGTTGTTGAAAACGAAAAAAGATAATAAAGAAATGGCCATCTGCAATATCAATGATGGATCAGGTAGCCTTGAGGTCGTTGTATTCCCCAAAATGTTTCAGCAAGTGCGTGATATTTTGAGGGTACATGAAGTTGTCCTTGTGAAAGGAACCATCTCAGACAGAGAGGGTGTCATCGGGTGCATGTTGGACAATGCGATAAGCCTTCGTGAGTACAAATCTCGGGACACAAATCATATGTCCTGATACCCAAGAAAGTTGGGGACTATTAAGATTTGATTTTTGATTTTATGATGTTGTGTTACAATTACCCCCGTAATTACCAGAAGTATTATGGTGCATGTCAGTGTAAAAGCAGAACAGATATTTGATATTCTTGGGTTTCCTATCACCAACTCGATGATCCTGTCCTGGATCGTCATGGGGGTGTTTATTTGTATAGGAATCTATTATTCGCAACATATAAAGCAACGAAAGAAAGGCCCAATATTCTACCTTATCCACACCTTATTCCTCACGGTATATAATCTCATCAAAAGTGTGCTACATGAAAAAGTGCTAATATTTTTCCCCCTCCTGGGCGCGTATTTCTTTTATATTCTGATGAATAACTGGATGGGTATGCTTCCCACCGTGGGAAGCGTTCTCATTAAGCCACTCATTGCACAGGAAGTGCGCGTTGAGAAATCTATGAAGAATCAGAAGATCAAAGCCCCCGAGACAGAAGGGGAGATGTCTTTGGCAGAAAATTCTCACAAAGCTAAAGCTGCGGCGCCTGAAGGGTCAGACTCCACCAAAGCTTCAGAAACTGAAGGTGGGCATGGGCGTATTCCTCTCCTTCGTGCAAACACTGCAGATCTCAATACTACCTTTGCATTAGCTCTCATTACGGTATTTATGATTCAATATTTCGGACTAAAATACGCAGGGGTCGGCTATTTGAAAAAGTTTTTCAATATTTCTTCGCCCATCATGCTCCTTGTTGGTTTCCTCGAACTTATTTCAGAGCTTGCACGTATCCTTTCGTTTTCATTCCGGTTGTTCGGAAATATCCTCGCTGGTGAAATACTCATCACGATCGTAGCGTTTCTCCTTCCTCCTGTAGCTTCCTTTATCATGGTTCCGTTCTTTACGCTCGAGATTATGGCAGGAGCTATCCAGGCGTTGGTATTTACTATGTTATCCACGGTGCTTATCGATATGGCGACGACAAAAGCACACCATTAGAGAATACAAAATCAATACATAATTAGCAATTAATAATTAATAATTAATATTTTCACTATGGATTTAGATGCAGCGAAAGTTATCGGCACAGCGTTGGCAATTGGTTTTGGTGCATTGTCACCGGGTATCGCAATCGGGCTTATCGGCTCAAAAGCTATGGAGTCAATTGGGCGCAATCCCGAGGCGACACCACACATTCAGACTAACATGATTCTATCCATCGCATTTGCAGAGTCAGTGCTCATCTTTGCGTTCGTTATCGCAATAATGATCAAAATCGGAATCGGAGGATAATATGTGTCATACTCACGAAAGTGAGTATCTCTTGTTATAAGAACATACGAGACAGGTACGCCCTAAGAAGATAGGAATGTTAGTGAATGTGTTGTAAGTTATTTTATACATACATGGAAGCACTTGGAATCGACGGTAAGCTTTTGATCGCGCAGGTCGTCAATTTCCTGATTTTCTATTTTATATTCAAAAAATTTATTGCCAAACCATTGGCAAAATATCTAAAGAAACAACAGGAGGATGAGACCAAACGCCATGCTCTGTCCCAGGAGCTTGAGACTGCAAAATCCAGGCTGGAAGAAGAAAAGAAGCAAATGTTGCAGGAAGTAAAATCAGAACAGAAACAGATCCTTGCAGACGCCAAACAGTACGGAGAGAAAATAAAAGCGGATATACTCGCACAATCCCAAAAAAAAGCAACCGAGATAGTGGATGCAGGAAAACTCGCCATAGAGCAAGATCGAAAAGCAGCACAAGCTGAGCTGACTAAGTACGTCCGCGAAGCTGCTCAGGTTGCAGTGCAAAAAGGACTCGCCGACTACCTGACAGATGATACGCGCAAGGCCATAACAGCACAAGTGATTAAAAATATTTAAGTACAATGAAGTTACCTAAACAAGTCAAAGACGATCTTCAGTCGTATCTCAAAGATAAGCTCAGGAATCGAGAGGTGAGGACTCATATAATCGCGCCATATGAGCTTTCTGAGGCTGAGATCGATGAAATACGATCGAGGGTAGATATGATTGGACATTCTAAGGTGGAAGTAATTGTAGACAAAACAATCCTTGCAGGAGTGATCATAAAACAAGGATCGAAACTTATAGATTATTCTTTGAAGTCGAAAGTTGAATCATTGTTTAATAGCAATGAATCATAATACGTTCTCGATTACACTCGAACAATACAGTTGTCATCATTCGAGCCTTTCGAGAAGCATACAGGGAGGTCGTGTAAGTTACACTTAATTTTTATCATATGAGCAACCAGCTAATAAACCAGTTTATTAAGGATTTTGAAAAAGAACTCCATCAAGACGAACTTAGAAAAGGTAAAATCCTCGAGGTTGGGATTGTGGAAGAAGTAAAAGATGGTGTAATAAATGCCAGTGGACTTGATAATGCAGGATTTGGAGAGCTTGTCACTTTTGAGACCGGAGTGAGTGGGATGATTGTTGATCTCACTGAAACAAGTGTGGGTATCGTCGTTCTTGGGGAATATGAAAATATTCTTGCAGGGAGCAGAGTCACCGCCACAGGCAGAACACTTTCAGTCGGTGTAGGGGATTCGTTGTTGGGGCGGGTTATAGATGCACTCGGCAATCCAGAAGATGGAGAGTCTACTCCAAAAACACAAACCTACTACCCCGTCGAGAAGATTGCCCCCGGTGTGGTCAAAAGAAAAAGTGTTACTGTGCCTATTCAGACAGGAATCAAATCAGTAGATGCTCTGGTTCCCATAGGTCGAGGACAACGAGAGCTCATTATCGGAGATAGAGGAACGGGTAAAACTACGATATGTATCGACACTATCATCAATCAGAAAGGTCAAGATGTTATCTGTATTTACTGTGCAATTGGACAAAAAAATGCAAAAATAGCCGCAATACATGAGCTACTCAAGGCACAAGGAGCCATGGAATATACGGTGATTGTGAAGGCATCCGCGTCGGATCCAGTCGCTATGCAGTATATTGCGCCCTACAGTGCAACTGCTATCGCAGAATATTATATGGATCAGGGTAAAGATGTGCTGGTGGT
>CAYUHI010000020.1:7642-11092 GCA_964444485.1 uncultured Gammaproteobacteria bacterium | reverse complement strand
AGGCTCAAACTCGACCTCGCACAATATCGCGAGCTAGCGGCGTTTGCCCAGTTTGACTCCGATCTAGATCCAGAGACAAAAAAGTTTTTAAGTAGAGGTGCGAGAGCGACCGAGGTCTTAAAGCAACAAAAAAACCAACCTCTCGATCTTGCTCATGAAGTGGTAATTCTTTGGGCTGTGTCAAACGGAATTTTAGACGAAATAGATATTACAAAGGTTAAGGGGTTTGAGGAAACATTGTTTCAGGTAGTAGACGTACAGCACAAAAAACTTCTCGATAGGATCAACAAAAATAAAATTCTCGAAAAACAAGATGAAGAGGAATTGAAAAAGATAGTGTCATCTTTGAGCATATAAATGAAAAAGCAAAAATAATAATGCATAACGACAAAGAGAAAAAAAAAGAATTCAAACAACGACTTTATCGGTATGTACTGAGGTCCTTAAATATCATAGAGAAAGTTTCATCAAATCAAATAACCAGAGTATTAAATGACCAGTTTATTCGTAGCAGTACTAGTATTTTAGCAAATTATATTGAGGGTCAGGCTGCTTCAAGTAAAAGAGATTTCATAAAATATTTTGAGATAAGCCTGAAGTCGATAAATGAATCAAAAGTATGGGTAGCGTTGTTGAGAGATAAACATTTTATACCAAAATCTGATGCTGACTATTTATTATCAGAACTTTTAGAACTGGGAAATATATTCGGATCAAGCATTATTACACTGAAAGGTAAAAGGAATATTTAATATATTGTTTGTGTATTTGATATTTCATATTTGCATTTTGATATGTCTATCGTATGAACTTAAGAACCGTAAGAAAAAAAATCAAATCAGTAAAAAATGTCCGAAAGATCACCAAGGCGATGCAGCTTATCTCTGCAGTCAAAATGAAGAAGGTTGTTCAGTCCGAAGTTGAAGGAAGACTGTATCGCAATACTCTCACCGAGCTCATAAGCTCACTTTCGGGCAAGATCGATGCGTCTGTATCTCCATTATTGGCTGTAAAAGAGTCAGCAGCTAAGAAAGACCTGATCATCTATATCTCAGCAAATAAGGGTCTTTGTGGAGCATTCCATGTGAACCTTTTGAAATACATTCTCAAATATGTAAATCTTGCCGAGTCTGAGTTTATCACCGTGGGTTCAAAGGGCGCGCAGGCGCTCAGCAGATTTGATCGAGATATTGTCGCTGACTACTCGACCGGAAGTCCGGAAACAAAGGTCTCTGCAATTTTTACGTATGCCATTGATTCTTTCTTGAGCAGTAAGTATCGAACTATTAAACTTTTATATACCCAATATTTTTCAGCGTTAAAATCAGAGGTTAAGCTGGTGACACTTCTTCCTATTTCAACAGATCAAAATAATCCATCACAGTCAGTGAGACAAGAATACATCGTCGAGCCATCACCTCAGGCACTGGTTGATGCGCTTTTACGATCAGCGGTAGAAGAGCAGATACGGGGTGCAGTAATCTCAAGTGAGGCCGTCGAGCAAAGTATGCGTATGATGGCGATGAAAAATGCCACTGATAATGCAGGAGATGTTATCTATAGTCTCACATTGATTGGAAACAAAATTCGACAAACGAAGATTACGAGTGAACTCTTAGACATGGTTACAGCGAAAGAGAGCGTTGAAACTAATTGAAATTTCAAAATGCAAAGTGCAAAATTCCAATTCAGAATTTAAAATTGAATTCAAGAAAAGATTATATATTTTTGTACTGAAAATACTAAAGTTAGTTCAATCAATTGAATCAAAGACAGTTTCAAGAATTCTAGTAGATCAAGTGGCAAGAAGTGCAACGAGTATACTTGCTAATTTCGTGGAGGGACAAGCATCATCAAGTAGACGTGAGTTTGTAAACTTTATGCAAATAAGTTTGAAATCAGCAAATGAAACAAAGGTTTGGTTAACTTTGCTCAGAGATATGGAGTATATTACGATGAGCGAATCTGAGAAAATCCTAGCAGAAGATATTGAAATCGCAAAGATACTTGCATCAATAGTAATTAGTACAAAGGGAAAGAAGACCATATAACTTATCATTTATAATTGTAATTTTTAAATTTGCAATTTGAACTCTTAAATCATATGAACAAAGGAAAAATCATTTCAATCCGTGGAGTTGTCATCGATGTGCAGTTTGACGAGAAGGAAACACCCAAAGTGTATGACGCACTTCATACCAAACTCGCAAATGGTGACGAAAGAGTGCTTGAGGTAGAGGCAATTATCGAGCCTGGATTGGTGCGTTGTGTAGCGATGGGCGATGTGTATGGTCTCGTACGGGGGTCTGAGGTAGTCAATACAGGTTCTTCCATTAGTGTTCCCGTTGGTGAGAATACTTTAGGCCGCATATTCAATGTTCTCGGTAGCCCAGTAGATGAAATGAAACCTCCAAAAACCTCCAAAAAATATCCCATTCATCGATCCGCACCCAAATTCATAGAACAATCTGGTAAGCAAGAGATTTTCGAAACAGGTATCAAAGTCATCGACCTCATCGCGCCGTTTATTAAGGGGGGTAAGGTCGCTATTTTTGGAGGTGCAGGAGTCGGAAAGACCGTAGCGATACAGGAGATGATACACAACGTAGCAAAAGTGCACAGTGGCGTTTCTGTTTTTACCGGGGTAGGAGAGCGTACTCGTGAGGGAAATGATCTTTGGAATGAGATGAAAGAGACCAAAGTACTCGATAAGACTTGTATGGTATTTGGTCAAATGAATGAGCCACCAGGCAATAGACTCCGCGTAGCACTGACGGGGGTAAGTATGGCCGAATACTTCCGAGATGAGAAAAATATGGATACTCTCCTTTTCATAGACAATATATTCAGATTCGCACAGGCAGGCTCAGAAGTATCAGCTCTGCTAGGGCGCATTCCATCAGCAGTAGGGTATCAGCCGACACTTGCCTCTGAAATGGCTGCATTGCAAGAGCGCATAACCTCGACGAAGAAAGGTTCAATCACTTCTATACAGGCGGTATATGTGCCTGCCGATGACTATACTGACCCCGCACCCGTCGTAACGTTCTCTCATCTTGATGCATCCTTGACTCTTGAACGTTCGCTCGCGGAGCAAGGTTTGTTCCCGGCAATTGATCCGCTGACTTCAAGCTCAAACGCACTAGATCCGACCATAGTTGGGAATGAGCACTATCAGATAGCACGCGATGTACTAAAAACACTGCAGCGATACAAAGATCTTCAGGATATTATTGCAATTTTAGGTATGGAAGAACTATCAGCAGAAGACAAGCTCACCGTCGCACGAGCTCGAAAAATTCAGAGATTCCTCACCCAACCAATGTTTGTCGCAGAGCCATTCACTGGTCGGGAGGGTAAATATGTTAAGCGTGAAGAAACTGTGAGAGGGTTCAAAGAGATCTTAGAAGGCAAACATGACGAAAAATCTGAGCAGATGTTTTATATGAA
>CAYUHI010000020.1:0-7542 GCA_964444485.1 uncultured Gammaproteobacteria bacterium | reverse complement strand
GTGAAGGAAGTTGAGGTCACCTCAGTGACTTTGCCTACAGCGACAGGTGAAATCACTGTATTACCCAAACACCAGCCTCTGCTCTCTCTCCTCGTCGAGGGTATCGTGTCATACAAAAGTAAAGAAGGAAGTGACATGCTATCCATAGGGGGAGGATATATCCAGACTGATGGTCTCACGATGAAATTACTCGTGTCTCGTTCATACGGACAAGACGAGATTGATGAAAAAATGACTCAAGATGCCATCTCACACGCTCAGAAAGTATTGTCAGAATCGAAAGATAAAGCGCAAATACTTGAAGCCAAATCATTACTGCACCGATCAATCATCGATTCAAAACTCATTCACAAACGGCGGCATTTGCATGCAGGTGAATGAAGCTCCACAGGTTGACACCCGTGGTATCCTGAATAGGGCAGAGCGGAATCAACCGAAGCAGAAGCATTCATCCACGGCTGTACATGCGTGGTCTTATGCGAAGGAAGATAAAACACTTTCCCATTGACTCAGTGGGAATGTATACTATAGTGAAACATAGGATAGTACTTATTATTATTTTATTTTTATATTTATGGCCGATACCGCAAATCAGGGCTCAACACAGCAGCCCAAAGATATTATGCAGTACTTACACGAAATAGATAAGTTTTTCCAGGATATTTATGTCACCAAGGCTCCGTTCAATCTTCCTGAGAGTTGGCGAGAATTTATTGTGAAAGTTGCCCCCTATCTTAACGTCCTAGGTATTCTCATGTCTCTTGTGGCGCTTCCTGTGCTTCTTGGACTTGGTGCGGTAGGTTCATTTCTCGGTATGGCGAGTGGTGCTACCCTGAATCCCCTCAACAATATCATGGGGATTCTTGTTCTCGTATTTACTCTCGCGAATCTCGTACTCATGGTCATGGCAGCACAAGGCTTATTTAAGAGAAAAGCATCTGCATGGAAGCTGTTATTCTATGCATCGCTTCTAAATGTTGTACAAGCCGCGTTAGGATTCAATATTGCAGGAGTAGTATTGACCCTCGTGGTAGTTATGTATGTGCTCTATCAGGTGAAAGCGAAATACACAAACTAATATATAACCCTGAAACATATTACACAAACTCGTCCGTCCTGACACTTTGTGGGGCGACAACGGGTTTTTGTAGTGAGCTCAAAAGAGCATTTACCTATGCCACTTATTGTTGTTGAATCACCTACCAAAGCGCGCACCTTTAATCGAATATTAAAAGATAAGGATGGGGAATACGAAGTATTTGCTACTGTTGGTCACTTTCGTGATATTCCTTCAAACAGTCTAAATATAGATTACACTCAAAACTTCAAACCTACGTATGAGATATCCCCACTGAAAGAGAAAATTGTTCAAAAACTTCTTGAGCTTGCAGCAAAGCATAACCACCAAGTAATCCTTGCTACTGATGAGGATAGGGAGGGTGAATCTATCTCTTATCATATCGCGTATGTGCTGGGGTTTATCGATGAAGACTGGCCCAATTTTAGATTTAATCGAGAGATGAAACGAATTGTGTTTCATGAAATCACCCCCAAAGCACTCTTTGAAGCGCTAGAAAACCCAACGAGTATTCGTACAAATCTCGTAAAAGCTCAGCAGGCACGCCGCATACTAGACAGAATAGTGGGGTACGAACTCTCACCACTTCTTTGGAAAAAGCTTGGGAAGAACTGGCTTTCTGCAGGAAGAGTACAGTCAGTCGGTCTACGGCTTATTGTCGAACGTGAAAAAGAGATTCAGGCATTCAAACTAGATCAGTTTTTCCAAATATTTGGGGTGTTTACGATCGGTAGTGAACATGACGTACGTTCCAAACTTATTTCCTTTCAGGGAGTCCCCTATGAACAAAAGACGAAACTTCAGCTTTTTGCAGGTGAATATGAATATACAAAAACTTCGATAGATGCCACCAGTCGAGACAGTATCATGCAAGATTTGAACTCGGAAACGTTTAGTGTCTCCGAAGTTGGTATCACCGAGTCGAGTAAATACCCGCCGCCCCCCTACAGCACTTCACTTCTCCAGATTGATGCATACCAAAAACTTCGTTACCCATCCAAACTAACCATGAAACTCGCGCAGACACTCTATGAGCGAGGACTCATCACGTATCATCGTACTGACTCCTTTAATCTCTCAAGTAGTTTTGTATTCAAAGCGAAAGACTATATTGTCAAAGTGTTCGGGGAGGGATACGCACTAGAAAAACCGCGCGGATTCAAGACGAGATCGAAAGGCGCACAACAAGCTCATGAAGCAATAAGACCAACGAAATTTGAAAAATATCCCAAAACCGGTAAAGGTGATAAGAAACTCTCCGGAGAATTATTAAAACTCTATACTCTCATTTTCAATCGCGCGATCGCAACTCAGATGGCTGAGGCAAAAGTAAAGACTATTCACTGTTCTATCCAAAGCGCAAAAGGATACCTTTTCGAGAAAGATGTAGAACAAATTGTATTTGATGGATTCCTCAGAATATTAAACCCGGAATACGCCGCGAAACACAATCGGTTACCAGTGTTTGAAAAAGGAGACAACGTACAACTTCAGCAGGCCGAGAATGAAGAAAGTTTTACAAAACCTCCACCAAGATATAATGATGGATCCTTAGTGCGGACATTAGAGGAAAAAGGTATAGGGAGGCCTTCGACGTATGCCAGTATTATTAGTAATATTCAGGATAAACAGTATGTAGTCCGTGATAAAAATCAATTTGTTCCGACAGGCTTGGGTACAGCGGTCTCAGAATACCTGTCTCATGCATTTGCTAAGATATTTGAACTGGATTTTACCGCCAAAATGGAAGAAAAGCTTGATCTTGTAGAGGAGAATGCAGAAGATGTTGTTACCATGCTAAATGAGTTTTACTCCCCTTTCAAATCGGAACTTGATATTCGTAAAAAAGATCTAAGCCCTATTGAAGTCAAAGCAGATCTTTTAGACGAAAAGTGCCCCCAATGTGGATCTCAACTTACCTTCAAGTATGGAAAATACGGTAAGTTCACTGCATGTAGTAACTATCCTACGTGTAAATACATCAAGAAGGTGATCAGATATTTGGAAGGACAGAATTGTCCACTTTGTAAAGGAAGATTGGTGTTTCGTTTTTCACCAAAGCTACGACGGCGGTTTTTCGGATGTGAAAACTATCCTACATGCAAGTATACCCAGTTCACCTTGAAACCAAAAGAAAATATCACTGAACCAAAGAAAGAAACCGCAAACGCAGCCTAAGTTCAGTCACGTATAACTTGAATGTCTGATGTGTTGATTGAATCAGAATTTTCTCTTCCTCACTATTTTTCTGATGTCAGAACCAAGACCACACTCGCACAGGTTACAAGCTCTTGACGGACTACGGGGAATCAGCTCAATTCTTGTCTTAATAACACACCTCAAACTTGACCTCCCGCAAATTGTTGACCTGATCGGCTTTACTCCCCTCCGTATTCTTGTAAGAACTCTCATGAATACCGGTAATATTTCTGTTGGATATTTCTTCATATTGTGTGGGTTTTTGATGGCATATCTTTACGAGAATCCTGAGTCTTATACGAAATTTGTTCAAAAAAGATATTTTCGTATATTTTCAGTGTTTATCGTAGCTGTACTTATCTCCTTTGGAGTAATATCGTTGGGATTTACCACCGTGATACACCTGATCGCACTTTTGATACTTATTCCTGTTGTTGTCAGGGTTATTTACAACACTCTCTCATTAGTCACTCAGAAGAGATTTATTTTGATATTTTTCATTGGGGTGATTGTATTGCAGGTATGTATCGCAGGTAGTAACTACCTGATCGTTTACCGTATTGGCCCCCAACAGTTCTACTCGCTTCCAAGTTACTTATACAACTCTTTTATATTTCTCACAAACGCAACCCTCTCTTTTATCTTCTCCGATTATATCCCTATGCTAGATGGGGGGTATTGGAGTCTCGTGACTGAAGTAATGTTTTATCTGGTCTACCCGATCGTTGCATGGCTCATTCTAGCTCCGATCAAACAACTGTCGAGACGTTATTGGATATTTTGGTATTTTGCGTCTATGACTGTATTTTATGGGGTTTCACTTCTCTTCAAGAATCTATTATCTTTTGAAACCGCTCATGTTCATTTTGCTCATTTCTTCACCGTTGGCATGATGATCGCTGTGGCATACAAGAGGCAATTCCCATCATTAATGAAGCTACTAACATTTTTTGAGACTGCGATTGGCCAGATAGTAAGCATATTTATGTATCTTATTCCTATATCTCTAGCTTTCTGGCTCGGAAACATTCAGCACCCATTAACAATGTATTTGGTTGCCTATGGATTAGCCCCTTTTATGGGTCTTGCAGTTATTTCAATTCTCGCACAAAAAAATATCCTTTCTCGGATATTTACTATGCGGGTACCGCTTTTTTTTGGTGCAATAAGTTTTCCTCTGTATGTGATCCACTCACCTATTATTCATGTATTTTGGAAACTGCTTCGCGTTGAACAGAACGTGAATATATGGGGGCTATATCTATTGGTTACGGTGATAGTATCATTACTTTCTGCATACTATATCCATCGGGTTATCGAGTCCATGTATTTTTCAATCTCTGCACAAAGGAAAAGTGAGCAAGCTATTACCCGATATAATAAAAAAATTCCCATGGTGAAGCTTCTTGTCTTTGCAAGCGTTCTTGTTTTTGTGATGCTCTTCGTGGGATTCCAAAAGAACTTTAGTATATTAACCCTTGTCCGTTCTCACAATACAGATACACTGAAAATTACCAACACTCTCTCTGAAAATGGAATGGTAAAGGGATCATTTAGGGCATATGAAGATAAACTTGGTATCATCATGATGAGGATTACGCATGTCGGGCCACTTGACCCCGATCGAGGAGTACAAGAAAAGAAAAAAGCAAGCACAGTCATATTCCGCATCCGTCAAAAGGGAAGTAACATTTGGTATCACGAGTCATCTCATGTGGGATGGAAAATATCATCCCAGGAAGCGTATCCTTTTGGTTTCCCCGAGATACAATCATCGAGAAATGTTTGGTATGAATTTGAGATTGTGAGCGAAGGTGCAACTCCCTCTGACTATGTGAGGCTCACGAATACGATGACAGAATTCAGAAGCGTCTACAAAATGTCGGGTTCAGTGATTGTCCGTAAACCATGGATATTAGTTCCAATACTCAGGGATAAAGTTGTAGAGGTGTATTCGAACCCAGATGTGCACGTTATTTTGCTTATATATGTATTCATGATATGGTTTGTATGGTTTATTAATAAGAAATCCGCTCCAAAACTAAACACTGCCTAGGTATTCCTCCTAATCATTGTTATAATTCGCGGAGGTACTTAATTTAGAAATTTATAACATTGGCTGCTTGTATGCACTCTACAAAATACATATTTATATCAGGAGGCGTTATCTCAGGTATTGGAAAAGGGATTACCTCAGCATCTATATCTCTCATCCTTCAGTCGTGTGGATACACGATAGCACCACTTAAATTCGAAAACTATCTTAATGTAGATTCAGGAACCATAAATCCTATCGAGCATGGAGATGTATTTCTTTGTGATGATGGGACAGAGGCAGATATGGATGTTGGTACTTACGAGAAATTCCTGAACATGAATATGGGAAAACACAACTACGTTACCATGGGCAAAATATATAAAACAGTGATAGACAGGGAGCGTCAGTTTGCCTATGAGGGTGAGGATGTCGAGGCGATACCTCATATTACCCAAGAAATCCTTCGCAGAATCACGCTTCTTGAACAAAAAAGCAAAGCACAATTTGTCATCATTGAGCTTGGGGGCACGGCCGGCGAATATCAAAACGCACTCTACTATGAAGCCGCGCGCCAACTAACGCTCAAAAAGCCTCGGGATGTCATCCATATACATGTTGGCTATGTACCAACGCCCGGACATCTGGGTGAGCCAAAAACGAAACCTACTCAGCTTTCTGTGCGCACTCTCAATTCGATGGGTATACAGCCCGATGTGCTCATTGTACGATGTGCGAAGATGCTTGATGCAAGAAGACGCGACAGACTAGCACTCTTCTGTAATATGCGCCCTGGTTCTGTTTTCTCAAATCCCGATGTAGAACATGTGTATTCTATACCAAAGGTTCTTGCGGATCAGAAAATTCACCACACCATTCTTGAATTGCTGCATGTTGAACATACAGGAAAAAAACCCAATCTGTCAAAACTCAACAATCTCCTCAAGAAAATACAAACCATAAAACAGTCAAATAGAAAACCCGTCGAGATCGTGATAGTAGGTAAATATTTTGCAACGGGTGACTATCATATTCGTGATGCATACGCTGCGCTTTTTGACGCCTTAGATCATGCAAGCTGGCAAATCGGGATTCCTATAACGACTCGGTGGGTGTCTGCCCAACAGGTAGAGAAAGAGGGAGTCTCGATAATAGATCATCCTTCGGGGCTAATAGTACCCATTGGATGGGGAAACAGGGGAGCAGAAGGTATGATTGCAGCGGCTGGCTATGCTCGAAAGAATAAGATACCCTATCTTGGCTTATGTTATGGCATGCAGCTTGCGGTCGTGAGTTTTGCACGTGACGTGCTAGGGCTTACGAAGGCAAACACATCAGAAAATGATCAGAATACTCCAGACCCCGTTATCCACTTCATCCCCGGTCAGCATGATATTGTTAATCAAAAGTTGTATGGAGGGACAATGAGGCTGGGAAAGTGTGATGCAATTGTAAAGAAGGGCTCATACGTGGCTAAGATATATAAAAAATTTGGTGTAGATCTCGAGAAAACATCATTTGTTGTTTCAGAACGTCATCGGCATAGATATGAGTTTAATGACAGTTATGCAGATGCAGTGCAAAAAGGAGGTCTTGTGATAGCGGGAAGATCTAAGCAGGAGGGGTTAGTGGAGTTTGTGGAGCTTCCACTTTCCCAACACCCATTTTATGTAGCTACTCAAGGTCATCCGGAGTACAAGTCACGCCCGTTGTCACCTCATCCTATATTTCTTGGGTTCATTGAAGCTTGTAAAAATAGCTCGAAATGATACAATAACGGGGCGAAACAGTAACAATAAACAGTAAGCAGTAGCAGTAAACAGTTATAGTTTTAAAGAATGGCGAATTCATTTAGTTACCACAACAGTGTGCTTCAAGTTGGTGATACGGTATCAGTGGACTATCGCATCAAGGAAAGCGATAACAAAGAGCGTATCCAGCAGTTTAAGGGGATTCTTATTTCTATCAAGGGAACATCACCTCAAACCAAGATGATCACAATACGCAAAGTATCCAAATCTGGGGTTGGTGTTGAGCGAATATTTCCAGTAGAGTCGCCATTCGTTGCCGCTATTACTCTCGATAAGAAATCTACATACAGCAAAGCAAAACTATACTTTCTTGAAAATCTGTCTGATCAGAATTTGAGACAAAAACTTTATAAACAAAAGAAGTCAGTTGTGAGGAGAAATGTTACCACCAAACCTAAAATCTCCAAAGCCGAAAAGTC
>CAYUHI010000019.1:11747-17591 GCA_964444485.1 uncultured Gammaproteobacteria bacterium | reverse complement strand
CCAAGCGGTCGGACGAGTTTTGGCCATACACTCTCATCAATCTGAAGTTGTGATGGCTCAAGTCCAGCTGATACAACCTTTTTGGGAAGCACAAATGTCTTGCCGATCATGATCTTCTCAGCATCATTGTAGGATGGCATATCGACCACCTCCATGCGGTCAAGCACAGCAGTGGAGATTTCGCGAGTATTATTTGCAGTCCCAATAAACATTACCTGCGACAGATCGAAGGGATAGTCGAGAAAATAGTCGGTAAAAATAGTATTTTGATTTGGGTCAAGAAGCTCCAGAAGCGCTCCCATGATGCCCGCACTATCTTGTGCGTGAATACGATCCATTTCGTCAAGTATGATCACGGGGTTTCGGGTGCCGCACTTCATGAGTGCCTTGAGAATAATCCCAGGTTGGGCATAGGGAGTCGTCTTTGAATATCCTCTGAGATCCAAGGCGTTGGTAAGACCTCCAAATGGTATGAGAAATGACTTTCTGCCAAGAGCCTCAGCGATTATCTGAGCAAATGTCGTTTTACCAGTTCCCGCAAGACCCACAAAGAGAAGGGATGGCGCCCGAAGGATCGCTTTTGGGTTTTTCCTTTTTACAAGGATCACCGACGCGAGATACTGCATCATACGCTCTTTCACTTTGGGCAGACCATAATGGCGCGAATCGATGATATGTTGTGCCTGAGCGATGTCAAGGATGTCTGTTGATTGGGTCTGCCATGGAAGTTGACAGATAAACTCAACATATTTTTCCGTAGTCTCAAATGATGCACCGTTTCCGCCATACTGAATAGAGATTGCAGAACGGCTCAGTTGCTCAAGTGCCTTCATACGAACTTCACTGGGAATAGCGGTATTTGCCATGAGAGCATCTTGGAGTTTTTTTATAGTGCCGACAATGGGGTTCATATCAGTATCAGTCTAGTGTAAAAAGTGCACAACATCAATACATAGAACTATATTAATCTTCGAGCCTGCTTCGCCAATCCGAAGCCTTGTGCGTAGGTTGGTCGAGAAGTTCCCCGTAGGTATAACGCGATGTTCTCGACTTCGCTCGAACAATAAAGCCTAAAAATTATTCAACATACTGCTTGACAATATTAGCACTCTCCGTTATCATCTGCTTACTTACGATTTATTCATTAATAGTTCTTTTTCATAGTATGGCAAACACAAAAATACAGCCATTGTTTTCGTACGTACTTATCAAACCTGTCCAGGCGGAGACGACTACCGCATCTGGCATCGTGATTCCTGATACCGCACAGGAGAAGCAGTCTCAGATGGGAGAAGTGTTAGCAATTGGGCCAGGATTTGAGAGTGAAGACGGTCGAGAAAGTAAAATAATTCTTAAAGTCGGCGATAAAGTAGTCTACAAGAAATGGGGAGGGAACGAGATCAAAGTAGATGGCGTCGAATATATGCTTATGGAACAGAAAGACATTATGGCGATAGTTAGTTAATAACCAATAGTTAGTATTTAGTATTTCGAATTTAGAATTTATTTTTCACTTATGGCAAAACAAATGCTTTTTGGCAATGACGCACGTCAAAAACTCGCAGCAGGAGTGAATGCGCTCGCACAGGCTGTTGTTACTACTTTGGGTCCTCGAGGACGAAACGTCGCACTCGACAAGAAATGGGGCGCACCCAACATCGTCCACGACGGTGTGACGGTAGCCAAAGATATCGAACTTCCGGATGCATTTGAAAATATGGGTGCTCAAATGGTAAAAGAAGCCGCATCCAAGACAAACGATGTTGCTGGTGACGGCACTACTACCTCCACACTTATCGCACAAGCGATAGTAAATGCGGGTCTTCGCAACGTGACCGCTGGTGCAAACCCCATGATGATGAAGCATGGCATAGAACATGCAGTTGAAGCAGTAGTCTCGCAGGTTCATAAAATGGCAAAGCCAGTCAAAGGCGATGAAGTAGCCCAAGTAGCAACTATCTCTGCAGCAGATGCCACGATTGGAAAACTGATCGCAGATGCAATCGAAAAAGTCGGTAAGGATGGTGTAGTGACAGTAGAAGAAGGGAAATCTCTTGTCATGGAGATTGATCACAAAGAGGGTATGGAGTTTGATCGTGGGTATGCATCTCCATATTTTGTCACGAATCCCGACAAGATGGTCGCTGAGGTACAAGATCCATATATCCTTATTACTGATAAGAAGATTAGTGCTATCTCAGACCTTTTACCATTCCTCGAAAAGTTCGTTAAAGTATCTAAAAATCTGGTGATTATCGCTGACGATGTTGACGGCGAAGCTCTGGCGACCCTTGTCGTAAACAAGATGCGCGGAGTCATAAATGTGCTGATCGTCAAAGCTCCAGGATTCGGTGATAGACGCAAGGCGATGCTTCAGGACATCGCAGTACTCACGGGAGGCACACTCGTCACTGAAGATTTTGGGAAAAAGATAGAAAATGTTGAGGTGGCAGATTGTGGACGAGCCGATTCTGTCTGGGCTGATAAAGATAACACACGAGTCATCGGGGGGAAAGGTGAAAAATCCGCCATAGATGGACGAGTTGCTCAGATCCGCAAAGAAGCCGATGCTTCAACTTCTGATTTCGATAAAGAAAAACTCCAAGAACGACTTGCGAAGCTCACCGGAGGAGTAGCTGTCATCAAAGTTGGCGCTGCTACTGAAGTTGAGATGAAAGAGAAGAAAGAGCGAGTAATAGACGCTGTGGCTGCGACAAAAGCCGCACTCGAAGAGGGAATAGTGGCAGGAGGTGGAACCACGCTTCTTCATGCACGATCAGTACTACTCGATCTTAAGTCAAAAGCAGAAAATGAGGAAGAGAAGCTTGGTGTCGAGATCGTATATCACGCTCTTGCAGAACCGGTTAAAGCACTTGCGAGCAACTCAGGTCTTGAGCCCGGAGTGGCACTCGCCAAGATGGAAGAAGCAAGAGATGTTGATTATGGATTTGATGCGATCACCCTTGAGTTTGGGAGCATGTTCAAGAAGGGAATCGTGGATCCTGCTAAGGTCGTACGAAGCTCTTTGCAGAATGCCGCATCCGTTGCGATGACTATGCTCACTACCGAGTGCCTCGTCACCGATATTCCAGAAAAGAAAAAAGAAGCACCAGCTGGTGCCGGTGGCATGGGAGGGATGGAAGGAATGTACTAAAGAAACTCGAAATCCTAAACTCTAAATTCTAAAAAGAGCAGGGATATCTTACTCGGGTCGAAAGACCCGGGTTTTTTTTGGTTCGGTCAGAAGGGGTAGTTCTTGTATTTTGGATCTGTCCAGATACTGTAGAGATATGAATCGATAAATCCTAAGTTATATTCTTTTTTGCATCCCGCCTCAATACATTTCCTCGTCTCAGCTTTTTGTTTTGCAAGACCTCCATATACAGGTTTTATCCATTGGTTGCCCGATGTTCTATATGTGTAGAATGCAATAAGTGGTACCAGAAGACATATGATTACATAGTAAGGGAGCCGCTTGACCAGAAATAATTTCTCTATAAGATATACAACAATATATATTACGATTGGGGCATTTAACAGGACATAGTATTCTGATGTAGTTCCCGAATAAAAACTATATACCACAGCAGGAATTAAAAACCACAAAAACATCAGATAATTTCTCATGAGTTTCTTCCCCCGCTCTGTACTGCTCACTGCTATAAAGATTGTAGGGACCAAGAATTTTCCCCAACTTATCGTGTGGGGTATGGCAAGTATTCGCTCAAATTGAATAAACGCATCATGTATTCTGATAAGAAAAAATCTCAAGTGGAAACCTCTCATAACATAATCGGAAATGAAGTTGCTGAACCAAATAGAGTTGTCGCCCTTCCATTGGAACTCGAGAAGAATGAGTGGGATAGTCCATACAAGAAACAATGGAAGTCCTAAGAGACCATATCTGATCACTTTTCGTTTATCTTTTGCAAACAATACTGAGCATAAGATTATCGGTGGCAGAAACACTACAGCGAAATGCAAATGAACAAAAAGACCCGTAAGGAACATAAGGGGCAGCATAAGGACATATCTTCTCTGTATAACGATTTCATAAATACAGTAAAAGATAAGCACACTTACACCCAATACTGGGGATACGTTCCATGGTGTCTTACCCATTGCGATAAGTTCACCGCTCACCGTGAAGATGTATAAGGACAAAAGTGCAAATTTGGAACCGAATATCTTTTGAGTAGCCCAAAAAAAGACGACAAAATTAAAAATATTGACCAATATATTCGCGTATTGTGCAGCGATAGGATCAAGTCGAGTCAGAAAATAGAAAGGGGCTAAGTAGTAATACCAAATGGGACCCAAACAAAAGTGTCCGATACCTGTTCGGGGACCATCGAAGACTATCGTGCCTGTTAGTATATCGCGAACTTTCCATGCGTCACGAGCCTGATCCCATCCATATTCCATTGTATTTTCAATATTCCAAAAACGTAAGTAGAGGCCGATTAATAGAAGCAGGATAAACGCAATACTAATGCGATACTTCCATAGAAAATGACCAAATATTTCTTTTGCAGATTGCTGATCTTTCCCCATTGGGCGAAAGAATACCATGGGATTTCGTTTTTCTCAACATATCACCTCACTGGTATAGCAATGGGGGATGGGGTAGGAGTATCTGGGAAGTTGGTAGGCGTGACGAAGCTTGAAGGAAGCGTGATACTCGTTGGGCTTATCGAATTGATTGGTAGTACTAGTGGACCTTGTACCCAGGTATCCAGTACCGCCGGGACATATGCGACAAAGTTGTCTTCTCCGATGAAAACGTACACTGGCTGAATATACGGCACATATGAGCCTGGTATAAGGTAAGCAAGATACATTTTATTAATCTTAATCAGAGACTTACCCAAGATCATGTCACCTCCTTGTATGAGGAAACCTTTCCTTGCGTGTAGATCGCTAAATACCTGTTCCCCGGATTTGAGAGGGTAATAACTGTGCTGATCCTCTGATCGGTCGTATATTGCAACTTGCGCCTTAACCACGAAATCATCTGCATTTTTTTGAGGTATGAAGACCACTCTGTTTGGGGAACTCACAAAATCCTCTGTAACCGTTTCAATGTCGTTCAATTTCGGAGGAAAAACATCAATCGCCACCATATTGGCATCCTGAGGATCTTGGACGATATCTGCTGTTGCCTGAGCCGATCCGGACGCTTCTTTGTAGGAAATATATCTTATGCTCTCGATTCCTTGGGCAAGCTCCGGTGGATAGCGGTTCAGAGAGCGAAATATTTCTTGACCTCTGTTTTTTATTTGCTCTTCATCGGGTATTTCCCCATTTGTAAAATACTGTGTAGTCTGGTCGTCGAAATCCTGTGAATAGGTATAGTTGAATGTGTCTATGTCTACGATGAGACGTTTCGTGCGATCGACCAAAGTATAGGTGTCGTTTTCAGTATCAAGTCTGCTCGTTGTTGAATTCTCATCAAAATTGAGAGTTTTTGCGAGAAGACCAGCTTTTTCACGAAACCCTAAGTTTGGTGTCTGTTTGGGTACAAAATATATTTGCGCAGATGATGTGGCAGTAAGGGGGACACCCTCTATTGTGTTCATCACATATTTCATATTTTCCGGGAGCGCCGATGCGCCACTTACCGATATTGGAGGAATTTGGCCAAATGCAGGTGTAGGGGTAGGCACTGCTACAACAGGTGAAATGGGACGGGTTAATATGACGATCTGGATGCTAATATAAAGAATTGCGATGATAATGAGTGAAAGCACAATAATGGGCAAAGAACGCCTCAGATAGTAGGCGAGCTCGGTGAGGGTCATGCTATAATACTAACGCAATAAACAGTAACAGTAAACAGTAACA
>CAYUHI010000019.1:5177-11647 GCA_964444485.1 uncultured Gammaproteobacteria bacterium | reverse complement strand
ACTGAAGACTGAACAAACCAGAGGTGGCGGAGTGGCCAATCGCAATAGACTGTAAATCTATCGGGATTTTCCCTACGGAGGTTCGAATCCTCCCCTCTGGACGCGATAAAAAAAGAGAACGAAAGTTCTCTTTTTTTTGTTGCGTCTATCTGGGGGGATGAGAACCGAAAGGTTCGTCATAGTTCGCAGTTTGCGAGTGGATACGAGTAAATACTGCGACTAGATCCCGCTTTGCGGGGAATCCTCCCCTCTGGACCATCCTTCTCTCTACAGTATGATGATGTCTCCCTTCACAAAGTCCAAGACAGCTACTCAACTGTTCACTTTCGGTGTATATATACTCTGATACACTTATCATATAGAATGATATTGTGTTATCCATTTCGAATACATCCTATGTCAGAAAATACAACTCAAAAGACCGTACTCGTCGTCGAAGACGACACGTTGCTGAATGAGGCACTGAGCACAAAATTGATCCATGCAGGATATACGGTTCTTACAGCAAAGACTTCTGCAGATGCCCTCTCTATAGCGCTTGCCAAACACCCTGATCTTGTCACTCTCGATATACTTCTTCCTGGAATGAGCGGGGATACTTTTATGGATGCGATACGACAAGACCCCTGGGGATCACGAGTACCAATCATTATTCTTACCAATCTTGATGCAGACAATAGAATGATTGATAAAATCAACAAAGATCATCCCTCGTATTACTTCATCAAAGCAGAGACTGATTTACAGTTTATCGTAGAGAAGATTGATGAACTCCTAGCCGTGAAAAGCACTTAGCGGGATCTGAGGAACTCGATTACTGTGAGAAGTAACAGAAATCTTCTTCATCTGGTTTATTTTGTCTATCTTATCGCGTATCGATATATGGCGTCCATATGCGCCATCCAATATCCTAAAAAAATCCGTCGATCCCGTATCTGACATCGCACTGTACTGATCACTATCTATCTTCTGATATTGTGTCATAGCCTGCAACACACCATATTGTTTTAGTCCATGTATAAAGAGCGCAGCGTCATTTGCATCTTTTGGTAGAGAAAGTCCTCTCCATGTATGTGCTTTTTCGAGTACATTGTGTAATTCATGGTTTTCTGTTGCACCAGAAAGATGTTCACTTTTCATAAGTTCGAGAATCAGGTGAACAAGATGATCATTCTCCTCATCACTCGGGAGGACATGGTTACCTTCATCAGACTGAAAAAATAACTTATTTTGTACTTCCTGATCGCCGACAGGTTCAACAAACAAAAATATTGCTCCGCCGACCTGGTTAGGAGCAAAGATCATCTGATTACTTAATTCTCCTGGTTTAACGATAACTATAGTGGGGATATTTGGTGACCTGAACCTTTCGGCATATGCGTTAATCAGGCCTCCATTATCCGTCACCATTTCGACTGTTGCACCTATGCTTTTCATTTGTGCTTCATAATCCACTGTAGCAGGGTCGTCACGTTTTTTATAAACAGTCCATATATTTACCTTGTCTTGGGTGTGGAGCGCTTGGGCGAGCTGGGTAAGATATGGCATCCCGGGTGATCCGCCACCAAGAGGTATAGCTACGTCAATATAACCCTCATAACCAGGTGCTAGCTCTTTTGCACGTTTTCCGTATTGGTATGGAATCATATCTAGTTGGAACGAAAGATCCTGCGGATATCCACATACCACGACCTCTGGTATATGTATCCCTCTTTCTTTTCTATGAGCTCTCATCTTGCGTTCCCAATATCGGAGCCATCGCTCTGTAAGTAGTTGAGTTTGTCTGTCTGGGGCGACGATAATGTCAACGTCAATCAGGTTCCAGATGCATTGGGATCGCGTGATGAAATGATCAGTTATCACGACAACATTAGTAAGTTTGACCCCATATTTTTTTTCGAGTTGATATTTATAGTATCCTGCTATGAAAGCAGGATCCGGGTTTGTATGAATAAGAAGCACCTCTTTTTCCCCTTGTTCCACAGCTTTCTTCAGGAGAGGCTCAATGTGAGCCAATATGTTGGCACTATCTCTCTCTATTAAAATTTCGTGTACCACAGGGGCGTACGCAAAATTCTGCAATCTTTGGTGTGTTGCAAGATATTGAGCGCCTATTTTGGCCCATTCCAACTGACTCCCCGCATAATGGGTACGTGATGTCAACGTAGTCACCTCCACACAAACCATTCCTCCTTCAATCGCAGAACAAATTGCTGACAAGGGCCGATGATGTCCTGCTCCAGCGTCTATTGATATACCAAACATCGCAACACCCAGCAGATTGGGTAATGTATCTCTCCTTAGTCGTTCGGCCTGATGTGAAGAATGAAGAACGCCTTTACCGCCATCACGGTCAGAAGTGTTTGCTGATTGGTGGTAATACCGAAACAACCGGGGGGGAAAGGGTGTGACTCCGTTTGGCAATCTGTGACTAGCTTCAGCCAAAGAAGTGAGATTATCGGCGGTAATGATCTTCGAAGGTCTGGACTGACTCACAGGCACTAACAGGTTCATACATACATTCTATGCTATGTCGATATCGATATCCAATAATCGTGTATCAACAACTACTTTGAGGTTCATGTAGCTATATTTCTCACATTGGTATCGGCAAAAATGTTATACTCACAAACATGGATCGACTGAAGAAGAGATGGCATCGATATCACTACAAAAATCTCACATATTTGGGCGTGAGTATCGTATTGGGCCTCATCCTATTGAGAAATTTCACATTCCGTGATGCTCTCTTTCATCTGGGCAACCTTGGATATATCGGAGCATTTGTAGCAGGTATAATGTCTGTTTCTACATTTACGGTCTCTATAGGTGCTGTGATGCTTATACTCCTCGCAGAAACCCTGCATCCTCTAGAGATCGGGATCATCGCAGGCATTGGCTCGGTACTCGGGGACCTAACGATATTTCATTTCATACGAAATAGGGGATTATCCAGTGAGATACGGCATATTTTCAAGTATTTTGGAGGAGATAAATTGCACCATATCGTTCATACCAAATATTTCAGTTGGACACTCCCCGTACTTGGTGCACTCATCATCGCCTCGCCCCTTCCGGATGAGCTAGGGGTCAGTCTCATGGGAATATCGAAGATGAAAACAACACAATTTGTTGTGCTTTCATTTTGTCTCAATGTTACCGGAATTATACTTTTCGTATCTGCGGGAGCAATACTAAGACCCTAGTTTTGCTTCGTGCCAAAGATAGAGAACCAAAGGTTTCGCCAACGAGTGGCAACAGTCTGACGAAACGACGACAATCTTTCGAAAATACTTTGACGAAGCGTTTTGCGTTCGGCAGCATTTGAAGCTATGAGATCTTTTCTGGTTTGGACTATCGTTGGGCGAAGCTCTTGACGTTCTTCGCGTGTTTTACCATCAAGCATTTCTCGAGTATTCTGGCGGAATTCTTCTCGCTCAGTTTTGTTCTCTTCAATAAGATCTTCTTTCTCATTCTCAATTTCTTCCCTAAGATTTTCGCGTTCTTCCTTGATTTGCTCCCGGAGTTCCTGAGCTTCACCTCTCCACCGCTCCCCTGCAGGGGTGACGGTCGATACTACTTCGGCGCGTGTCGTGAATGGATGAATCATGAGTAAAGTAACAAGCATAGTAGCGAAGAAAAGGTATTTCATATGATGAGAAATAAAATGTGGCAATATTATCTGACACTTCCGTACCATTATGCATGAACATCAGATGAATTACTAGCGTATCCAGCATACGTATTAAATACACATTATTTGTTGTTTTCCGCTAATTTTTCTATTAAGATGAGTATTCACCCATCGTTTCACAAATATGCAAAAACTATCCCTTGTGTGCGATGCACTCAGAAATCGAAGAACAGTACAGTTCTTTACCCAAGTACTTGAGTCGAGCTACTCTACTCATTTTCATCATGCCAAAGGAATTCGCGTATTGAATGAAGCAATCGAGTTACTCATCCAGAGCCAAAAACCCTCTGCAAGTGTGTCTAAGCTACGTAAGGCGGGTATTTACTGTCACAAAAGAATTTATCGAAATAAGGAAAATGCCTGGCTCATGAACAAGTATATGATATATAAATCAAAGCTAAAGGTACGACATAATTTCGAGTCCATCAAGCGTTGGATATATGGGAGATCTGTTTTAGATTTTGGTAGTGGAGACGGGTACTTTGCGCACCATCTTTGCCATGAAGGTTTTAGAGTCCGGGCAACAGATGTGCATGACCACAGAAGTTCAAAGGTGCAAGATTTTTCCTTTTCTGTACTCTCTCCTTCAAATATGAATGATTTGTTTTCTGGCAGGTATGACACTACGATTATGAATTGTGTCTTGCATCATATTAACCCAAATATTATTGATGATATTTTATCCAACATTCACAAATGCACCAGAAAGAGAGTTTTAATAAAGGAAGACATATATCTGACAGACAATGTTATACATATGTCTAATATTAATGAGAGGTCAAGGTATTATATGAAACTCAGCAGCAGAGAAAGAATGCAATTTCTTGGACTCATGGATTTTTATGGCAATTATGTCGTCCAAGGTATATTTTCTATGAACTTACCTCTACAGTTTTTTTCGCTTGATCTGTGGAGAACTGTGCTTGGAAAACACAAAATCATAGTTCGACATACTATCCCTCAGCTGTTTGATAATAACATGGTACACACAGGTCCACAGACATGGCTCATCTGCGATGTCACCTAAAACGTAGAGTCATCCAGTCCTATCCTTCTCTATGAGACTTCTTACATACATAGACTTCGTGACTCCCTTTTTCTTTGATGCTTCGTCCAAGTGGATCAAGAGTTCAGGACTGAGGAAAAAGTTGAAGCGTTGTTCTTTCTTTTTTTGTGCGATTTCGAAGCAATCTCGTAATACGGTGTGTATATTCTTGTTGTTATAGGAGCTTAATATCAGTTTTTCGTTATCAATCCCATCAAGGAAATATGGTTTATTATCCTCGAGGAAAAGGACAATAGTCGGCTTAAGATAATTGAGTGCTTTTTCAATTTGAAAACCGATAGAGAGGCTGTGGAGCGAAACTTCAAATACGCAAATATCTGCATTCTGTAGTGATTTCAGTTTTCGCCTGTACAAATCAACATGAGCATCTCTCCCTATGGTCTCAAGCTCATGATAGTACCGGACCCTGTTCAACGTAAATATCTCCCTATCAAGATGTGTATACCCAAGTTTATTTATTTCATTGTATATTTTATTGTAATATTGTTCGTAGAATTGCATACCGCGGAGAGAAGCAGTGAAATACACTTTCATATGGTTTGTATGTCTGTAATAAGCCGATACATCGAGGGCTCACTACCTCTTTCGCTGTAATGCCTGAGCCAGAGAATATCCCTCATATATAATGATGATACTTGCAGGGAGTAGTATTGTAAATAGGACCCCAAAGGTGCTTTTGGCGGTTCCGATGAAATATCCTAGGTAGGGTATGACAAGTACTACTTTGCCGATGATAAGTCGGGGTAGAATGATGCTGTCGTACGCCTCATTCGCATCACCTTTGGTAAGATAGACGTTCCCTCCAATCGTCATAATACGATGAGTCACGATTGTCTGTCTGTAGTTCACGATCGAATAATACGATACGATATCTCCTACCTGGTAAGAAGACATCGGTCGAACCACTATGAGATCACCTGTTGTGATAGCTGGGCTCATAGAATTCGATTTGTTGGAGAAAACAAAGTGTCCGGGTATGAGGTTGGCAGAGATTAACCCAAGAGAAAATGTATATATTACATATAGGATTATGAATCCATAATATACATATCGCATATGTATTGTAGTATACATAAATAAACGACCATTTACCATGATCCACTTGAGACAATATTATGTATTTTGCGTTCTGCATAGATACCTCCTGTCTCAGATGAGGAAGTTCTGTAGGTACGGAGGATAAAGTTAAATTCGCACAGTTTGTTCTGCATTGCAGTATTGTTATCATCGAGACTGATAATAAATATCCAGTCTTCGGGGGTTTTGTCATCAATAGTCGAAGTGATATTGAGGTCCATAAGTCCACCGTCATAGCGCGACGCTAGATCACGATGGAATGTACGAAGCTTCAGTGCACCACAAAATCCATCATCACCATTTATTTTGTTGGCCTTGAGTGAATATTTCAGACCGGTTTTTCCACCGCTTCGGATCCGCAAAGATCCAACATCAAATCCACCAGGCTGAAGTGAAGTTGTTTGTAGCATGGTACTCAGTGGCGTATTGTTTGCAGTATTTTGCGACAGAAAATTCATCACGATTGCGACGAATCTGTTCATGAGTATCTTGCGCTCGGCAGTCAGGTCGGCATCTGTATAGCTCGTCGTTATCAGAAACGAACCAAATAATATGAGAAAAAGTAGGATAAATCTCGCTCTTCCATTAAGCATTGTGTAATTTGAATATTTCGTCAACGATAAACAATGCGGC
>CAYUHI010000019.1:1234-5077 GCA_964444485.1 uncultured Gammaproteobacteria bacterium | reverse complement strand
GTGACAGTATGCGTTTCGTTCGGCTGTATGATAATGGCTGGTAAATTAGCCCAAGCGGTACCAATAGCTGATGCGTTTGCCTCCGTCAACGTCGACTGCACCTGGTCCACTCCGTCTAGGGCGACTTTTAGGTTTACAACTCCGCCAAGGTCACCAAGGTCACCAGGCTGATCACAATTCGGTTCGACTGCTTTCTCTTGGTCATTGCACCCATTTTCCTCATTCGTGACGTTTTGCAGCCGCAGCAAAAACCGCCCCGGGAGGGTGCCGGTATTTTTCACTGTCCACGTTTTAGTTCCACTAATATCTCCCTCTTCTCCAATATTTTCGATTACAAAAGGCTCGACTTTGTTGCCATTAGCTTCCACATCCAAGTCAAGCGTACCAGTGGTAAATCTGTTTGCGCTGGTGGTTCGTTGTGCGGTGAAATATGCATAGGTCGCAACGAGCGCCCCTCCACCGACGACGAGGATAAGGGCAAAACTTAACCAGACTTTCTTTTTTTTCATAACCAAGTATAGAACTAGTAATTCCTTGAGTATATGTAATAAATACATATCATGTCAAGCGGATACGCATTTACTACGTATTTGAATGCAAATTTCATTCTCTCTCTTTACATTACAAATGAGCTGGTACAATTTTGTTTCCTTTACTAATTATTCCAAGGGGGAGGTGAAACAAAATGCAAAACAAATATCTGATTGGTGGGGTTGTAGGACTCGTAGTTATCATAGCTGTCGCAGTCGGTGCAATGCGACTTGCAGACAATAGTCAGCAACCATCAACCAGTGGTGTTACGGCAATGGTGGAAAACACTCCCACAAAGGGAGAAGAGACCGGAATGACGAAGACTGAAGTTTCAGAAAGTACCCCGGCAACAAGTGAAGGTGCCATGCAATCTGATGTCATTACGGTCGAGGGTGCGAATTTTTCCTTCTCGCCAAACACGATCACAGTGAAAAAAGGTCAAAAAGTGAAGATTCTTTTCAAAAATGTCGAAGGATTTCATGACTTTGTCATTGACGAATTCAATGTGAAGACTCCGCAAATCCAGGCGAATATGGAAGGGACAGTGGAGTTTACTCCGATGGAAGTGGGAAAGTTTGAATATTATTGTAGCGTGGGCAAGCATCGACAGATGGGTATGGTGGGTACTTTGGTCGTTGAAGAATGAACGCGGGTAATATCAGAATACCCCGCAACCAAGCGGGGTATTTTCGTATACATGAATAAGGTATGCTACAATGCCAGTATGTTGCTCTCTATACCAATAAAGTTGCTTATTTCACTCCTTATTGGTGCGGCAATAGGCCTGGAACGTGAGGCATACGAGAAAAAAACAGACACCACCCCAACTTCAGGTGTGGGAAGTCTGGGTATTCGCACCTACGCCCTCATCACGACTCTTGGCACGACTGCTGCGCTCCTTATGCATGATTACTTCAGTCTTTTTCTCCTTGTATCTGCCACTTTCATGGTCTTGCTTGTCGCATACTATGTATTGGGCAGTCTATTTAGTAAAGATAATGGGATGACAACAGACATCGCTATTTTGTGGAGCTACCTCATTGGAGCTATTATCGGTTTGGAAATATTTCCCATGGAGATCACGGTTGCGATCGTCGTATGCCTTATCCTCATTCTCTCCGCTAAGCAGAAGATTAAGACATTTGTTGCAGGTATCAAGAGCTACGAGATTGAAGGCTTTATCGGCTTTGCCATAATTGCACTTGTCGTTCTTCCGTTTCTTCCCGACCAAGCCTATGCGCTCAAAGATATCCCCTTCGTTGCCACCCTTATGAATGCATATAAGGTCAACTCCCCTCAGCTTATGTCACTCGAGATCATCAATCCATTTGGCATATGGAAAGTGGTCGCGCTGATTACAGGTGTTGAACTTGCAGGGTATGTCCTTGAGAAGTCGATCGGGCCCAAGAGTGGGTGGCTCCTGACAAGTATCGTTGGAGGATTCATATCTTCAACATCGACTACCCAATCACTCGCCCAGCAAAGCAAAACATCAAAAAATACCAGTCAGCTAGTAGCGGCTGCACTTTTCTCTAATCTATCGAGTTTTATCCAAATGTTCATCCTGATCGCATCGATAAATAGCTTATTTCTGGTCAACAACACACTGTTTATTGCCGCAATATCTGTGTCTGCACTGATCGCAGGACTCTATTTTTATCTCAAGAAAAACAAACGGGATGAAGCCCTTGCAGAGACCAAAATATCACTTGAGCGGGATCATATATTCTCACTCGGTCCGGCACTGCAATTCGCCCTCATTTTCCTTGTGATCAAACTTGTGACGAAGGTATCTTTATTGCTTTTTGGTGACGGAGGGTTTTTGGTGAGTAATATATTTGGCACGCTCACGGGTCTGGACGCCGTCACGATAAATATCGCTGAACTTGCGGGTAAGACGATCACGTTCCAGACTGCCATCATTGCAGTGGTTCTTGCCAATACGGTGAATCTTCTCTCTAAGGCCGCATACACGTTTTTGCAGGGTAGCAGAGAATTTGCCATTAAGTTTTCTGTTAGTATCGCGGTAGTTATCTTTGCAAGCTTCGTGAGTCTCGCATTTATTCTTGCAGCGTAGTCGTCAGTCGACAGCTTTTAGGTAGTCAGGCAATCAGGTGATCAGGCATTCAGCTTGTCCCCGCAATCGCTGCGTTTGGGCGCGGGAAAGACACGTTTGGCGGAAATGACGAATTTCCACAACTGAGAGTGTAACGGATATATTTTAGATTTGGGATTTGATTTGACATTTGAGCTTTGGCATTTGAATTTATTAATCTAGGTATTCGATGTTAAAGGTTAGCCACTCAGTGAGGGCCTGTGTGTCTGCGAAACGATCTTCACTTTTCATCACCACGATAATATATTCATGGCCAGTATAGGGAGTTTTGAAATAACTTACGAGGTTTTCTCCTGCTGCCTCAGTGTATCCTGTTTTGATATTTCCGAGACCTTCAATAGTGCCCAACAGCGTATTGACGTTTTTCAGGGGATGTGTGATGCGCAGGTCTTCGTCCATCACCGTTATCTCACGCACTGATATCATCTTGCGAAGCACGGGGTGTTCAAGAAGTGTTCGTGCGGCAAGTGCTAGGTCGTGTGGTGTTGTTTGCTGGCCTTCCTCATCAAGACCAGCTGGATTTCGGAACGAACTATTCACCATTCCAATCCTCCGTGCGACAATATTCATATGATCCATAAACCCGGCGTAATCTCCTCTATAGTTCGCGATCGCATACGCTGCGTCATTTGCCGAATGCACAAGCATGCCATACAGCAAGTTTTCAACAGATATCTTCTCCCCTGGCACAAGATCCATAAGTTGTCCCTCGTCTGTAGCTACCGACACTTTCACAATATCCTGTGCTTTCAGGAGATCAATGGTGGTGAGTGCGGTGACGATCTTTGTCGTCGATGCAGGATAAAAACGGGTATCAGGATTTTTGAAATACACAGGGGTGAATGTCTTGCGTTCGACTACATACACCCCCTCGGCACTAACCTTGGGGTCTTGTACTCCTATCTTGACGGCTGGTATCGGGTAGGCGAGGGTGGGGACAGGGAGTGGCTCAGCAAATGCTTCGGGGTGTGTGATCTCAAGGTTGTACAGATAGTGCGTCCCAGGGTAGAACGCACAAGCGAGAGTTGCAACGATGAGGAAGAGTAAATACTTCGCTTTCACAGGAGTCATTCTACAACAGTGGGCGGTAACAATAAACAGTAACGGTAAACAGTAGCAGTAAACAATACACAATACAATTGATTTCCTGAACTTGGTTCAGGAACCATGTAAGCAATAAACAGTAACGGTAAACA
>CAYUHI010000019.1:0-1134 GCA_964444485.1 uncultured Gammaproteobacteria bacterium | reverse complement strand
GGTTCAGGAACCATGTAAGCAATAAACAGTAACGGTAAACAGCGAAAGGCGAATGGGAAATAGCGAATGATGGGTGACTTTGGTTATTCTTAACAAGACACAATCTTGTGCCCATCTTCTTTCACCACCACTGCTTGATTGTCGCGGAGGAAGATCTTTATTGCGCGAGACCTTAGAGCATCGATTATGTAGGAGATAGAGTAGTTTTGTGCATAATAATCTTCGATACAGTGGGGATAGATCTCGAAATCGACAAGTCCCAGTGCCGTATAATCGTCAAGATCTGGGGCCATAGCGGGGTCATCCTGATCTTTCACATAGGCGATGTCGGGGGAACATACACAACTACCCGCACTCGAACCGACGTAGATTACACCTTTCTGAAGTAGTAAAGGAAGGAGCTTATCAAATCCACTTCGCTTCATATGGTAGAGGAGATAATAGGTATTTCCACCACCACAGACGATGACTTTGGCTTTCTCCATTTTCTCTTTCATTTGGGTAGGAGTAACCTTGTCTAAGTCACAAATGGTGACAGGGAATTCTTTCTGTATCAGGCACTGGTAGCTCCCTCGCTCCGATACTTCCCTTGCTGGTTTGAAACAATTCTCAGCGGTTGGAATATACACCACAGGAGTTGACTTTGGCTCAAGTCCATATTCCTTCATGAAAAGGTCAATACTTCCGTCGAGAGTAGAAGAGAGGAAAAGACGCATGGCGGGCAACAAATTTCAATGACAAAAACCCAATGTCAAATAAAATCCAAAAACAAAAGCTCAAAAAATAAATCGGCACTGTGGTGTACTTATATGTTGTTTAGATTTTGAGTTTTATTTGTCATTTGATATTGGGGTTTTGACATTACGGAGAGAGACGGTTCATATCTCTCGGGAAGAGCGACGCTTCCTTCACATTGGCAAGACCGATAAGCTTTTGCACAAATCGCTCAAGACCCATCCCAAATCCTCCGTGCGGGGGCATGCCGTATTTGAATGCAGACATATAGTAGCGGAACCCCTCTGCCTCAGGGTCACCTCCTGCCATGGTACGAAGCTGATCGCACAGTCTGTCATATCGATGCTCGCGCATACTCCCCGTCGCGATCTCGACTCCTCGGAATAGTAAGTCGAATCG
>CAYUHI010000018.1:4634-17621 GCA_964444485.1 uncultured Gammaproteobacteria bacterium | reverse complement strand
GAGTTTGCTTCGATACACACCCCTGGCATGGTGCAGACGTTTGATCCAAGGAAGGCACCCTGAGCTATCATAGCGCCTAGTTTTACCTTATCAGTAGGTATTATAGTACCATCAGGCAATTTGCACCGTACACTTTTTCGATCGAGCCTCAGGTTCGTCGTCACCGTACCCCAGCTCATATTGACTGCTTTTTCAAGCACGCTATCACCTACAAATGCATGATGAAGCTGACAGTCAGGACCCACATAGCTTCTGGCAACCTCCGTGCCAAAGCCCACTACGGCTCCTTCTTCGATACTACTGTGACGGACTAGCGCCTGATTACCGATGACCACGTTCTTTCCAATATACGCAGGCCCCTTCACTACCGCAAACGCGTCAATACGCGCATTTTCATCGATATATACCTTACCTTCAATGAGAGCGTGGGGTGATATATGCGCACTATGATGTATGAATTTTTCTATCCTGTGACTAAGAAAAGTATCCAATACGTCGAGCACAAAGAAGGGGTATTTGAGCTTACTCCAATAGTCAGAATAGACAATATTGGCGCCGTATTTTTTCAGTAAAACATCAAGGGCGAGTTCATACTGCATATCCTTGTCCTTTGCGCTAGTATATTTGTCAAATAGTGCAATAAACTCCTGAGGATCTTCGAAATAGTCCATAGTAAGTTTGATGGTATCGCTTGGCTCATCGCCTTTGGGTGGCTTTTCTACTACACCGCTTACCCTCTCACCCTCAAAAGCAAAATACCCGAGGGGAAGATGACGCGAAGTCTTCATACCGCAGACAAGGAGCTTGGGGTGTTCTTTCTCGACTTGATCACATACTGATTTAATCAAATTGGTGTCAAAAAAGTCAACGCTATTTAGCACTATTATTGGGCCTCTGCTAATCATTGCACCGACTGTCTTTAGAGCGTCAGCCATGCCTAAAGCATCATTTTGTAACCTATATACCAGGTTAGGTGATGTGGTTTGATATGATCGTAAAAAGTGCTCGTTTTTATCGCTGCCTATCACCACAATACTATCGATCCCTGCAGACTGTACGAGTTCGATGGTGTGTTGGAGTGCTGTCTTGCCGCAAATAGGCCATAAAGTCTTATTGGTGAGGAAGGGAGTCATCCTTTTACTATTACCCCCAGCGAGCAATACTGCAGTTGGTTTCATAGTGTTATAATTGTATCATAGATCGTTACCACTTATACATTCATTCTTGAAAAAAATCACGGTACTTGGGGGCGGAACAGGTTCGTACGTAGTCCTTCGCGCTCTGCGTCAGATTGACTCGCTCGACCTTGCAGCGATCGTTACGATGATGGACTCAGGAGGGTCTACCGGACGTCTCCGTGACCAGCTTGGCGTGCTTCCTCCTGGAGATCTTCGCCAGTGTCTGGTTGCATTGTCAGAGGCACCGGACATCTGGAGGAAACTATTCAGCTATCGCTTCGAAAATGGCGATCTGAAAGGACATAATTTCGGCAACATTTTCATATCTACTCTTGAAAAAATCACCGATTCGTATGATGAAGTGTTAGATGAAGCGCACCACGTCATGCAATGTATTGGCCGAGTATATCCTGCTATATTGGATCGGGCAAATATTGAGGTGCGTTACGACACGGGTAGAGTGGTAGAGAGCGAACTGTTACTTGATGAGAAAAATCCCGACAATGGCAACGTCGTTGAAGCTAAAGCAGTGCCACCCATAAGGGCAAATCCCAAAGCAATTGAGCGTTTGCTAGAATCCGACTTCATCATCGCTGGTCCTGGTGATCTGTACTCAAGTCTTGTCTCAGTTGCACTTGCTGAAGGTATAGCAAAAGCTTGTACTGAAAGCAAAGCCACACTCGTATACATTATGAATCTCATGACTAAGGCCTCTCAGACCATGGGTTATGGGGCATATCAGCACTTAATAGACTTTACCAAATACTACAAGCGTATGCCGGACATTTGTATCGTAAATACACAACCTATACCTGACGATATGATTAAGCGGTATGAGGTACTCGGAGAAGATAGTGTGCGCAATGACCTGTTCGAGAACAAATATTCAGGTACTATAGTCGAAGCAGAACTTATGGATACGTCAGAATATGTCGAGAAAAATGAACACTTAGCGGCAACATATGCACACAGTATAGTTCGCCATGATGAGGATAAACTCAAACATGTTCTGAAAAATTTGATAAAGAACTAACTGTGAAGTGTTAATCTTTTTACTAACACCCAACACCATATGATTCACAAAATACGACATCGGATACGTCGTCATACCATATCCTTCAAACATGCCATAGACGGAATCGTATGGGTTTTCCGTACACAACCCAACTATCAGGTACATGTGGTGCTGAGCGTGCTCGCAGTAGCTATGGGACTTTACTTTGAGATACAGATGTACGAATGGCTTACTTTACTGCTACTTATCACCGTAGGTTTGACAATTGAGACAATAAACTCTACATTTGAGCAGACTCTCGACACTGTGAGCTTGGAAAAAAGAGAGGATATCCGGATTGCCAAAGATGCAGCTGCAGGTGCAATGCTCATTTTTGCAATTGGCGCTGCTCTCGCCGGAATAATTATTTTTTTGCCAAAAATATTGGGAAGCTGAGTCAGTACAAAGCATTACATTTATCAGGTTAAAGTATTTGCGAATATGAATACAATATCAATGTTTTTATTCGGGACGTTAATCTCATTTGCCGTTCACTTCCTCTGTTTTATCCCTTTCATCAATTTTTTGTATAGTCGCAAGATGCAAAGGGCCCAGCAGGAAACGAAAGACCCATTTGGCTCAACAACTCCAATTTTCGACAAACTGAATGCACACAAAGTCGGAATACCGGTCGGGGGAGGAATTCTTGTCATACTGCTCACTTCAATTCTTTTTGTGGTATATATGGCATGGTTTTTGAGCGCAAAACTCTACCTTTCCATCAACTACCCGTCACTCATCACTGAGATAGTTGTTCTGTTTTCGACTTTTATCGGTTTTGGCTTACTTGGTCTGTATGATGACCTGAGCAAAATATTTTTATGGAAAAAGAATTCTTTTTTTGGACTCAGATGGCGACAAAAACTCATAATAGAACTCATCCTGGCAGCAATCATCGCTATCAGCCTATTCCTCAACCTCAAAATTGACCTGATCCATGTTCCATTTGTTGGTACCTTCGAACTATCGTATTGGTATATCTTCTTCGCGATATTCGTCATTGTGGCTTTTTCCAATGCGGTGAATATTACTGATGGTATGGACGGGCTCGCCGGGGGAGTACTTCTCATCGCGCTAACTGGATTTTGGGTAGTATCTCGCAGCATCATCGATGTGCCAACTTCTATATTTATCTCAGTGTGGATCGGGGGTATTATTGCATTTCTATACTTCAATATTTATCCGGCGCGGATCATGCTTGGAGACACGGGCGCACTCGCATTTGGGGCAACATTCGCGGTTATTGGACTCATCCTGGGAAAGTCATTTGCACTTCCCGTCATAGGGGGAATCTTTGTGATTGAGGCGGCATCATCGGGCATCCAACTGCTGAGTAAACGGCTCCGACACAAGAAAATCTTCGTGGTGTCACCTTTCCATCTATATCTACAGCATAGGGGGTGGTGTGAGCCCAAAGTTGTTTTTCGATTATGGATATTCGCGATGATTTTTGTACTTTTGGGACTCGCGATCGCATTTATAAGATGAAAGGCAATTAGGTATTCAGGAGGTCAGGAATTCAGGCCGTCAGGAAGTCATAAGATTGTCATCGCAGAATTTCATATATTTCTCTATGGATTTTTGGAAAAATAAAAAAGTTCTTATCATGGGATTAGGAATGCAAGGTGGAGGGGTTGGTGTGGCACGATATTTTGCAAGACACGGAGCTCTAGTCACTGTGACGGACCTCAGAGGTGTGGAAGATCTGCAAAAGTCAGTTGCAGAACTTGCAGAATTCCGCAACATCACCTATCGCCTTGGTGAGCATAAAGAAGAGGATTTTATCTCGGCGGATTGTATCGTGAAGGGACCTTCTGTTCTGTGGACGAACATTTTTATCCAGAAAGCCATAAAAAGGAAAATACCCGTCATAATGGAGACAGCATACTTTGCCAAGCACACGAAGGCACGGATGATAGGAGTCACAGGTACGCGGGGGAAATCTACTACAACAACCTACATCTACCGGACCTTGAAACACCTGTATACCAAGGGGCAGGTTTATATCGCCGGTAACATCCCTGGAACATGTGCGATAGAGCTGCTGGACGAGGCAAAAGCAAATGACATTGTTGTTTTGGAACTCTCTTCATGGCAGTTATCTGGCTTTCATCGAGCCAAGATTTCCCCCCAGATTGCGGTGTTTACCAATATCTATGAAGATCATCTAAACTACTACCATGTAGATATGCAAAAATATGTGTATGATAAAACAGCAATTTTTAGCTATCAGAAACCGGATGGTATTTTTATCTCACCCACGAAAACTCTGTCGGTGCTTTCGTCACACAATGTCAGCATCCCATCTCAAATCATCGAATGTTACGCAAAAGATTTCCCTGGTGAACTACTGCACGTACGTGGACAACATAACAAGTTGAATGCGGCGTTGGCACTGAATGCTGTTGTATGTATATTACCCGAGCTTGATAGGCTGACCGTCGCAGACTATATCCGCAATTTGGAAGCTTTGCGATTTCGTCAGGAAATCATCGGAGTAATCGATGATGTTGTTGTGGTGAATGATTCTACCTCAACAACCCCGATATCTGTAATCACCGCAATAGAGACGTTTAAAGATAAAAAAATTGTATTGGTGATGGGGGGTAACTCGAAGAAATTGTCAACAAACGATCTCATCAACGTGATTGAAACAAACAAAGACTCCATTCTTTCTATTATTCTATTGAAGGGCACCATGACAGATGAGATAGCATCCAGACTTTCTACCATATCTAACCTCCATGTCTCTCCAGTATATGAGGATTTTGATGCTGCAATTCATGACAGCGTCAAATTTGCAAGAGAGCTTCATGAGCCTACATATCTCTTGTTCACCCCTGGCGCCACTTCCTTTGCTCAGTTTCATAATGAATTTGAACGAGGCGCAAAATTCAGTCAGATCATTTCTGATATAATGAAGAAATGACGCGGATAAAACATAATACAGCTTGGTATATCAATCTGTATACACTACCTATTATCCTCACCTGTATAGGATTGTATTTTGTTTTTGAGGGTTCCTCTATCCGGGCGCTCAACCTCTACCAAGATCCGTTCTTTTTTGTTAAACGTCAACTTATGTGGTTTATTTTCGCGATCGTGGGGATGGTGATATGTTCAAGGCTTAACTATCGTCGGTTGTATATCGTGGCATTACCAACTGTAATATTGAGCATTGCGCTTCTTATCGCAGTACTTATACCGGGGATCGGCTCCCGAGTGAATGGGGCAACCAGATGGATTAATCTGGGGCCTTTCAATGTTCAGCCAGCAGAAATAGCCAAGTCTGCCGTCATACTCTACCTTGCCGCATGGTTTCAACATCGTGAGAAACAGAGGATAGTAGCCTTCCTTTTGCTGCTTCTTATTATCGCTGGTCTTATTATGCTTCAGCCAGACATGGGCACTGCTATGATCATCGTATTAGTCTCGATATGTATGTACTTTGTTGCAGGAGTGGACCTGAAAAAATTTTTTATGGTTCTTCCAGCCCTAGCAATAGTTGCGGTTATCACCGCACAGTCGGCATCCTACAGATTACATCGATTACGTGTTCTTTTTGACATCAACCAAGATCCGCAAGGCATCGGCTACCATGTGCGTCAGATTATCATTGCAATCCAGAATGGAGGGCTATTTGGGCTGGGTTTTGGAGGATCAAAACAAAAATTCCTTTTTTTGCCCGAACCGCATACCGATAGTATATTTGCAATCATCGTAGAAGAATTAGGATTTGTGGGAGGGCTCGGACTTATATGCCTATACGCTCTTTTCCTTTACTATTTATACAGAGTCGTGGTTCAGATGAAAGATAGATTTGGCTTTATGTTGGCATCGGGGATTATGCTCTTTTTCGGACTCCAATCTCTCATAAATCTTGCGGCCATGACAAGACTCGCTCCTCTTACGGGTATTCCACTGCCGTTTGTATCATATGGGGGGACAAGTTTGCTCATATCATTTTGTCTGGTAGGGGTTATGATAAGTCTGGCAAAACAGGAGGATAATCACCCCAGCAAACCTCACATGCTTGTCCAGGCTTTCCGCACTGGCACAGCATCCCTCAGGAACATCAGAAGACTCCGCTCACGAAGATGATATTCGACTTTACATATAATCTCTATTACAATGTAGGTCATGAAGCTCAAAAGGTTAGTCATAACAGGAGGGCACCCTACTCCGGCATTGGCGGTGATAGACGAAATACGAGAAGAGTATCCGGATGTTTCTATCACCTTTGTTGGAAGAAGATATGTTAACCATCGCGAAACTGCAAACTCACTCGAATATCAAGAAATATTTGCCCGGAAAATACCCTTTATTCATCTTGCGATGAAACGGGGATTGTGGGGACTCCTTTCTTTACCGTGGTACTTGAGTATTGCGCTTCGCATTTTGCACAAAACAAAACCCGATGCAATACTCAGCTTTGGGGGGTATGTCAGTGTGCCGATCTGTATTGCAGGATATATCTTTGGAGTGCCCATTTTTTTGCATGAACAAACCATGATTCCCGGGACTGCAAATATGTGGCTTGCACATCTTGCAACCCGAGTGATGGTCTCATTTCCCGATACGGTGAGATATTTTGACAAAAGAAAAGTCCTGGTAACCGGCAATCCCCTGAGGAAGAAAATATTTATCAGCTCGGGGAATGCAAATTTTGCACATCTTCGAAAACCGATCATACTTGTCATCGGTGGAAATCTCGGGTCGCACTCTATAAACCATCATATTTTTCAATTGCTATTTAGACTGCTTGCAGATTATTCGGTCATACACCAGGTAGGTAATGTGAAGGAGTATCACGATTGGGACAAGGCCCAAGAGGCCCACATCGCACTTCCTCGTGAGTTGCGGGAACGCTATCATCCCATGCAACACCTCGCAACTCACGACATGGCTGAAGTATATAAAAGGGCAGACATCGTAATATCAAGAAGTGGGGCAAGCACTGTCACCGAGCTTATCGCTTTGCGTAAGCCGGCTGTTCTCATTCCTTTGCCGTGGTCGGCGCGTGGGGAGCAGGAGGCTCATGCAAGATTACTCTCTCAAGCACATGTCGCTGAGATTTTCGACCAAAACCACAGCAGTGATGAACTGCTCTCCTGTATCCAAAAAATCGGAAACAATGTACAATCGTATGCAGCGAACTATGATTCATTAACTACTATATATGATCCACAAGCGGCAAAGAAAATTCTTCGCACTATTCTCGAGACACTTTCCGCAAAGTCATGATATTCTCAGATTCAATCCGCAAGATCATTCGAAAAAAAAGAAAAAGAACACTCCATTGCTTCGATTTGATGTACATTCTGCATGGAACATCATAAGAAAATCCGAGATAACCTTCATCATCGCACTGAGTGTGATGTTCTTTTTTGTAATGTTATTCATTCATTATTTTTTCTTGATTACGAAGGTAGAGATAAAAGATAGTAATGGAAACCCAGTGAATGATTGGCAATGGGAGAATGTCAGTGAAATCCGTGACCACAACATCCTTTTGCTTTCCGAATCTGCTGCAGAGTCCAAAATTCTACGTGCAAATCCTGCGATCGAAACAGTGCGCGTAGTCAAAATACTACCACAGTCAGTTGAGCTTATCGTCAAATTTCGCAAACCAGTGGTATATCTAACACTGAGTCCTACAAGGTATCTGTTATTATCATCAGACGGAACGGTCTTAGATTTTGCGTATGAGAAACCCGAAGATTTGGGAGAAATTCGCTATTATCAGTCCATTTCACCTGGCGAGTATGCACGCGGCAAACCGCTGGGCTCACGTGATGTTCGTTTTGCCGCAGGACTTGCGGGAATATTCCATCAATATGGGTATAGTGATTTTCTCATCACTATCGAAGACAGCCATCTGGTGCGCTGTGGAGTAGATACTATGGAGTTTATTGCAGCAAGTGATAGTGACCACGACAAACAGATGGCATCAGTCACTCAACTCATGAAGATAGTACAGAAAGGGGGGGAAAGATTCAAAAGCGCCGATGTACGCTTTGAGAAGATAATCATCGGCAAGTGATTATTGGTGGACTTTTCAGAAAATTTGCGCTATTCTAAGTACCGTTGTATGAGCATGAAGCAAACTATTACCGCACTCGACATAGGAACCTCCAAGATTGCTGCGGCCATCGCGGTGCACGATGAATCTGAAAAACTCAAAGTTCTGGGCTACGGGGTAGCCGAATCTCAAGGAGTTCGCAAAGGTGTGATCGTTGACATCGATCAGGTTACCGAATGTCTGGATAGTGCAATCCAGAAGGCAGAGCGTATGGCCGGAGTGGGTGCTAAAGATGCGTATGTCTCGGTGGGAGGTCCTCATATTGCGTCGCAGGACTCCCATGGTGTCGTAGCAGTGGCAAACCCCAAAGGTGACATATCAGAGGGAGATGTGGAAAGAGTTATCGATGCAGCCAAAGCAATCTCCATCCCCTCCACTCGTCATGTTCTTTCGGTCTCGCCGAGACAATTTGTAGTAGATGGACAAGGTGAAATACGCAACCCCGTTAGCATGAGTGGAGTACGACTTGAAGTAGACTGCAACATTATCACGGCATCGGCTACCAATTTGCGAAATGTAGACCGTGTATTGGACACAGTCGAAATCACCAATGCAGGGTTTGTTTTCTCTGCAGCAGCGTCGGGACATGCTATCCTCGCAGATACAGAAAAAGATCTTGGAGTGTTGGTGGTAGATTTGGGAGCAGGCAAGACAGATTATGCAGTATATGGTGAGGGCGCGCTATGTTATGTCGCGTCTGTCCCTATTGGGGCTAAGCATATCACGAGTGATCTTGCTGTTGGGTTGGGTCTTCCAGTTGAGGTTGCCGAAGAAATGAAGCTCTACATGTCAAACTCCTATACGCCATTTTCAGGTCGTGCCAAATCGGTAGAGTTACCAGATATAGGCCAGTATCTTGCCATGGGGGAAGCCTCAGACTTTACCAGCAAGACAGTATATGAGGGCATTATATCGATCCGCATAGAAGAAATACTCCAGATGGTATACAGCGATCTTGAGAAAAAGGGATATCATAAACTTATTCCCGCAGGACTCGTGCTTGCAGGTGGTGGCGCTCGGACTATTGGTGTACAGGAGATTGCAAAACATCTCTTTCGAGTGCCTGTTCGGATGGGTAAACCCGCTGATCCATCGGGAAGGTACACAAAATTCACTATCTCAGGCCTTACAGATGAGCTGATAGAGCCTTCATTTGCTTCGCTGGTAGGCCTGCTTCAGGCTGGAGATATGATGACAAGCGGCAAAGGCGGTTCTTCGGTACTTGAAAATCTTCAGATGAATATCACCAATCCATTCCGTGGCACATCTACACAAAAAGGATCATACTCCCTTCTCGAGAGAGTAAAAGAAATTATTCATCAATTCCTACCGTAAACTATGCTCATCAAACCTAACACCGGTCAAGTTGCACACATCAAGGTCATCGGTATTGGAGGCGGTGGCAGCAACGCGATCGGAAGCATGATCGATGAAGGGGGGATAGAGGGCGTGGAGTTTATCTCTATAAATACCGATGCACAAGCACTCTTGCACAATAAAGCACAAATAAAAGTGCAGATTGGAGATTCTATCACCCGAGGTTTGGGGAGCGGCGGAAGTCCGGAAGTCGGACAGAAAGCGGCAGAGGAGTCGTTTGACAAACTAAAAGAGGAATTACAGGGTGCCGACCTCGTGTTTATAACAGCGGGAATGGGAGGAGGGACGGGGACGGGAGCGTCGCCTATCATCGCCAAAGTTGCGCGTGAATGCGGAGCGCTTACGATAGGTGTCGTGACCAAACCATTTCTCTTTGAAGGAAGTAAGCGTATGAATGCAGCCAAATCAGGGGTGCAAGCACTTAAGGAGAACGTAGATACTCTTATTGTTGTGCCAAACCAACGAATTCTCCAGATAATTGACAACAAAACGTCCATGCTCGAAGCACTTCGCAAGATAGATAGTGTATTGCACCAGGGCGTACGAGGTATTGCAGAACTTATCACAGACCCCGGACTCATCAATGTTGATTTTGCTGATGTGCGGACAATCATGTCCAATGCAGGGACTGCCTTGATGGGGATAGGGGTCGCCAATGGAGATGGTCGCGCCATTCATGCAGTACGAGAAGCCATTACTTCTCCACTTCTTGACTCAAGCATCGACGGGGCAAAGGGCGTTCTTATCAACATATCCGGAGGACCCGACATGACGATGCTTGAGGTTGATGAGGCTGCGAATATGGTTTCTCAAGCCGTCGATCCTGAAGCAGACATCATATTTGGTGCGACTATAAAACCTGAGCTTCAAGACCACATTAAGATCACCCTCATTGCAACGAAGTTTGACGAGACCGTGAGTGTAGTGCGCCGCCGTACAGAAACTTCCCCTCATGAATACTCGCGATCATCTCAGTCCCCCTCGCAACGAACTGAAGAAAATGCCGTTAAACAACCCAGTACCCAGAAAAATGAAGATAATTACGAACTCGAGAATGACCCATTCGACGTTCCCGCCTTCTTGCGAAAGAAGTAGGGGAACGAAGGTCTCACTATCTGACAGGGCAATCATAAAGTTAATGGGTTTGAGTAGAACATAAAATGCTCCTTCTCACAATACTCCGAAAGAGACACCTACTGCTTCTAGGTTGCATTTTCCTTCTCGCACTAGCTATCAGACTACTCTATGTGGATACAATGCCATACGGATCACACATTGATGAAGCAAGCCTAGGATATAACGCATACTCAATTGCTCAAACAGGGAAAGATGAGTACGGCAAGAAATTCCCACTTGTTTTTCAGGCATATGGAGATCAAAAGCTGCCGGCATACATATATGCCATAGTTCCATCTGTTAAATTGTTTGGTCTCTCCAACTTTGCCGTACGAGTTCCCGGTGCAGTGGCAGGAAGTATGCTCGTAATTGTTATATATCTCCTTCTGAGACAATTTAGTTTTTCTCCGAATATAAGCTTACTTGGTGCACTGATTACTGCAACAAGCCCTTGGCTCATCATGCTGAGTCGTATCTTCGGATATGAATCGGGCTTGGGACTTCTTTTTTTTACCATAGGTCTATGGTATTTACTATCTGCAATACATAACCAGAATAAATGGAGGTACATATGTATCGCTTCAACTGCATTTGCCCTAACATGGTATAGCTATATTGCGTTTAGAGTGATCACTCCTGCAGTAATCTTGGTTACTGTTATCTTATTTATGCGATCTAAAAAATTTATATCAGTCTATGGTATTGGACTGATATTACTTTTTTTCATTTTTGTCATACCGCTAATTTTTCTAGGAAGAACGGGCACGGGAACTGCTAGATTTGGTCAAGCAATGTCTACATCCGTGCAAGGTGTGGTAATGAAAGTTAATGATGACAGAAGTATCTGTGCAAAATCACTTCCCAAAATACTTTGCTATCTGAACAGCAACAAAATGAAAGCATACGTCGAGACGATCCTCAAGGGGTATGTTCGAGTTCTTTCACCAACTTATCTTTTCGTTGATGGGGATGAAGGTGCTGAATATGTGAATGTCGACGGCTATGGACTGCTTAGTATCATTGTATTTCCACTCTATATTATTGGAATTATGTATTTGGTGACCAAACTTTCTACACGTTCGCTTACGCGGTACGAAATGCTTGTTTTGTTAGGACTTATCATTAGTCCTTTGCCAACTGTTGTCTTCGGAACGCTTCAGAAAGTCAGATTGTCAGGTTTGTTTCCTTTTATACTCATAACGTGTATGTACGGCGCAAAATATATGATGAGCGTGGTGCGCATCCCCTGGAGACGAATACTAGTCTCATTCGTCTTTGGGCTTACCATTTTGGTCTTTCTGGGATTCTTTATGATTGATTTCCTTGCAATTCATACCTATAAGTATGAAATCACACTCCAAACTCCTATTGCGAAACTCATGAAATATTTGGGTACATTAGATAAAAAAACTCCCATATATATCCGTTCAATCAATGAAGCTATTGTGTTATATGCATATTATAATGCTGTAGATCCTCGTTTTTTCCAAGACAGCGTTATTCGACCACCATCAGATAGCGGAGGGTTTTCACACGCTACTGATTTGGGAAATATTCATAAAACTGACAAGAATATTGATGAGATATACTGTGAAAATAAAAATTCTATACCCGTTATCTATGCAACAAATGTGGATTTAGTGAAAGAAAGTCTGATGAAGAAGTCTATCAATATTATTTACTCCCGTGACAATGTTCACGATCTATACTATGTGTACAACACGAAAGATATTATATCGAAGAACATAGACTGCACATATTTCTCAAAAAGGAATTATTCTAATCTATGACTAACGAGGGCGTATCACAAAATACGCCACGAGGATGGGAGTATCTTTGTAAGTTATTTCTTTTAGCTTCATATCCTTCAGTTTAAGGTATTCTACATCTTCCAAGCAGTGATTACTCACAATGGCAATGGCATCCTGCGGATGATCGATCCGATCCTCACATCGTCTAAAAGTACTATTTTCATATCGATACACAAACCCACCTTGCTTCATAGCAGTTTGAATCTTAGAAGGATCGTTTAGCTTTAGAAATGCATAGGTCATGAAAGTATTTTTTGTACTTATGTCAGTGTCATAAACCACTATCGGAGTATTTTTGTTTTGAGATGCGATATATTCAGAGATTGCACGCTCCCGTTCGTTGAAGACTTCGCTTAGCGTGATGGGTCT
>CAYUHI010000018.1:1797-4534 GCA_964444485.1 uncultured Gammaproteobacteria bacterium | reverse complement strand
ATTCAGAGATTGCACGCTCCCGTTCGTTGAAGACTTCGCTTAGCGTGATGGGTCTTCGTCCAAGATACTCATAGACAAATGTGCTGACGTCAGCGATGGAAATGATAATGGTAATAACTAGAATAATTCTTTTAAACGTTTGGTACTTCGTGACTATAGTCCATGATTCAGCGATTCCAAGAGCAATAAGGGTCGAGAACCCTACGATCATAAGAATTCCGCGTATCGCGTAAGAATGACCGTTTAGACTTGCGAGTGATGGCACCATTCCCCACAAAATAAATGAGGACAGGAACATATATGGAAGCCCCTTCTTGCGAAGCAACATAATGCCGAATACGAAAAAGGGAAGCGTTGAAATAAATAGCAAACCTCCAATGCCAGTCCCATTGATGGGGCTCGCATCACCCTTATAAAAGAATGTCTGGGTGCTTAAGCCTTGAGTAAACGTGTCCAACCCATACCTGACTGTTTCAGTCAGTTTACTATCAAAGATCTTCGAAATAGTAAGGGGAAATATTGTCTCTCTTCGTTTAAGATCTACGTCCGCAGCGAAACGCTCTGTATTTAGAAATATCACCTGATCAAATCGACGAGTGGTAACCCTCGAATCAATGAGGAAAATCGACAATAAGAGAATGAGTATGCATCCGACGTGTACAAAATATCTAGGCACAGACTGTTTCCTTTCTACATTTTGCACATACCACTCAATGATAAAAGGAATAAAAGGTATGATAGTGCGAAACCCCTGATAATTGAAAAATGCAAAAAATAAGAATATGTAACCGAGTAGACGCTTTTTATTTAGAAGAAACAAAACGGCTACAAGTAGTGTCGGGAATGCAAGCGTGACATCCATAGCGATTCTCCCCAGATGGAACATCCATGGGCTTATCCCTGCAACAAGTGAGACAAGAATAGAGAAGCGTGTGTCTTTCGTCACTTTATACACTATAAGGAATATAAGAAAAGGAATAAACGAGGACACGAACACAAACGGTAAACGGGCAAAGAACACACTTTTTATTGGTATAAGGAGCCAAAACAACGCAGAAAACCATATAGAAATAAGTGGGTTGTCGGGGCTTATACCTTGGAAACTAATAGGAAAGATGCTACCAAAAAGATCTCTACCCGAGCGCGCAAGAGACCACGCAGAAAATACGATGTCGCGCTCATCATGCACCATATAGAGTTGATCTAGTGCGACGCAGCGCAAAAGGAAATACAAGGTGGTGAAAACTACATAAAAAATAGTGATTTTTCGTTTATTCGACATACTTGAAAGTTTCTTTACCAGATACTAAAACATCGAGATTATTATACAAAACATCTCGTCTCATAATAAGCTCCCACGTATCTCGTTCCATCGTTTATAATTACCCCACTATGTCTGATAAACACGGTACAGAACAAAATCAAACATTAAAAGTCAAAAATCAAAATTACAAGATAGAGGAGCCTCCTATGGTTTCACAGTACTTCAAAACCGAGAGTGATATGATCGAGTACTGGAAGAAAAATAAGATATTCGAACGCTCTGTCGAGGAAAGACCGACAGACAAACAATGGAACTTCCTAGACGGACCCCCCTTCATCACGGGGTTGCCACACTACGGCACACTCCTTTCGAGTATACCCAAAGATGTATTCCCAAGGTACAAGACAATGCAGGGGTACCGCGTGAGACGAGTATGGGGATGGGACTGTCATGGACTCCCAGCTGAAAACAAAGTCGAGAATGCTCTGGGACTGAAGTCCAAGCGAGAGATAGAAGAAAAAGTTGGAGTAAAGAAATTTATCGAAGAATGCAAGCTCTATGTGAATGATGTATCGAGCGCATGGGAGTGGTATGTAGACCATGTTGGCAGGTGGGTAGATTTCCGGAACTCCTATCGTACTATGGATCGCGACTATATGGAGTCTGTGATGTGGGTTTTCAAGCAGATGTACGAGAAAGGACATATCTACAAAGGCCTTCGTGTGTCGTTATTTTGTCCGCACTGTTCGACTCCCATTTCTAACTTCGAAGTAGCGATGGATGCAAATGAGAACTACAAAGAGATCACAGAACCTGCGAATACATACAAGTACAGAGTACAGGGTACAGAGTACAAAGTGCCCACGTACTTTCTCGCGTGGTCGACGACGCCATGGACGAAGCTCACCACTACTGCCCTCGCTGTGAACCCAGACCTTACGTATGTCACGGTTGAGTATGAAGGAGCACGCTATATCTTAGCCGAATCAACAATGGCGAAAGTATTCACTGCTGTTATCCGCGAAAGGTCCATAACGCGTCATCCCGAACTTGATTCGGGATCTAGTTCTCGAGAAATATCTGAAACCAAATTACAAAATCAGGAGGAAATCTTATCAAATGAGATCCTGAAACCAGTTCAGGATGACACCACAAGTGTTTTAGATTACATAAATATCATGGGCAAAAAACTCGGGAAAGAATTGGTGGGCATGAAATACGAGGGGCACTATGATTTCTACAAACCGGAGAAGGGAAAGAAACTCCATGTGATCGTAGCGGACGCATTTGTTACTGCAGATGAAGGTACTGGCATCGTCACACTCGCGCCATATGGTGAAGAAGATTTAAAAGTTATGCAAAGGGACAACATTCAGATTGTCCGAAATGTGAATGACGAAGGAAAACTCACTCCCGACAATCCCAATGGCTGGGGAGGGGTGTACCTGACCAAAGTGAATGCCTTAGTGAATG
>CAYUHI010000018.1:0-1697 GCA_964444485.1 uncultured Gammaproteobacteria bacterium | reverse complement strand
AATCCCAATGGCTGGGGAGGGGTGTACCTGACCAAAGTGAATGCCTTAGTGAATGAAGATCTGACACAGAGAGGACTCATGTTTCATGAGGATCCGAGCCACCGCCACACCATAGCCCACTGCTGGCGCTGTCATACGCGACTTTTTTACAATCCGCAAGAAGCATGGTATGTGAATGTGCAAGATCTAAAGCAAACGATGGCACAAACGAACGAAAAAGTGAATTGGTTCCCAAGTCATTTCAAACATGGAAGATTCCTCAAAAGCATGGAAGGTGCACCAGATTGGTGTATTTCTCGGAGTAGGTATTGGGGGTCTCCGGTGCCTGTATGGGAGTGTGAGTGCGGTGAACGATTTGTCCCTGGGTCAATCACAGAGCTAGAAGGTCGTGCAGGAGTCAAAGTATCCGATCTCCATAAGCCGGATATTGACGAGGTAACCATCACTTGTAAGAAGTGTCAAAAAACCGTACATCGGGTACCTGAGGTATTGGATAGCTGGATAGAAGCAGGTTCCGCATCGTTTGCAGAACGGCACTTTCCATTTGATACTGAGGGTAAATTACTGACTGAACAAAATCAACACGAGAGTCTCGCGACATTCTTCCCTCCTGATTTCATCAGCGAGTACACCGGGCAGATACGCGCGTGGTTTTACGTCCTTCATGTCATCGCTGCGGCGATCTACGGGAAGCCTGCGTTCAAAAATGTTCTCGTGAGTGGGGTAATCCTTGGCACAGACGGTAGGAAAATGAGTAAAAATTACAAGAATTATCCGGATCCCAAAGAAGTGATGGAAAAATACGGAGGAGACGCTCTCAGGCTATACCTCCTAGGATCACCCATCACGAACGCAGAAGATATCTGTATCTCCGAGCAGGAGTATCGAGACCAGTTACGCAAATTCATCATCCCACTACTGAATATTTGGAATTTCTTCTATACTTATTCACAAGTTGACGGAATTAGAATTTCGAATTTTCCTCCAAAGGCGGATCAGCCTCTGGCTGAAGATTTTAGAATTTCCAATAACATTGGTAATGTTTTGGACAAGTGGATTCTTTCACGCATAAACACCACAATACAAAAGATTACCGATTCGTTCGAACAATATGATACTTCTACCATCGTTTCACACATGACAGAGTTTGTGAATGATTGGTCCAAGTGGCACGTCAGACGGAGTCGAGATCGGGTAGGGAGTGGGGAACTCACAGACGACGCACGTGCGTACTATGAGACGACAGCATATGTGTTTGATCGGTTCCTTCGCCTCATTGCCCCCATTGTACCCTTCCACAGCGAATTCCTATACCGCAAACTCTCTGGTGCTGACTCGGTACATCTGCAGATGTGGCCGACGGTGGAGCAGATTCATCTACATCCCAGTCTCGAAACAAACACGGGTATCGCGCGTCAGATCTGTGAGATAGGCCATCAGATCCGGAAGACCAACGGCTGGAAAGTACGAAAGCCTCTCGCGAAGCTTGAGATCACAGTAGACGCGGATTGTAGCACGATAAAAGACAACACTTGGCAAACGGTCCTCGATGAGCTGAATATCAAAAATGTCGTGGTAAATGGATCGATCCGATATCCTGCCACTGAAGTGCAGGTCACCGAAGAAGAACTGGAATATGAAGGGAGACTTCGCGACTACATTCGTGAGATACAGGGGATGAGGAAAGAGAAGGGGAT
>CAYUHI010000017.1:0-18753 GCA_964444485.1 uncultured Gammaproteobacteria bacterium | reverse complement strand
CCTCGTGCGTACAATGAGACCGATGTACACTCAGTCACCCCAACTGACGACGAGCACTAATACCCGAAACGCAAAAGGCGGCAGGGTTCGTGGGGTGTCTGTGTTGTCGGATTTTCGATCACTCGGTTTTCGGACAATCTTCTCGTGCCTCCTTGCCCTCATGTGTATTCCTATTCTTCTTTTACTTGATATACTGTTTTTCCAGTTTACCCGACCATCATGTGCGGCGTGTGCGAACCTAAGTGAGTTCTTGACTCAAAGTTCGACCACCCTTGCATTTATCCAAAGTAACAAAGCGGTTGCCGATGTATTACAAATTTATAAGAAATTGGTATGAATCCCGAAGTAGTAGACCAAATTGAAGAGTCACCGGAGGAGCAAGCGAGTATACAAGCTGGACAATATGAGGCAAGACAAGAGCTTGATGATATTCGCAAAGCTTCTGGACAAAGCAGAGAGGACAAGATGGAGGCGGCGGTGAAAAAGATACTTGGACCGCAGGCACGAGGTATGACTCTTGAGGAGATCATGCAACTGAGCGAAGAAGAGATCCAAGGAATGATTGATGGAAGAAGACGCAAGGTTGAGAATATGCAAAAGATCGGAAAGTTCGTAAGTAAACTCGTCACTGCATTTGGAGAAAAGGGGTCAGACCCTGTGAACATGCTTCTGGAGAAGCTAAATAAAATTGTGAATACCGATCCTGAAAAGCTGAAAAAAGAACTGAAAAACTTCCCACCCGAAAAACGCAAGGAGGTCCTCGCAGTGTTCAATGCATTTATTGCGGTAGTCGTAGAGAAAAAGATGGTTCACGCTGCGTTAGTGCCTGTGTATGCTTCCTTCATCATCAAACTGTTTACCGATAAAGATTATCTTACCCTCCACAAAAAAGGCACTCAAACTCACACAAAACTCGAAGAGGATATTTTGAAATGGGGTAGCATTCCCCAAGTCGGACCAGAGATCGTCCATGGAGTATTAAAACCTTCTTTCATCAACGCATTCGACGCACTTGGGGGGAAGAATCTTGCCAACATGCGAAGCACCACAGACGTTGAGCAGCGATTTACTGAGCTTGTATCACCTAGTCAGCTTGAAACGGCAGAAGGCCGAAAGTTAAGCCTCACGGACTTCATAGCCGACAGAGAAGGAGGTGCCCGCGGTTCATTCGAGTATCAGCGGGTTCAAAAACTCACATCAGATGTCGCTAAGACGCTAAATGTTGCGGTTGACGGCTTGTTCGAAGACCAACCATCAATCACCTTTCAGTTGAATAACACCACTCAGACGATCCAGAAAGCTGAACTACTCGAAAAGATTAATAGATTTGAGCGAGACGAGACTGCAAACTGGGGAAACATCACAGTGCTCCTCTATGGATATCTTGACTCACTGGAACGTCAACCTTCAACGACCATACACGAAAGAAGAAAGCAGGCGCAGAAAATTGCTAAACTCAGAACCGTCATCGCATCACGCAACGCGCTTGATTTTCTAGTCAACTCGGGCAATGTGACTCGTACATTCCTCCCGTTTTACGAACGTCATTTCCGGTATCAGGTCGCCCTCATGAAAAGCAGGAAAACTGGCACACCTGTCGACATAGAAAATGCAACAGTAGATGATTATCATTCAAACCAATTTACCGACGAGGAACGTCAGACTATTACCTCCGAGACTACAACCCGTATCCGCGAGTCAGTGATTTTCACGGTGAGTAACGTCTATAGAAACTACCTCAACATGAAGGATGAACCCAAAGAGGCATATGAGCAGGCTCTGCAGCATGGAGGTGACTACACATCTAATCCCCGAGAGATGTTTCGACAGCTCACAAACATGCTCGGTAACCTTGCCCATCAGTCTTCTAACGTCGACAAGGGCAAACTGGATTTCTCGGTGACGGGACTCGGCAAGATGCAGACGCTGTATGACCCATTACTTGGCAAAGACATAAGTACGTTTAGTTCATTTCGCACACAACTCGGCAATAAGACACCCCATGACTTCTTCAACGAACTTCTTGAGGAGGTGAAGGCAGATGATGCGTTCTTCGAGGCGGGACATCAGTACCGATATCTTTCGAACATGGGATCCCCTGATGCACAGAAAAAATTCTTCCAAAGTATCGGAGACCATCTCAAAAGCTCCATGACTGCACGTAATATCGATCGTATCTATTCTATGGAAGACAATGTTTTTATCTCACGATGCGCATCTTTCATCGAAACGATATTAAAAAAACGCCTCGGAGAGAAAGCGTGGATAAATGAAGACGAGGGAAAATTTTTCAGTGAGATATTTCTCAACAAAGGTGAAGGAGGACGTACACTAGTGCTACAAGTACAAGAATTCCTGGAAGAAAACTATCCTCATCTCCCTGACTGGCAAAGGAGAAGGGTTCTCCAACATGCTTTTACCATCGTATTTGCGGGGAGATTTAGATATCAACAAGTATTCTCATACGCCAACCCGACCCGCGGGTACCAAGGTCAGGCTGATGATAAGCAGATGTTCAATAATGTGTTTGCACCGTATCAGCGTCTACTAAGGTTTCCTCCAGATTGGAACCACGACCTGTCACTCAAAGGTGCGTATTGGCAGCCCCTGTTTAACATGCCAGGAACGAATATGCCGGGCAAGTGGGATCCTTTTGCCGCCGGGAAAGAGGGTTTTAAGGTATTCAACGAACAACGTCATGAACATCAGGGGAGGCTTGCATGGGATATGACAGAGTATTTCCAAGACGACATCGCACGGGCTTTAGGTCCCATAAATGCGCTGAAGGCAGGAGGATACGACACCTTGCGCGGCTGGCGACGGATGGCTGACATGGGAGTCATAGACAAACGATTATATGTCCGCAATATGGGCGGAGGTATTCCTCAGTTTAGAGCAGAGTACAAAGACACCGAAGATCTGGACGACAAAGGAAATCCAAAAAAGAAAATAGATGGGATCACTCGACTGTGGAAATCGGTCGAAAACATAGGGGTAAATGATCTGAACGCATTCGTCGACGCAGATATTGTTGGTATGATCGCGGTGAACAAAGAAGGGAAATATGGATCTCAGGAGGCTATCGATCATTTTCTTGGGCATATCTACTCTCGCTACCTCCACGATGGACATGAGTTCGGCAAACATCTCCCGCACAACTATCTTTTCGGTAGTCTGAATGCGAAACTCCAGTCCAATCTCGAGCCAGTCACCATCGCACGAAAATACTTCAATGCGAACATGTTCGGCAGAGAATCCCAAAGAGCAACTTCCAAAGAAGACTTTATTGCCAAATTCCATGCTCGAGTTCAGCAGCTCTACCAAAGCGCCGTATATCAAGAGTCACGCAAGAAATCAAACGATAGGAAAGTTGATGATGTCGCCAATACCCAGATCAAACGACAGCTCGTGAAGCCCATGCTCTACGATGCCATGCTTGTCGTCATCGCCGAACGGTCTCCGATAGAGTTCCTCTATCGTCTGAAAAATCAAGATGAACAAAATGGACTACGACTCAGCACACAGATAAAAAATAAGTATTTTGATGAACAAAGTGAATTAAACTCTCGGAAAGGTTCATTTGCCGAAACACTCAGTATACAAGCTAGTATAGACGACAAACTTCGGGATAAACTTTCTTCGGGAAATCCGGACATAAGATCGGGGGTTAAAGATGAGATATGGGATGAGGTGACCGATGACCTGGCATTTGTACAGGGTGAACTTCGGGGAGAGGTAGATGAAGAAATCCTTGCAAATCGTAAAACATGGGAAGGAAAAACGAAAGGTCTCAACATCTATGGGGAGAACTTTGACCAAGACAGAAGCAGTGTTAACGGCGGTAAAGGATATGTCATGGATACTGACACAGTGATCCGCGTTATGCTCAAGAAATTTCGACCAGATCTCGAAGGTCAGATCCGAGGAAATACGCTTACTGCACAGGCTGTACTTCAGTCTCTTCTTACATCTTCAAACAAGGGAGAGAGAGTGCTTGGACTTCGTATACAACGTGCAGTGCTCCTACGAAATGATATTTTAGCTGAAATGGGAAGAGCTCCAGATATTAACGCCACGGGCAATCCTGATCAGCAGAATCAGGTGACAGAACATTTACTCCGCAAGAAATATCTGAATGACAATGGCACGATCAAATCAGGTCTCAGTCACGAAGATCACGTGAAGGCTGAAAGATATCTGAAAAACCTCGATAAACGGGTGAACAGAGCGCGGTGGTTCCGACGTATGTGGGATGAGGGGTACCTGGGGGCAATACCATTCATGGCTGACAATAGTGAAGTGCATAAGGTGTTTTTGAATAGCGATGATACGGTGGTTCACCGCTCAACAGGTGAGTGTGGTACCTCAGAGCAGCTCAAGCTTATTTTGGATGCGCGTGCTCCGGCGGGTATTGATAGCAACATGCTTCTTTTGCTCAAAGATGCTGCGCGCAAGGGCACACCTGAGACATGGGGCAAGCTTAAGTCTATGGGTAATGCTTTCCGCAAACTTGCATCAGATGAGATTGGTGACCTGGAAATATATATGCCTGTTTTTCTTGACTTGTATAAGATACAGCTCAGTGGATTTGCAAATAAGCAAGAAGTACGTAATGCTCTTGGTAGATGGAAGATGATATTTGATAAAGAAGGTCAGTCTCTCTTTTCCAAAGCATGGACAAATTTCGAACACCACGGCATGGACGCAGTGACGATACGACAGTTTCTCTTGCAGGTTGCAAAGACTGGTGGGATGAATCCAGAAACCATGGAGGGATTTGCGAGCTTCTTCCAGGCGAGCTGGTTCCATGTCGCAAAGGAGCTTATACCCGAATATTTGACCTACATCCTTGCATTTGCACTCGTGTCATACATCACCGACTCACTCAAGAAAGCGAATACTAAGAAGTAGAGTATGTACAAAGTATTAGAGCTCTGATATTATGATTCTATGGACGCATTAGTCATCTCTTCTGTGAAGAAACATCTTGGTCGTCGTATTGGTATCGGACTCGTACTAGTTCTATTGATGGTTGTCTCACTTCATCTCCCCACAGTTCAAAGTGTATATGCGACAGACGCTGAGTGTGAGGCATCGAACATTGAAGGACTTCGTACACAATGTATAGAATATCTCGATAATAATGGAGCGATAATACCAGACTCTGAGTATTTAAAATGCAATGACTTTATTGAGTGTGACCCCAGACCTGGAACAGACATTGTATATAAACGTTGCTGTATTAGACCAGATGTTGGGATATATGGGGGAAAGTGTCTTAATATATCTGATTTGGACCGTAGGAGTCTTGGGGGGGTTAATAGTTTTGACTTTATTCCACTTAGACTTTCACAGTGTAATTATGATGAGGATACACCTGCACCCTCCGGAAAAACGGTGTTTCTCGTGCCACCTTCGGAGACCGACCGGAATCCTGATCCTAATATCGAAGATATCGTAAAGAGGGAAAAAACTCTTGTTGAATACTACGATGAACATAAGAATGACCCAAATTTCATGCCAGACAAAGGGGTATCTATCGGTGGAGGACCCATCTATGAAGAGCCTATCTCGATGACAATAAAGCCCTGGTTACAAGGCTTTCGCTCCATTGGAGTAACATGGTATTATGAGGTAGGTACCGATCTTACTAGAAGATATTTTATTCGCGAACGGAGAGTAATTGCGCTTCCTCCCGCGGTTGCAGAGCCTTTGGAACAGCACATCAGCGGTGTCTCTTTACGAATATATACTGCTGATGTACCATTTACAGGCGTAAGTGACGTACTGAAAAAGATAGGGTGTAAGATCATGAACGCAATTAAAACTCCTTTTGTGCTTTCTTTTTCGGCACTCACAGATTCACTGACTACGCCTGAAAATCTACCAGATGTAACTTTCCTTTGTAGTAAAGGCACACCTCAATTCGATGATCCTACCAAGATCACATTTGGATCTGATGGAAAAATTGAAGGATATAACCAAGAAGAATGTACATGTGTGGATAGTAATGTGGGACCGGGAATGGCAGCCGTGCTCCTATGTACCCGCTTTATTGCAGGGATTGAAGATAACGACGCTCCATGGAGACTGCTTGTGCCCGTTCCGGATGGAAACGGACTTGGAACCAATAGATTTATGGGATTACTATTAGGAGAAATTCCCGACACTTCAGGAATCGACGATTTTCAAAATTCAGTAAATAATGACATTAAAGAATTTTTCAATTCTAATCCCGAAGTGGGGGCATGGATACAGCAGATTGTTACAAAAATATCTCGAAATATGGCTATGCGCTTATCTGCTGGGATATTGAATAGTAGGTTTTTCGGAAGTCCTGATCCTCCTGCTGATCCAGATGATGTAGATATAAATGCATTTAAACAGAGGCCTTTCGTCCGCCAGTATATAAGCTGTCTCTCATGTGCGAAGTATGGCGGTTTCCCAACTGCTCTGGGTTGTATGCCCGCTGACAGAGTCGACAGATTCCTTGCGGAGGGAGTACTCGGGATCGGAATCGGTATTGCAGGAGCTATTTCAGTTCTTTGTATCATATATGGTGCCATCCAATTCCAGCTGAGTGAGGGCGAAGCTGCCAAAGTGCAGAAAGCCCAAAAACTCATTACTCAGTGTATTCTCGGACTACTGCTCATCCTATTCTCAGTATTCCTCCTCAGATTTGTCGGTGTAAACCTACTCAGGATTTACGGATTGGGATAATACTCTAATTGCAAATAGTAATAATAAACGGTAACAGTAAACACCTTGTCTTGACTTCCTGCCCGTCCCGATTATATCGGGGAACGTGCTATGCCCGCCTTTGGAGGGGTTCAGGATCCAAGTAAATAGTAACAATAAACGGTAACAGTAAACGCCAATGTCTTGACTTCCTGAACTTGGTTCAGGATCCATTAATGTAGGTATCACATATGCATAACCGCAGATGTTTTCTATCCATATTTATTACCATCTGCACACTCATCTTGTTTGTCGCACACGCGCCCCCTGTGCATGCATATGGCGTAGGCTGGTGTCACTATTTCGGTGGAGCTGACAACCCAAATGTAGAGTATATCTATCCCGGTTCTTCTCTCACTTGGGCTAAGGTCGAGCCTGCCCGGGGGCGGTACGACTTCAGTGCTCTCGACAGTATGATCCAACAAGCTCGTGCAGCAGGTAAAAGGCTTCATGTACAGTTTCTGGTCAGCAATCCTAATATAGACACTGATAGGATGGCAGTGGTACCTCAGTGGGCAGTAGATAGCGGTATGCATGTAGTCACATCCTCAGGAGGGGCTGCTACCATGCCAATTCAATGGGATCCGCTGTATATGCGCTATCATGAAGATCTCCTCAAAGCTTTTGCACAAAGATACGAGAAACCAGAATATTATGATGTTATAGAAGCAGTAGTTATGCAAAGCGGAGGTAATTGGGGCGAGATGGCGCTTCCAGTGAAAAAGGCTGCTAATCTTCCTGATGCAGATGTGCTTAACCCCAACAATTATTTTGTGCAGGAGATTGCTAGAGTGTACCTAGGATCAGAGAGCAGATCAGGTGAGATTGCACGCAAAATAGGCAATAACTTTATCTTCGACGATTATTATATCCGCGCAGTCAATGACCTCATCAGCTTGTATGCACGCGCTCTTTCCCACTACCCATTTGCTATCCAACTAGGCAATGGCCTGAGTTGGCAACAACGAGTGGCACAGGAACCTGTCGAATACGGGCTCTCTCACTACGGCAGCCGCATGTGGATTCGCTCTGCTGCATGGGGAAGCTTCAATGCTGGTAATAGTGATCCACAGGCACAGGATTTCTGGGGTCGGTATCAGGATAGGACAGTGCTTGCATACGAAGCAGGACACCCATCGTGGTGGTGCGGCGCTGACGCCGGATATACGAAGGGAGGATGCTATGACTGTTGTCAGTGGAGCACGAAAGCTGAAGCAGATAGGCACAATGCAAACTTCATAAATACTGCGGTAAATTCCGGTGCAGTGGCAGCATGTTTTCAGAGTGTGTTTTTCACGAATTCCTCAAAATATAACATTGACTTTGGCCGATTGAGCGCAGGACTGCGTGCAAACGTCGAGGAGCGTGCTAACCTGCTGAATAATGTTGTGACTACCCAAAGACCTCAGTCTACGCCTCAGCTAGCGACGCCTACTCCAACAGAGGGGGTAAGGCCTAATCCTACCCTATCAACAGGGAGCTTCTATATTATTTCACCAACAATATCAGCTCCAAGTCCGACCCAAATAGTCGATCTTGTATATCCAACAAGTGTGATAGTCACAACCAGCATATCTGCTGTTCCAACTAACTCAATCAACTTTTTTCCCATTCAGATAAATAAAGTAACAGTACCTAGCATGGAGGGCTTGTTCTGTAGAGAAACACCATTTCGAAATGCGATAAAGAAGACCTTGGAACTTCCCGAAATATTTGCACATTTCATACGTCAAACAGATACTTCCCTCGAGACTGCAATAGCGAATATATGGGATTAGGAAATGGATCAAATCCAATAAACGTGACTCACGAGGCCGGCTGATCCGACGCTTTGACCCAATTACCGGTCACTTTACTTTTTGCCATTCCAAATGCTTTCGCTAGAGGTTCTGACACACGCGATGCCATCGCTCCACTCAACCCCGATGCTCCAAGCACTGTTGAGCTCCCTCTCATAAGAGGTGCAGCACCCACGAAGAGCGAGCCTAGTCCTATGCCCATTGAATCTATGGCAGATGCTGGCTTTAGTTTTTGTTTATATGCCTTGACGATGTTAGGTATTGAGTAAATTAGAACTCCTGCAACTATCGTTTGCAAGCTCGTCTGGTCAGTGAGTTGGGTGACGAATGGAGGAGCCCACATTGGGACATTCGTTCCTGCTGTATTTGTTATTGCACGGGTGATCAACATTATGGCAAGTACGATGGGATAAACTCCAATACACACCGCTAAACCACGAACCCAATTGACGAAAGCGTTCTGGCCTGGGATAGCCTCAAGCATCAGTGCGAGTGGAGACGTTAGCACAGAAAGAATGATTTCTATATAATTCCCGATAAGCATGAAAAATAGTCGATAGAATATAACAATCATCCCTAGGATAAGAAGCAAAGCTAGGCCAAGTCTAACCACCACACCGCCCATGAAACCTGTTGCAATCATTCCAACGAGAACATGTAATAGTGTTGCGACTGTCCCAATTTCCAGCGCTCCACCACCAGCTTGCCCGACATCTTTTATTCCCCTTAAAGCACCATACACTTTTTTTACGCCATTCGTTAAAGATCTCGAAACGTAGGTGACTATATCCTTTCCATTACTTGATGTAGTAGGTTTTCCTAACGACCCACCTTTCCACGAACCAAGTACACCAACAAGTGTGTTACTTACAAGTCCATCAATTACCGCCTGAAAATACCAAGGCACAAGACTGTAAAGCGACCCTGCAAGGAGATAGTAATCGTTATCAGATGCACCGACTCCAAAAAGAAGAGTGCCGAGCAGGTCCACTGGTGAACCTGTAATTATTCCGCTTATGAATCTTGTCTGCTCCCCAAGAGTCAACATCCCTGCGATAGGTCCAAGTAGATTTATGATGAGGGCGATCGAAAGATACATCACATCAATAAGGAGTCCTGCCAAAGCATATGACATAGATATAGCAAGGAGTGCGATCACAAGCTTTGGTAGTGCAGACTCAAGAGTCACCGCATTTTTCCCACCTCCCCCAACACGAAACATCACCATGAATCCAACAACCACTATCACAATAACGATGATAAGGTATGCTAAGTTACGAAATACTTTCCATATGGGTTGAAAGCTCGTGAGTGCCGCAAACCCTATCCCTTGTGCGTAGGTCTTGGGTGCAAACCCAGCGTTTTCGAGTGTCCCTTTCGCCCAATAGTAGAAAGATGAGGGAGGGTGTTTGAGTGGTTCTGCAAAAAGTCCAGAAAGTCTATAGCTTAATGACTGTTCCTTGTACAAATGTGCATCTGAGGGCTTATCTGTGCATAGTTCGCCCGTCACAGAACACATAAATCCTCGTGTCATGGCTCGCATGACCATCTCGTTATCATCGCTCACTGGGTCGTTTTTCGTACTGTATGTTTCATATAGTCTGGCTCTGCGTGCCTCCTCAACTTGTGCGACAGTTGGGCCTGTATTTGCACGTGTTGCATCCACTCCCGCGAATGCAAAAAACAGATATATGAACGCAAAGAAGATAATGAAAGCCAGAAATATCTTGCGCGCAGTAGCGAAGTGTTGTTGTAACCCAATCCAGACGAGTTGTAGCGGCATATACTCATGCTACCGACTTCTCCCCCAGAAGTCAATGGGGGTGATGTGGTGTTTGGCTATCTATGATGTAAAGTGATTTCAAGTTTGACGCTATCTGCAAACTGTTGATTTTGCTTGTTTGCCAGTATATCTAATACCTTACCTCTGATAACATAGTCACTATTTTCGATATTAAATTCACTGTCTTTCGGGGTATCATGTGGACTGAAAAATCTTCTCCCGTTATTAATAGCACGCTCCATATACAGAATTGGGTTCCCATCAGAGTTTTTCCCTAATACTGCAGCGGGGACTTCTTTTCCATCATTTGTTACAACCACCAATCTTCTTTCGTCTCCACGAGTCCAGTCGATATTTCGTGACGCATCTTCTTGTAGATAGAGAACTCCCTTGCTTTTTTCAATCTCACCCAATATCTTCCTTGCTTCCTGCGCCCAGTCAATGCGGAATCTATCCTGATCGCTACCAATAAGCTCAAGTCGTCTCTGTTCTAGCCTTGCAAGAAGTTCGGGAAATAGAGGTAACTTGGCACTACCAAGAATTGAACGAAGGCCTTCTTCCCATCGGTTTGCAGCGTCTAGTGCCCTATCTTGAGCGACTGTGGTACCTGTCAAACGAAGTGGGGTATATGACTCTGTCTGCTTGGAACGATCAGGAATTCGTTTCCTACGTTTTTCTAATAAATCTTCTATTTTTTCTTGTGAATACCCTGATCCTTTCCAAAATTCGATGATACGTTTTTCTTTTTCAGCTTGATCATCAAGTGGAGTTAGTTCGCCAATTGGTACCGCACGGTTTTTTTCCTCTTCCTTTGATTTCTCCTCTAGTATTCTTCTTGCCTCTCCTACAATGTCAAATGGAAATCTATCTCCTCCAGCTTTTATCTGTTCTTCACGTCTCCTTTGAAGCTCCTTGACTAGTTCATCAGTATCTAGTATTGATGCACCTGTAAGAGTAGAACGAATACCCTCTTCCCATCGCTTTGCAATATCAAGTGCTTTTTCTCGGGCGACTGTTGTACCTGTCAAACGAAGTGGGGTATGTGACTCTGTCTGTTCAGTACGATCGGGTATCTGCTTTCCACGTATTTTTCGTTTCTCCCATAGAGCGCGTATCTCCTCTTCTGACTTACCTTGATCTCTCCAAAATTCTTTTATTCTCCTTTCTTTTTCAGTTTCTGTTTGTTCTCGTTCCAATTCCCTCTCTTCCAATATCTTTCTTGCTTCCCCCACAGTATCAAATGGAAAGTTGCTTCCACCGGATAAATTCTGTCTTTGCCGTCTGGCCTCAAGTGCATTGAGCATCCAGTCTGCCTCAGGCAGATGTGTCTCACGCAATGTAGTTAAAAATCCCGCCCTCCATCGATCTGCCTGATCTCGTGCTTTATTAGACAATTTTGCTACCTCTGCTGCAGCAGCACCATCTCCCACACTTCCAGGTTGCTGCGTAGCGTTTGAACTTTGTCCACCATTAGGTGGTGCTGTCCCTTCTGCTGGAACTTCGCCACTATTTTCTTGCTTTGTAGCGTCGGCTGGAGGTTCGAGAACAACTTCCACTTTCGGCTGCTTAGTTGCAATACGCTCAATATTCTCAAGAATTTCCTGGGCGCGCTTATCAGTGAGTGGGTCATGAATATATTCTTGTAATAACGATTGAAGTTCATTCAATGCATCATCCAACCCTGTTGGATTCCTAAGTAGTTCATTAATCCTACCCAGAGCGGGCGTCGCGATCTTCTTTCTCATTTCTGGGTCTGCATCCTGCATCTGACGAAGACGTTCGAGCAGGTCTGCTACTTTATTTCCCGTTTCTACGACTGCTGGTACATTCGCTATACTACTTCGGGCTTCTGCTATTCTTTCTTGCACCATTGGTGCGACACTCGTTGCATGTATCAATGCTTCAACAGGATCAGGTCGTAGTGCTGCGATATACTGGTTCAGTATGTGTGCTATTTCAATCCGTATCCGCTTTCGCATCTCTTGATCGATTTCCAGTTTATCGATCAACTCTCCGAGTTTATCTTCAGGTCTCAAGTCTGCGCTGCCTCCCTCAGTATTTTCTTTTGTCGACTCGTCTCTATCATCAACATCGTTCTTATTATCTACGCTTATTGCCGATTGTGGATCTAGCTGGGCTTCTCCTGCAACCTGAGTCGGTGCTGGACTTTTCGGTTGATCTGTAGCCTGTGTTGTATCATCTGGAGCTTCCGGTTCTGTAATCAATGTCCAAACTTTATCTACGAAATGGGACGCGACCTGAGCTATTTGACCTTTACTCAAGGTTATGGCAGTTGGATATGGAGCACCCTCTAGCGCATCTTGAATGCTATGCTCAATAGTATTATTAATCGCAGCCTGGACTAATCCTGATACCTGTGCTTGGTATTGATCGGTAATTCTTTGAGCATCTTCGGTGTTACTTGATAGTATTACACTTTCAAGCATATCGAGTCCAGTAAGACCACTCACTGACTTAATAACATTTCCTGCATCATGCTTTATTCGTGCTTCTATTTGGTCTGCCTGCTGTCGCAGGTTGGCTAAGTTGTGCATCTGAGGCGCTACCTGTACTGCGATTTCTTGGGCATTATTCGCTTGACCCAATGTTTGCTCATACTCTTCCCCTCCCAACCGTTCTCCTACTTCCTCAAGATTATGAATCACTGGCTCTACTTGCTCGACCAGTCTGTTTGTTGGTACTACATCAACCGCACCCTCCACGGGATGACTTTTGAGTCGTTCAAGTGCACTATACATTGATTCTTCCGATATACCAAATATCCTATTTGCCGCACGATCTGTAAAATCCATCACACGAGCTCCTACTTCCCGTAAAAACCCCAATCTTGATCTTTGTTCTCCTGTTTCATTCATGACGGTTGTGTACTAATAATTTTCTCTATTTCCTCTCTTACCTGGTGTATGTTCTCGCTTTCCTTCGTGGTAAGTACACCTTCATGTATAGCTTTATCCGTCAGCTCGAGAAGATTGTCATGATAGTTCTCTGGCAGACCATCAGGATGTTGTTGAATGAGAAGTTGAAGATGCTCTTCATAGATAAGATCAAAATACAGATAGTACATTCTCCACAGGTATCGCTCAAGTTCCACCCTGTGCCCAGTATCGAGTCGAGATGGATATGCCTCGGTGAGTTTTGCGCGTACCTCTTGGGAAAATGGGACAATGCGAATTATGTCTTCTATGTTAAGAGTTTGAGTGGGTTGATGCATGTCTAGATATTGAGAATATTAATATTTTCGTATTACACGATAGTAACTCCATTTTTCACCACCTTTTCTATGATCTGATCGTGAATAGAAGTGAAGATCGCATTCATCTCCATGGCGGAGTATGGATGTCTCACAGCCGATACATACAACGGATGTCCGCCTTGGTATTGGAACCCAGTATGTCTCAGTCTAAATCCCATGAGCACGATTGTGTCCCACGTGATGGTGTCAATGACATTGCCTTGCTTGTCTATTATCTTATATCCTTTTATACCCTGGTCACGTGTGATGCGGATCGTATTGCGGATAGATGGATGTGAGTTATATATCATATCAGCAAGCACGATATGAGGATCCAATTTTGTAGCGCCTGTTTGACCCAATTGCCGTAATACCTCGTATATACTATTGAGCTTATCTCTACCAGCGGAGTCAGATCGAAATTGAAAAACTACATCAAGGAACTCAAGCATAGCTGGAGGGAATGACGGATGTTCCAATAAGAAGTGTCTTTCATAGTCATAGAATCGTTGTTGTTCTTCTTCAGAGAGCTTCGCGTAGGTTTTAGTATCCGTCAACCTACCTACAGACGTATCACCGGTCAATCGCCGTCGATGAACCTGTGATGATATCTTCTTTGCTTGCTCATTCCCTTTCTCTCTATTGATGAGTTCTTCGACTACTACATATTGTTTCAGCGCAGATTCATATTTCTCATCGATCTTTGCACCCTGCTTTGTAAGAGTTTCAGTGTCCCTTCTATGCTTCTCCACAAGCTCCTGGAGTGTATCGACATAAATATCAAGTCTTGTCCGCGCATAGGTGCTTAGGGCTGTGTTGTCTCCATCTTTCATATCTACCCCTAATACTGTCCCCATTTGTTTAAGCTCAACTTCGTTACGGGCGAGTATGGTCATTTCATTAAACTTTCCGTCTGTAAGACCAGATACAAACACATCATGTATTTTCTTACCACCCACTACATATTCTCTGTCGCCAACTCCACCACTCTGACCCAATGAGTCTATACGTGCCCGCGCTCTTGCATACGCCACCGCATACAGTACAGTCATCTGATTATTGAACGAGTCATTTAGTTCCTCCTTCCAAAGAGGTGGTACAGCTTCGTTGGCGAGTGTCTTCATAAGATCGGCAAGGGTGCCAGACCGGAGGACATCCTTCTTTGTGGCAGGATCTTGAACTGTGAAGGTGCCATCTGGATAAGTACGGAGTATCTCTGCGACTCGCGTTTCTGTTAGATCTATCCCTTTTCCGCCGCGATTTGCTGCGGATGAAACGAGGAGCGTATAGGCAGACTGCATCTTCTTCAGATTCTCAGAAAACGCTACCCCATGTTCACCGCGAACGTCATACCTCGCCAACTCACTTTGCAGTTTTGTTTGTAAACTCTTAAGCTCAGTAATTTGGTCATTAACCTTCTTAATCTCATCTTCTTTAGCTTTTAGCTCTTCACTCACTATTTTGTATTCAGGATTATCCTCGTAGACATTGACTGTGCGGGTTTTCCCTTGGGCAGTTCTCTCCTCTTGTCTTGCTGTTTTGGTGGGAATCCCATTTAGTCTAGATCTAATCGACTCTCGTTCTTGAATTAAACCACTTGACGTATCCCCTTTTACTCCTTCTAGAATGCTTATCGCTTCAGCCACCTCAGCGATTCCTACCTCGTGTATTGGTTTAACTACAACTACATATTGAATTACTTTTTCGTATATCTCTTTTCTCAATTTATCAATCTGACCCAGTCGCGCCCCTAGGCTTCCCTCTCCCGATTTCCAACCATCAACATACGCTTTGAGTCCGGGCTTACCTTCCGCACCCTCGTCAAGCGATTTCAATAGTGCTATCTCATCTGTGATAGTTTTCTTTTCCTGCTTACGCACTTCGCCATCAACACCAATATCTCTTTTCTTCTTAGTTATTATGGCTTCCGCCTCTGTGAATCCTGTTTTCCTGTCCTCCGCAATAATTGATTCTGCTCTGTCTTGCACACTCTCGAAGATGACCTCGCGCCTCGCACGTTGAAATCTCTGAATAGCTTCTATGGGAGTGATCGCTCTTGGAACTCCATTTTGCGCATCATCAATGACAGTGTATCCGCCTAGGTCCTTAAACCTATCCCACACCTCTTGCGCGTAGATGACACCTCTGCCTTCGGGGAGAATTTGTTTACGATATTTGCCATTGATGTCAAAAAATGCCTCCTCGGGGACTCCATACTTATCACTCTCCTTGATGCCACACACCTGCTCATAGAAGATCCTGCGTGTCTCCTTGATATCATAGATGAGCTGTTTACTTCCTTCCCAGTTGCTCGTGGTGATCCCCTCAAGCGCGAAGCCAGCGTGGTCTGACCCTTGAGTGAATCGCAACTCTCCGGGGTCTATACCATACACTTCACGTAAGTAAGCTCTCTCGCTCTCATACTCTGGTCCCATCTTCATCGCATGAAAAAGCTTTGTGCAGTCTGCCATGATATCTCTACTCTTTCCTAGGTTTAGAATGTACTTCATTTTGTCAAATGTGAGCTTGACGCCTATGTGACCGACCATAACAGCTGGTATCCAGGGCGCGATAGACGTAAGTGCTGGTACAAGTGTTGGGGTGATAACGCTTAGGCTACTCAGAACTCTTCCCACAGCCACAACAGCCGCAAATGTAGACATAGCCCCAGCACCAAATACAGCGGTCGCCTGCGCCCAATCCCGCCCTTTTACTTCTCCTGCCTGGATAAGGTCGGTGCCGTCTGGCTTATACCCGTTTTTGAGCAGAGTTACTACGTTATTTGCTTGTTCGAGTCGCATGAGCTCCTCCTCCATGTAGCGCATTGTCTCGTTGTATCCTGCGGGCGTTTGAAAATATGCGTCGAGCTTCACATAATCAACTTCACCAAGCATACGCGATCCTGCATTTGTGGTTAGAGTGCGAGCAGTAAGATACTGAGCATATAAATAGCTAGTTTTGTCGTTAAGCAAATGAGGATGGTGTTGGAAAAGTTTCCCAAGTCGGTCAATGTGTACTACCCAAAATTTTCTCATCAGAGGGTACACTTCATCAACCTTTACCTCAAGCGGCTTGCGCTGATCATACTCTCTTCGACGTCCACGCTTCCTATCATCGATTGCATGCTCTTTATCGGTGATTGTGTCCAACACGAAATCACTCCGTGAAAAGGTTGTTCGGGGCGGGGTGGGATCCTCGTCTCTGGGACCACCATACAAAACAGTATCTAAGACACCTTGACCCGAATGAATAGCTTTTTCTGCTACACCCACTGCACCACCTGACATCCGCCAATACCTTCCCGCTCTTGCGACCAAAGACGTAGAGTTTTTTTTACTTTTATGTGTTTCTCGGTCCTGTATATTCGCTGATTCTGGCATATATGAAACTATAGTTGTTTTTCGACTCGTATTCAAGTATATTTTGTCAAGAATGGAACATCCTGCACAAACACCGGAAGATAAGTTGGACAATACTCACAATGGATCGTCACCTGATTTGGGAGATTTACCCTCTCCGGAACCAGCGCAACCTACTGAGGAAATACCCTCCACTGGTGATAGCCCTCAGAATCTAGACACTGATTCAGTGTCGGGCACACCAGGCAATCCGACGACTACTGCTGAAGCTTCCCCAAAATCAGATAAAGAGATCACATTGCGCCAAGAAACAGGTAGAGAAAAGCTTAACCGACTGATAATAAATGTTGCAGTCCAGACAAGAGCTGCAGAGCGGAGCGCCAGGGCTAAAGATACAAAGGGTGAGTTATCAGGTAAAATGAATGGTGCAGAGCACTCCTTCGCCATACTGGGAGCAGCTGTTGGAGATATAAAGACGTTTGATGATGAATCAGATATCGACATAAGCGCCCCAACTATTGACTTCCAAAAGGTATTTAATAAGCCTGGTGAACCAAAACCACGTGTCATGGTACAACAAGGCGTACAGCGAGCAGTGTACGATCGCAGAGTGGATCCTAGCAAAGCAAGTAACCTTACGAAAGGAGTGTATGAGCTTCAGGCAGTGTATGCAAAAGTACGGAAAGAAGATGGGAGTGTGGAGTACTATTGTGCAGCAGACTACGTGGATGATAAAAATAAAGTACAACGAGAGTTTATCTCTATCAGCGAAGGTGTATTCATTGACAGCTACATGCTCGCTCAACATGCCGTTATACAGAGAGGTTTAGCTGATGAAAAAGCAGGCACACATGGTTTGACTACGCGTCTAGCTGAAGATAATGTGCGAGGACTCCTCAATCAGGTGACAGTAAACAGTGCAGCATACGCGACTGATTCTCTTTCAGCTAGTAAACCCGTGGAACTTGAGCACGGTCTCGAGCCTGCAATTTTGTCGAAAGAAGCAGATGGCGTTTTGAGACTAACAGCCGAGGAATTTACAGGATGGGTAAGTAAATTGAAAAATCAACTTACGGGAGATGAAAACAAATTAACCAGATCGCGACTGGATACGTATATTCAGGCTGCAACAACGGGTAAAGATACCATATCATCAGAATCGGTATTTGATGTTTTAGTTATTGCCGGTCAAGATGAAATGAGAAAACAAATCGGATTACTTAACACCAAGATAAGTACTCTGGAGACACAGTTAACAACTGAAAAAGATGATAAGAAAAGAGAAGATATAGCAAAAGAAATAAAGATTAAGAAAAACGAAAAAAGGCTATTAGAAAAACTGAGTAAAGGTCAGAGAAGAGAAAACCCAGTGTACGATCTGTTTCGTGATATAGACGAGGGAAGATGTGATAGTAAAATAGCGAAAAAGGTAATGGACAGTATCCTATCGTCAGAACGATCGATGGAATTCTTCAGGATACAACAAGATGACATGGAGGATCCCAATTCGTTAATAAGAATTATTACCGACCACTATCTTGCCAAAGCAGGATATGATGACGATGAAAAAAGGACTGCATGGATAAAAGATTTCTTATCAAAACATGGACAAGAAATAGTACTGATGGGAGTGTACACATTTATACAGCTTATCAGCGGTATTATAGGCGATGCTGCACGCAAGGCATAGAATAACGTTAATGAAAGTTTAGTGTTATTAATAGAAACTCCACACTACCCATGGTGATTGACAGAAGATATACGTACTGATAGGATGTTCACTATCGATGTAGAAAGATATCGATATAAGAAAGAGCATTA
>CAYUHI010000016.1:16659-18977 GCA_964444485.1 uncultured Gammaproteobacteria bacterium | reverse complement strand
TCTGTAATCTGTAATCTGTACTCAAAAAAATCATATCTGCTTCAGTCTTGTCACGAACAATACTCCATTTTCTATAGTCCACGATATTTTTTGTGGAAAATATAGCTTTTTTTCAATATCTTTGGCAAGGTAAGCTACTTTTAGAATCAGTGAATCGGGCAGAATCTGGCGGTTACCTTCCTCTTCATGTATTGGGACTTTTTTATATGCTGCCCCCTTCACAACATATTTATACGGCTGAGTCTGTATGTGCCTGTCTGAGATGGTAATGGGGTTTTTCTCTACGATGTAGACATCTCCAGCCTCCTCGAGTTCTTGTGCCCCAAGATTTGCATATATAACCATCTGATTTGAGTTGTGGCGTAGCGTGTTGAGAGTTTCGCAATATCCTGAGTACTGCCCATTTGATACTCGTTGTACAAGTATACTCGGCAACTCAATGGATTTTTCTTGTGCAATATTCCCTTTCAGATGGGAAATTACCATTTGAGTTATTGAGTCTATGAGACTGCTTTCACCTGCGCACATAATCGAATTGTGAGAATGGGGGAGATAAGATAGTCGTACCACTGGAGGTGAATATATGTGCCGTAGGATATTTGCTGCTCTGTACAGATCATTCATGTGCAACTTAAGGTAATATTTCTCCTTCTCCAACAAGTGCTCATATGCCGAACTTACCCTATGCATGAAATCTTTTGGGATATGGATATTGTGAAAAATTTGATGGATAAGACCTTGTACGTGGGCGAGCTCACCGGTATCGTCGTCATGAGAATATTCAAATAACGGGATGAGTTTTTCCTGTACAGCGAGATTTAGGTACACGGAGTGTAGGACACTCCGATGGATGACATACCCATACGGGAACGGCAGGCCCAAATCCAGGATTTTTGCGAGAGGGTCAACATCTGGTTCTGTATAATCCTGAAGCCATACGATTTTAGAATACATATTTATTATCATAGGTGCATAAGAAGTGAAAGACAAGAGTAATTTATTTGCCCGTATCAAGGGTTATGTGATAGAATTACGGCTTGATCTGGATGTCTATTTAAGTATTTAGTTTTCGACCTTATGCATTTTGACCTTGTAGAAGTACTCAAATCGCTTGGACCTTACGCAATGTTTGCTATTTGGCTTATTGTATACGCCGAGTCTGGGCTATTTTTCGGATTCTTTCTACCGGGTGATAGCCTTCTTTTCACTGCTGGGGTCCTTGCGTCGCAAGGATATATTCCTATCATGATACTTGCAATCGGGTGTTTTCTGGCTGCTGTCCTCGGTGACTCAACTGGATACTGGTTCGGACATACCTTTGGACGCAAAATTTTTGAAAAAGAGAAGTTACCGTTAGTAAAAAAACACCATATCGAGACTGCTGAGGCTTTCTACAAAAAACATGGCAAAAAAACAATCATTCTCGCGCGTTTTGTACCTGCGGTTCGAACATTCGCTCCAATTGTCGCTGGCATTGGAAGTATGGACTATAAAACGTTCTTAAGTTATAACGTGATAGGAGGGTTACTTTGGGGTGTAGGAATGACGTTCGCAGGATATTTCCTCGGAGCACTCATTCCGGCAAAAGACGTGGACAAATATTTGCTACCGATTGTGCTTATCATCATTTTTGTTTCCGTGCTCCCGGCGGTTTTACATATCATCAAAGATAAACAAGAAAAGCAGCAAATAGCAAAAGAATCAACCTGAAAAGTCACTTCATATTCGCATACCCCCGGGGAGGGAGTAAGAACATTAGTTAGATTTACTATGACAAACACCGAGTCATTTTACTTTTTCTTATTAAACATTGTGATGATGGGCTGGAACATAACGCTCTCCATCGTGCCAATTTCTCTTGCAAGAGTTCTAAAAAGAACCCAGTCACCTCTCTTCCAGATTCCGATATTTCTTTTATGGTTAGTATTTCTCCCTAATACCCTCTACATGCTTACTGATGTTATCCACCTATTTAATCCTAAGTTTGGCCTGCAAACCAATATATTTCAAATTGCCGGAATATATTTATATAGTATGGTTATAACACTTGCAGTGTTAACATTTGTACTTTCCCTAAGTCCGGTCTTTTCGAAATATCGGGTTTTTTTGAGGAGATTAAGTCCAAACTCAACACTTTTACTTTTCTTGCTTTTTTCTCTCCTCGTTGGTTTTGCTATCGCGATGGGCAGATTTCAACGCACAAACACGTGGTACATCTTCACTCAACCTACGCGGGTGGTGCATGATATTTTTGCAGCACTCACTGACCCGACAGTCATAGTGATTGCTCTGTGTTACTCAATCGGAGCATTTGTCAT
>CAYUHI010000016.1:9671-16559 GCA_964444485.1 uncultured Gammaproteobacteria bacterium | reverse complement strand
ATTGCTACCGTTTATTGTTCACTGTTTCCGATATAATACCCTCCATGTTCGTAATCAAGTCCAAATTCTTACCGACGGGTGACCAGCCACAAGCTATCGAAAAGCTATCGCAGGGAATTAAGGCAGGCTTAAAAAATCAGGTTTTGCTTGGGGTTACTGGCTCAGGCAAAACATTTACGATAGCAAATGTAATTCAGAGGCTTCAAATGCCTGCACTGATCATTTCACATAATAAGACTTTGGCAGGTCAGCTTTATCAGGAGTTTCGGGACTTTTTCCCTGACAACGCAGTGTCATACTTTGTCTCATACTACGATTATTATCAACCAGAAGCATACATTCCAAGTTCTGATACGTATATTGAAAAAGAAGCCCAGATCAACGACCAGATAGATAAACTTCGTCTTCAGTCTACCGCAAATATTCTTACTCGTCCCGATACAATCGTAGTGGCCTCGGTGAGCTGCATCTATAACATCGGAGATCCAAACTCGTGGGAAAACATGATGCTCCCAATCAACGTCGGAGATAGCGCGAACTGGAATGATTTGGCTCGTAAGCTTGTGGGCCTTCAATATGAACGGTCTGAATTTGAGTTCCGTCGAGGCACATTTAGAATCCGAGGTACCCATATTGATGTCTATCCTGCATATGAAGACTTTTGCTACCGCCTCGAGGAGCGGGGAGGTAAAATTGATAAAATTTCGATGATCGACCCCCTCACCGGAAAACAAATCCAAAAATCCACCAATAATTTGGCACTTGGGACTTGGAACTTGGAATCTTTGTCTTCAGTAGTTATTTCCCCCGCCAAACACAATATCACGAGCTCTCCCGCGTTTGCGAGTGCTGAAGCCCAAATACGACGCGATCTTGCATCCGAAGCTTCGCTTCTTCGCAAGGCTGGGAAAGAACTCGAGGCTCATCGATTGACCCAAAAAGTGAATTATGATCTTGAAATAATAAAAGAGGTTGGTTATGTAAACGGTATAGAAAACTACAGTAGATATTTCGATGGACGAAACCCGAATGATCCGCCATACAGTTTGCTCGACTATTTCCGCAAAGCCTACGGAGACAAGTTTATCGTGTGTATCGATGAGAGTCATATGACGGTACCGCAGATCCGTGGCATGTACAACGGGGATCACTCTCGTAAGCAAACACTTATAGATTTCGGTTTTCGTCTACGATCTGCGTTTGACAACAGACCATTAAAATTTGATGAGTTCTATCCCAAGGCTCCACATATCATATATGTTTCAGCCACTCCAAACGAATGGGAAATTCAAACCACACAAAAAAGTGCCAAATTCCATGTGCCAAATTCCAAAAAAGATAGACTACTCGGAACGTGGAACTCGGAACGTGGAATTGTCGGTACTGGTGTCGTCGAACAACTTATACGACCAACTGGTATTGTTGATCCTCAGATCACTATACGTCCTGCAGCTGGTGAAATCCCTGATATTGTTGCAGAGATTGAGAAACGTGCTGCAGTCCATGAACGAGTCCTGGTAACAACACTCACAAAAAAAACCGCAGAAGATCTGTCTGAATATCTCAAGGATAAAAATATCAAATCCGCATACCTTCACTCAGATATCCATACACTCGAAAGGTCAGACGTACTCGATAATCTTCGTAACAACACATTTGACGTGCTTATTGGTGTCAATCTCCTTCGGGAGGGTCTCGATCTTCCCGAGGTCACTTTGGTCGCAATACTCGATGCTGATAAAGAGGGTTTCTTGCGTTCCCGCACATCTCTCATCCAGACTATGGGACGCGCAGCGCGTAATATCCGCGGTGAAGTCATTATGTATGCTGATAGTATCACATCAAGCATGAGTGCAGCTATTGCAGAAATTGACCGAAGAAGGAAACATCAGGAAAAATATAATCAAGAACAAGGAATCACACCTGAATCGATCCAAAAAGCCATTCGACAACGAATAGTAGAAAAGACTGAAAATCCAGCAGATCTTATAAACCCAGAGGGTCCTCATGCGCAATCGTTAAATTATGAATATCTCAAACATATCCAACCTGATAGTCTCACTCCATATGACCGCGCAAAGACTATCAAACGACTCGAGAGAGAGATGAGAAAACGTGCAGAACTCATGGATTTCGAAGCCGCAATTGCTCTCAGAGACAAGGTAAAGGTTCTGAAGATGTAATCTTCCTTATTGTTGTTCGAGCGAAGTATACCGAAGTCGAGAACTATCATAGCAAACTTCTCGATTCCTCACTTTACAGTGCTCCACTCGAAGAACAATTATGTAACTTTTGTGACTTAGTGCATGCCATTCTGAGTGACGAATTAGTCGTGCATTCTCGGTGAAATTGGAACCTGACGAAGTATGTCATGCAGAGCTTGTCGAATTATGATCTTCAGTTTTTCTCGCTTTCTCAGACGTTCCATTCATCTTGTTCCGCTGGAAGAAGTTCACTACAAAATACCAAGAATTACGAATATTTGCCCATGGATCGTTGATACGTCGTGCATGTTTGCGTAAATCATGGCTGAGAGACTTCATCTTTTTCGTTTGGTCATGTGTCGTGAGCGTTACAGTTTTTGCTGAGTTATAAATCTCTTCGTCATTGTAAGTTAATTCGTAGTTGTTCATCATAAGAAATATGTTCGTGACAAAAACTGACATTCGTTTATTGCCATTATAGAATGGATGAAGTTTATTGATAAAATAAAAGTAACAAGCGGCCTTTTCAAAAATACTTGGGTATAGGTCACGTTTATTGAATGTCTTCTGGGGTATCGCAATTATTGCCTCAAGTTTGTCCATATGACACATTTGCAGATCTGGAAGCGGGTCATCAAACCTTTTGAAGTGGTGTCGATATTCTTCAACGATTATTGAAAAGTCTGAAAGTGTAAGGTAGCGGATAGAGTTCATTCGTGTGCGAGTTTGCGAAATGTCGCATGATACTTTTTGAGCGTTGCGCGTGCTGACTGTCGAAGCTTGTCATGATCAGAAGAAGTACGACCCTTTTTTCTGGCAAAGATGCTTTGGAACGTGATGGTGACTCTCTTGACAGCCCTTCTCATGGTGAAATTGTATAGCACGCAAATTGAAAAAGAAAGAGCAATTCACGAGAACTATTTTCCGAATCTTCGCTGTCTGCGCTGATAGTCTGCGATACACTGGGTGAAATCTTCAGGAGTAAAATCAGGGAGATACTTCTTGATAAACATGATCTCAGAATATCCAGACTGCCAAGACAAAAACCCAGACAGCCGCTCCTCACCACCGGTACGGATTATCAAATCAGGGTATTGTTGCGGTAGATTTCTCGTATCGAGATATCGCTCAAGTGTTGAGTTTTCGAGTTTCTGCAAATCGACACCATCAGATGCCATCGCACTGAACGCTCGCAATATTTCGTCTTTTCCTCCATAATCGATAGCAATAGAAAGATATCGATCAGAAAAATCTTTTGTTTCATCTTCTGCTTGTGTCAGTTTGATACGCAGTTTCTGAGGCACTCTGTCTTTCCGGCCCAGATGAATAAATCGCGCATTATGTTTTTTTGCCAGTTTCAAATACTTATCAACATTTTGTGTAAAGAGCTCCATGAGGTATGCAATCTCCGCAGGATCTCTATCCCAATTTTCTGTAGAAAATCCCCACAGAGTCATGCTCGAAATACCTATTTCCCATGCTTTTTTAATTATTTCGTCAGCAGATTGCAGTCCTCTCCGATGACCTTCAAACGTCGGGAGCCCTCGCTCACGTGCCCAACGTCTATTACCGTCGGGGATAAGGGCTACATGAGCGGGTATGGAACTTGTACCAAACATGGGTAGTATTGTAGCAACAAGTTATATAAATTCTAGATATATTTTAGTATAATTACTGCCCTTATGCTTACTGCCATCAAAGTGACTGGAGCCCGTCAGCACAATCTGAAAAACATTAGCGTTGATATTCCAAAAAATCAATTTGTTGTGGTTACTGGGGTCTCTGGATCAGGTAAGTCGTCCTTCGCGTTTGACACAGTCTATGCAGAGGGCCAAAGGAGGTATGTGGAAAGCCTCTCTGCATACGCACGACAGTTTTTGGGCATCATGGATAAGCCAGAGGTAGATATGATCGAAGGGCTCTCTCCGAGCATCTCCATTGACCAAAAGACTGTGAGTCATAACCCTCGCTCAACTGTGGGCACGATAACAGAAGTATATGATTATCTTCGAGTTTTGTATGCAAGAGTAGGTCTGCCGCATTGTCCCAATGATGGATCACCCATCACGAAACTCTCTGTGGACCAGATCGTAGACCAGGTAATTGTTGAAATGCGAAGAGTGTGCTCAACAAATAAGATAGCACCGCAGGAGTTTGCCATACTATCACCAGTTGTTCGTCAAAAGAAAGGCGAGTTCCACGATTTACTGGATAATCTCCAAGAAAAAGGATACCGCACGGTTATCGTGGACGGTGAAGTCAAGTCACTCGAAGATGATATTCCACTTCTCAAAACTAACAAACATTCAATCTCCGTACAGATAGACGTGATACACGCTCATCACAAAGATATGAAAGAGGTGTACTTCATAGATACTCTTCGGCCAAGACTTACTCAAGCTATTGAGCAGGCAACTAAACTTTCTGAAGGATTGGTCATCATCCAATATTATGACACTCAATCCCAACAGAGTGAAAGGCAGGAAGTAGAAAATGATCACCGGAAGAAATATTCACCTACAATCAGAGACCATTTGTTTTCGGAGAAGTTTTCTTGTCCAAAGTGCGGTTTTTCGTTACCCGAGTTAGAGCCCCGAATGTTTTCTTTCAACTCACCACTCGGCGCATGTGAGTCGTGTCGTGGTCTAGGTGTGGTGAACAAAGTAGACCCAGATCTGCTCTTTGCCCCAAAACTGTCGATACATGAGGGTGGGATATTACCTTTCACCAAAATATTTTTCGGCGAGACCTGGTATACACGTCTCATGAAGACGGTATTCGAGATTGAGAAGATCCCCACAAATACCGCGATTGAAAATCTCACAAAGGATCAGGTAAAGGTTCTACTGTACGGAACAGGCGCTACCTATCGAGTCAGCGGACAAAACCGGTTTGGGAAAGACACACTCATTCATGAGAAATTCGATGGGATTGTACCCGAACTCGAGCGGAGGTATTACAACTCATCTGGCACAGGCGAAGACAGCTGGCATGACGTATCTCGCTATATGCGAGAAGAAGTATGTAAGAGCTGTGGAGGTGACAAACTGAAGCCTGAAGTCCTCGCTATTACGATTGATAGCTTTAATATCGCGCAGATTTGCGATCTTGCAGTGAACGATCTTGTTGGGTACTTTAAATCATCTCTTCCCACAATTCTCAACTCTTACGAGATCCAGATCGCAAATCCCATACTCAAAGAGATTCTTACCCGACTCCGATTTCTTATGAATGTGGGGCTCGGATACTTGACATTAAGTCGCAAAGGCAAAACTCTATCAGGTGGAGAGCTTCAACGAATACGCCTTGCGAGCCAGATAGGTACCGGTTTGACTGGCGTACTGTATGTGCTCGATGAGCCGTCGATAGGACTGCACCCCCGTGACGTCGCGGCACTTATCGAAACCTTGAAGCACCTCCGCGATATTGGTAATACATTGCTTATCGTTGAGCATGACGAAGAGACAATTCGTGCAGCTGATCATCTCATCGAACTGGGCCCTGGTGCCGGCAAACATGGGGGAGAAGTGGTTTTCACAGGATCGATTCGCGACATTCAGAAAAGTAGGAGATCATTGACTGGAGCATATCTCTCAGGTAAGAAGAAAGTATCCGTACCAACACGCGAATACAAAACAGCCAAAGGTGAGATTATTCTGAAAAATGCTAGCCAATTTAATCTGAAAAACGTAAACTTAAACGTACCGCTTGGCAACCTCATCGCGATAACCGGTGTATCTGGTTCTGGCAAGTCTACTCTTATCACAGAGACGTTATACCCTGCCCTCAAATATCACTTAGATGGACATTTTAGCGGATTTACAGGATCATATGAAAAGCTCGAAGGTTTCCATTATATCGAGCGTGTATATCTGGTCGATCAATCTCCGATAGGTCGCACCCCAAGGTCAAACCCGGCAACATATATTGGGTTTTTCGATGCTATCCGCGAGGTATTTGCAGGAACAGCTGACGCAAAGGCAAGGGGATTTGACAAAGGGAGATTCTCATTTAATGTTAAGGGAGGTCGTTGTGAGAAATGTCAGGGTGCAGGAATGGTGAAGATCGAGATGCAATTTTTGTCAGACGTTTACATAACGTGCGACATCTGCAGTGGTCATCGATATAACCGCGAGACGCTCGAGGTGAGATTCAAAGACAAAAGTATCTATGATATTCTCAAAATGACGGTGGATGAAGCAGCTGTCTTCTTTGTAAATTTTCACCACATTTATCCTAAATTACAGTTTTTACAGGATGTGGGTCTCGGATATATAGAGCTAGGCCAAGCTGCTCCAACCTTCTCGGGAGGAGAGGCTCAGCGTATAAAACTTGCAGATGAGCTTTCGCGTGGAGGGAATGGTCGGACTCTCTATATACTTGACGAGCCAACAACAGGACTACATTTCGCTGATGTGCAAAGACTCCTCACTGCCCTTGTTAAACTGGTCGAACAAGGAAATACCGTAATAGTTATTGAGCACAATCTAGACATAGTGCGCCACTGTCAATATATCGTAGACATGGGTCCGGAGGGAGGGGATTTGGGTGGTGAAATACTATACCAGGGCACACTCGAAGGTTTGAAGAAAGTTCCTGAGTCATATACGCAAAAATATCTTTCACACAGTAACAATAAACAGTAAGCAGTAGCAGTAAACAGTTACAATAAGCGGTAAACAGT
>CAYUHI010000016.1:0-9571 GCA_964444485.1 uncultured Gammaproteobacteria bacterium | reverse complement strand
TTCAGGAACCATGAAACTCATAAACAAAGCAGTAAGCAGTAGCAGTAAACACTAACTAAACAATTGACTTCCTGCCTGTCCCGATTGTCTCGGGGAACTTGTTTCAGGAACCATTAGATAAAAGTACTTACGCGTCATTGCGAGAAACGAACGAAGTGAGTGACGAAGCAATCCCACTTCAATTCATCTCTTTGAAGGTCTGATTCCTCAAAGCTTTTATTGTATACATATAGTGTCATACTGACGAAAGTCGGTATCTGGTTCGGAAATCAAACGAGATCCCGATTTGCCCTCCAGAGGCGGGCAGGCATCGGGATGACGGATACCTCGTCCCTTGGGTCGAGGAGCATCGTTCAAATTGATACTGCTTGTTGAAAAATATGTAATTGTTTTTTCACAGCAAGATTACTGTGAGATTGCTTCGTTGTCCGCCAACTCGGCGGACTCCTCGCAATGACTGCATATAGTTTGCGTCACACAAACCACTCTATACATTATTATTCGCTATAATGCATACATGATCACAATTTTTTGCGGTGACAATACTGTTCTCTCACGTAATGCACTTACCCAAAAAAAGAAAGAGATACTCAAATCAGGGGTACATATTCTGACTGTAGACGCTACCAACGTAATTGACATTATTAAGTCGGGGGGGTCAGACGCGGTAGATCTATTTACGGGTGTGCCGGTGTATGAAACAACAAATCTTATCGGTACTCTTCGCAAATCTTATGCACGTAAAGCAAAAGAACAACTTCGCACTATTGCGAATGATGTATCTATCGAACTTCTCGATTGGGAAGATAAATCAAGCTACGACTTGGGGATAGATAAAGACAAATTCCCTTTCGTTTTTGAATTCAAAATGTCAGAGAGTACATTTACTCTGCTCCCGAATCTGATACCTGGAAAGAAATCAACGTTCCTTGGTAAGTTGCAAACACTCAGTGAATATCAACCAATAGAATTAACTTTTGCGATGATAATCCGACACTTTCGACTTATGGTTTCACTATCTGCTGGGCTTCGACCTAAAGAAAATCCCTATCTCATCCGCCTAGCACAGCATTCTCTCTCCCACTGGTCCAAAGAATCTTTGCTCAAGTTTTATTATCGACTCCTTACCATAGATTTGAATGTCAAGACAGGAAGAAATACTCCGCTCAATCTCAAAGAGCAGGTTGAAGTCCTTGCTTCTTTCACCTTGTGATACAATTCTACGATATTGTAAATTGTTTATATTGATTCTTATGTTACCCAACATCTATAAGACAAACGATATTAATTACTCAAAATTCCAAAAAAAGAAACTCATATCTTTTGATTCAGATGGCACCATTCAACTGACAAAATCTAAAATCGATTCTGAAATAGCCCATTTATTGAACCAGTTGGCTAGGCTCTACAAAGTAAATATCATATCCGGCACGGGTATCGATTATTTGAAGCCAAACGTCCTTGATTTGTTGGAGCCAAACGAAAATATTTCTCTTTCGCCAACTTGCGGGACACGTTTTGTGGTATTGAAAGAAGGGAAATACACAGAGCTTTATAAAGAAACACTTTCAAAAGAAGAAATTCTCAAAATCATGGATGCTTTCGACTATGCTATAAAGAAGATCGGGCATAATCCGTCTCAAACTTGGGGAGAAATTGTCGAGGATAGAGGAACACAGGTTACCTTCTCTGCATTAGGACAAAGAGCCCCCTCCCAAGCAAAATTCTCATATGATCCTGATTTGAGTAAAAGGAAGCAGATAGCGAAATATTTACGGGAAAAAATATCCGCAGATTCATATGACATCAAGATTGCTGGTACCACTTCTGTAGACGTCACCAGAAAGGGTATTAATAAAGGATATGGTATACGAAAACTCATCCAATATTATCATATTGGACTAAAAGACGTTCTTTTTGTTGGAGATAGACTAGATGAGATCGGTAATGATTATCCGGTGGCTGAGATTGGAGTTGACTCTCTCTGGGTTGAAAATATTCAAGATACCAAAAAAGTCATTTCTTCACTTATTCAACTGAAATCATAAATCCAGATACTATAAAATCTTGATATATAAACCTGCCAAACTATCAAAACATATCTATATATATCTAAATATATTATATTGTATCATAACTTACGAATATCTTCGTAGACTCCCTGTGGTGACAGCCTAACGACAATCAATATTAAGATTGCCGTATCGCTCCGCTACTCGCTTTGATCCTCTTCTCCTGGTATAATATGGTATGGTTGAAATTACCCCGGCCCCCGAGGGGGCAATTGAGCTATCTCAAGTGGCACAAGCACTCCTGCAAGCCACAAAATCTATAAAACCCCGCACAAAACCTGATGATTACACCAAGATATCGGTGTCTCAGGCGGTGAGTTTTTTCGCGATCGCGTACGAAAAAATCCGCAACACTATCGAATTTCGAGAAGAACATCTCATGCGGCGTGCAGCGATCGAGCGTATAACCAAAAGGAGACTCTCCATGAATCCGACTGGTTCTGGTGAAGGGTCAAACATCATCCGAGAACTACTTTGGGCACGCTACTTCCCCCAAGATTCCCTGTCTGAACGTGATGCAGTAGATATTCAAAATATCATTGAAATATATATAAATCTCCGAAACGCGCTTATCACAGGAAGACCCCGAGATACTATCCGGTACCTTGAAGAGTTTCTCTATGATCTTCTGACGTGCGAGATAGAAGAAGCACTAACGCCTGACGTCTCTCAACGGGAAAATCTATTTACGTACTTCATATTCCAACTATTAAAAAATAAAATCAGTATTCCCAATATCGATGCAGATACCCAAAACGCATTTCTCTTGACTACCATCGAAAAAACCTATCGTAAATCTGATGTTGCCTACCAGAGGTATCATCTGTTCAACGTTTTCTATCAACCACTTGCGAAGTATTCAATAGAAGATCTGAAGAATCTTGCTCCAAAACTTCCTAAAATATTTGAAAAAATTGACGACACTCTCCGTAATCCTATTATCGACAAAATCGGCAAATTTGTAAAAAAACAACTCCCTCCATTCCTCATATTATTTGACCTTATTAAACATGTTTCCCCATCTGAACTCCAGACGCTCCTCACAGACAAAGCAAAACTGTGGGCAGAAGTTGAACTCCTGTGTCGTCAAAAATATGCATCAGTGCAGAAACGTTTACGGGGACTTGCGATACGATCTCTTATCTATGTGTTTATCACGAAGATGTTGCTCGCTATTTTGCTTGAAGGACCTCTTTCTCAATATTTCTTTGGTGAAGTAGAGTGGATTTCAATCGCGATAAATTCACTTTTCCCTCCATTCTTTATGCTCGTGATTATTCTTTTTAATCGAGTACCCGATGAGGAAAACACCCGACGTATTTTTCAGCGTATCGTGGATATTATTGATGCTGATGTAACATTTGAAAACAAAGTTGCTCTCATTGCACCAAAAGTCAAACCACGAAGACCCGTCCTCCAACTTGGATTCACGTTGTTTTATATTACGACATTTGTTGTTACGCTTTACCTTATCTGGCTTATTCTTACCATGTTGAATTTCAATGTAATTAGTCAGCTCATATTCCTGTTTTTTGTTTCCACTATTGCATTCTTCGCTCATCGGATCAAAAATGTCACCAGTGAATACAAACTTATTGAAAAGGATTCATTTTTCACCCCGTTTGTAGATTTCTTCTTCATGCCAATGCTTGCAATGGGAAAGTTCTTTTCGAGCGAACTTGCCAAACTAAACTTCTTTACATTTGTTTTCGACATTCTCATTGAGGCACCGTATAAGTTAATTATTGAAGTAATCGAAGAGTGGATAAGCTTCACTCGTACCAAGAAGGAGGAAATCATATGAGCTCCGATTCTCGCAAAGCACTGATCTTTGAGCTTGACGGCACTGCTGTACCCAAACATCGAAATAGCAAGCCATCTCGAGCTGTAGTGGAAACGGTGTTAAAAGCACACGAAAGCATCGTAGTTCTGTTTGCAACAAATCGTAACTGGAAATCAGCAAAAGACCTCGCAAATACCCTCAACATCACCTATCCTTGTGTCACGCTGGGGGGTGCTCAAGTGGTAGATCCTACCACTAACAAAATCATATGGGAGCAAGATCTTGATCCGGGAGTACCCAAGAAGATACTTGAAATCGCTAAGGAGTTTGGGGCGAAAGTGTTTAATTACAACAGTAACAAATTTATCGCACCCAGCTCGTACAAAGTCAAACCTATTGAGCCCATTATTGTTTTGCAGGTTTCTCACAAGACTTCTTCTGAAATGTTAAAACAAATCAAAAAGATACCTCTTCTCAATGTCGAGACTTCAAATGCACCTGAGAAAGGGGTGATGCAAATCAGTGTCAAACATATTCATGCTACAAAATTTATGGCGCTTCAGACTATCTCAAAAATATTGCATTTAAATCCCAAAGAATGCATTGGAGTCGGGGATGCAGCGGCAGATATAACTCTGCTCAATTTTTGTGGTATTAAAGTCGCAATGGGAAGTGCCACCAGTCGATTGAAGGAACTCGCACAACACATTGCCCCTCCTATCGAAGAAGATGGGCTGGTGTGGGTAATACAAAAATTCGTTGGAAATGTCTAACTTACATACATGCATATCGGTTTTTTCGATTCTGGTATTGGAGGTGTTGCAGTAGCAAAATCAGTTGTCCGGCTCCTTCCGCAGTACTCATACCGTTATCTCGCAGATGACATCAATATGCCGTATGGCAATAAAAATAAAGATACACTGTTTGATCTAACTACCAGGGCCCTTCGCAAGCTATTTGTACAAGACTGTGCGTTGGTGATCTTGGCGTGTAACTCTGCAAGTACAGTACTTCCTCATATCCAAAGAGAATGGTTGCCTGCATATTTTCCCGACCGAAAGGTGCTCGGGGTAATTCGGCCCACAGCTGAAGATATCGCTGAAAAATCTGCGGTAACCCAGACGTATATTTTGGCAACACCAATCACAGTCGAATCTCAATCTTTCTTTCATGAGCTCACTAAGATGGGACAAAAAGGGAACTATCAGGCAATAGCCTGTCCGGGTCTTGCTGAGGCGATAGAGGATAGTACCAATTACACTAGCGATGACTACATTTATCATTTATTGTATGGCTGCCTCAGTAATGTGCCGCGTGATAAAAAGGTTATCATATATACTGGGTGTACGCATTATGCGTTTGTAGCGGATACTATCAAAAAACTACGTCCCATGGCTGTCGTGCGCAATCAAGGAAAGATCGTTTGTCATAAATTCGCCGAATACCTGCTCCATCACCCTGAAATAGAGAATAGTCTCATAAGGGTGAATGGTCGTTCGCTTCAAGTTAACTGCACTTCCATGAATGCCCTCTACATTCAGAAGTTGGATAGGGCATTTCAATTTCATTTTTCACGCATATGACAACGCCCAGCGTAAAAGACGTGATTGTGGTCGGCAACGGCGCATGGGGAAATGCACTTCTTTCAGTCATGCAAAGTCTGCAGGTACGTGTCAAGATGTGGGATCGTACATCCCCTCTCAATACTGCCCACGCGGTCGTTCTTGCAGTGCCTACTATTGCTATCCGGCAAATTTTGACCCAATTCCCATTATCTCCTTCCTGCATTATTATCAATACTTCAAAAGGTGTGGAAAAGGATACTCATCTACTTCCTTACCAGATTGTAAGATCAGTCATGAAAAATCCTCAATATTTCACCCTTATTGGACCAAGTTTCGCAAAGGAGGTGGTAAATCACACGCCAACAGTAGTGAATATTGGGTATCGCTTCCCGAAACATGGACAGTATGTGAAACATCTTTTCCACAGCAAAGCTTTTCATGTACACCTTACTAAGGATGTTGAGGTACTCGAATTATTTGCCGCATTAAAGAATGTGTATGCAATAGCCTCTGGGATGGCTCATGGACTTGGACTTATGGCAAATACTCAAGCTAAACTTACCGTTCTTGCACTTGAAGAGCTATATCGTATGATGCGGAAACTTAATTTAACCATAAGCAGTCGATCTCTCGCTGGAACAGTCGGTGACCTTGTACTAACCACGTATAGTGAAGAAAGTCGAAATTTTCGCTTTGGAAAGGCACTTATAAACTCATCATCTACCAATGCACTCGCTCTGGTCTCATCAACTGTAGAAGGCTATAGCACAGCATTTTCAGTAAATCATCTTGCCAACAAACACCATATTCAACTTCCACTCGCACAACTCGTATATGATATTATTGTCGACGACGATCCCAAAAAGACCAAAGCAAAGTTCACCCGGTTTTTGGAAGAAGTATAGACATAACAACCAAAGTGAAATACATTAGCATTATTGTTCGAGCGAAGTCGAGAACTTACATATAATTCTTCTCGATTCACCGCTCAAGTATCTGAGCTGTTCACTCGAAGGACAACAAAATACCAACTCGTCATTCAGCAATTTATTTTCAATGAACTTACTCCTACTCGCCCTTATTGGCTATCTTATCGGCAGCATTCCTTTCGGGTATCTTGCGGGGAAGCTACATAATATCGATTTGCGAAGGGTTGGTAGTGGGAGCACTGGAGGCACAAATGTCTTTCGTGCACTTGGCCTCAAGTGGGCGTTAACATCTGGAATGCTGGATTTCTCAAAGGGGCTTGTATTCCTTGCAGCAGTTGACTTTCTCACGAATGTGTCACGAACACAACTTTGGTTTCTTTCACTATTTGCGATGCTTGGACATATTTATCCAGTGTGGCTTCGGTTCAAGGGGGGGAAGGGGGTGAGCGTTGCGTTTGGGACTTTGACTTACTTTGTTGGCGTGCCATTTGCAATAGCTGTGGGTTTGTTGTGGATCCTTGCTATAAAAGTTGTTAAATTAATGAGTCTTATCAACCTCATATTATTTGCTATTGTTCCCTTTTTCGTATTCTTTACAACTCAATCGATCGAACAGACATTCGCATCTTGCTGCATAACTGCCCTCATTTGGTGGGCTCACCGTGAGAACATTCAACGTCTTCGTGCAGGAAATGAAAATAAACTCAAAATATGAAATGATCCCGGAAGACTCTTCATCTCTTATGCAATCATTTACACACGTCCACGTTCGAAAGATGCTCATTGGAGCATACCTCAATATCCTCAATCAAAAAGATGAGATTAATCGCGTAAATCTTTTTCCTGTTCCCGACAAAGACACTGGCAGTAATCTGGTAAGAACTCTGAGAGGTGTATATGAAGTAATTACCCCAAATAATTTTCGTGACATGGAACATCTGCGCCATGAGGCGTTAGAAGGTGCGCTTGTCACGTCTGCAGGGAATGCAGGGATTATTGTGACAAGTTTTCTTGAGGGATTTCTTACCTCATTGGAGGACGTCGTGTTTCCTCATTCACTTGTTTCAGCGTTTGCTGTTGGGTCAGATCATGCGTTCGCATCGGTTCAGCAGCCTAAATCAGGAACAATACTCGATGTTATGCGAGAGACTGCTTGGGGATTGCGAAATAGTGTAATCTCTCATAACCCATCGTCAGTATTATTATCCGCACATACACTGGCAGAATCGTCGCTTTCGAAAACCAAAACATCCACGCCAGTGTCGCTTCGCGGCAATGTCGTAGATGCAGGTGGTTTGGGGTTTGTGCTCATGTTACAAGGTTTTATACAAGGAATCACGCGAGATGATAGTTCAACATTTGTTGTAGCTACCAATGAAGTTTCTGAAAAATCTACTATTACACTACAGGAGAAACAACACGAAGTGGTCGCACTTCTTGGTGATGTGCGAGCAAGTCGCAAAGTAATTTTGGATACGCTTGCCAAACATGGAGATTCAATAGACATTGTAGAACTTTATGGAAAAATGAAAATTCACATCCACACAGACAATCCTGCGAAAGTTCGACAGCTTCTAGGCGGTTTTGGAACTCTCCTGGAAACTGCAACCGTCGACATGAATGAAGGAGAAAAAGCCTCTTTTGCATATTCCGATACTACGATTGGGATTGTGGTAGATGAGGGTGCATCGCTCTCACAGGACTACATTACCCGACACGGTATTTGTGTTGTCCCTTTTCAGTTTCAGTGGGATTCACAACCCAATCTGAGTATTGAAAACCTATATAAAACCATGCGTTCCGTGGATAGAAAAGACCCCAGTGTCATTTTACCCAGGACATCTCAACCATCCCCGCACTCATTCCTGCAGGCATTCAGACACGAGCTACTCAAACATAAATTCGTCATATGCATACTCACGTCTTCTCTTGTATCAGGTACACGTAACAGTGCGCAACATGCGCGAAATCTGCTTTCGAAAACCGAAAGGGAACGGGTATTTATTCCTGATTTCCGCCAGGCACTTGCAGGACAAACACTTCTCATCCGGGCAGCAATTGAATTTATTAAACATGAAAACAATATTGAACACGTTATTGAATATCTTATGCAACAAGCAGCCAATATACACGTATTCGGGTTCGGCACAGATACATTTTGGCTTGTGAAAGGAGGAAGAATGAGTACTGCAATTTCGATAATTACTAATATTTTGCTGCATCTTAGTATTCAACCGGTTATCGGACTAAGAAACGGCAAACTCTCGGCAATCGGTATTGCTCGTCGAAAAAAGTCACTTGCAGATATGGCCTATCACTATCTGAAGAATAGTTATGGGGTAGGTAACGTTAACTATGACATTGTGCTTCACAATTCCGACGTCCCTGATGAGGTCGCTAAGCTAAAAGCATTGCTGCAAAACAGCCAATTCAATATCGTAGACTCACTCACACTTTCACCCATTGCCGGAATCCATATCGGACCCGGCGCACTGATTGTAGCTGTGGCGCACACATGAATATAATAGAAATTCATAAGGAGAGCTATTTCATCACTTCACTCAGTAACTCAGGAAACTCACGTGTCTTCATCTGAAAGTAGAGGAAATGGAATTTTTTCTGAAGCCGAATGACGCGTGGTTTTAGTGCTTTTTTATAAAGTTCAAGCGACTTAAGATGATGAGGAAAATCATTTGAAGTAAAAATTATTATCTCATCTGCAATGTGTGACGCATCAACTGGAAGTTTAAAATTGTACAAGTCTTTTCTTGTGTCTGTCGTCGTTTCTGGTATTTTAGCTGGTGCAACAAGTATTAGCTTTTTTACTTTTTTATTCGTATCCAGTAACCATCGAACCAAGAACGCAGCTCCACAACTGTGTCCTATGAGCAGCGTGTTATATGTCACAGGATACTTCTCAAACTCTTCTTTCCAATGTTCGTATTTAGGCTCCCATGATTTAGGTAAATCAGGAGAAATGGCGCTATAACCCTTCTCATTCAGACTATCCGCCAACCAATTCATCCACCTATTTTGTGTAGGGGTTACTGATTGTTCATTTGGAGGACACCCATGAAGAATAATTACTTTATCAAAATTTATCATAATATGTTTTCCGCAAACTCTCAACCCCTGTCCGCCTTCTTTACCCGCCTTTGGCGGGTGGCGGAAACCCCTCCCCTTGAAAATGTGAGTCCGGAGAGACTCGAACTCTCAACCAAT
>CAYUHI010000015.1:10449-19166 GCA_964444485.1 uncultured Gammaproteobacteria bacterium | reverse complement strand
GTGGTGCCTCCCTATGAAAATACCTACAATTTTGAACAAATACAAAACTGTCGTCCTCCTTTCTCTTATTCTTCTCACTGCATTCACTCTTCGAAGTTATGGGAGAAATTGGGATGAGGGTGGCCATATGCATCCAGATGAACGGATGCTTATTATGGTCGCCGATCGCATTTCATTCCCGAACGAGCTCAATCCTGACTTCTTTAATTATGGCACCCTCCCTATTTACTTCCTCAGGGGAGGCGCCCAGATATTTGACATCCTTGTGCGACCTCCGATACCTTTTGCCGGGTACAGTGGGATGCTTATACTCGGTCGAATTCTTTCAAGTATCGTGGACGTCGGAACGGTATTTCTCGTTTTTATCATAACCTATCGTCTCACCCGCAAAAATACCGTTGCATTGCTCGCTGCCCTACTCTACAGCATCTCATTCTTTCCCATCCAAAATAGTCATTTCTTTGTGGTTGATGTGTTTCTGACATTTTTCATCACCGCTCTTATAACCTCATTTATCTGGTATGCACAAACTAGACGATCACGTGTGCTAGTGCTCATGGGAATTTGTATGGGTGCAGCTATTGCCACCAAGTTCAGCGCACTAATATTTTTACCGGGAATCATTATTTCACTTGGAATCATCCATGTATGGTTCGAGAGGAGTGTAACGGAGTCGAGAACTTCTCGATTCCCCCGCCAACGCGGGGTCACTCGAAGAATACTTGTGTTATTTTCTCTTTCTAGAAATATTCTCGTGTTTTGTGGAACAAGCTTGGTGATATTTGCTGTCTGTATGCCTTTTGCATTTCTCCCCCCCTCGGGGATACTTACTCCCAAGACACTCCTTACTGACACGTCGGCAAAACCCAAACTTTCTGATGTTTTGGAACAATATCCTGGTTTAAGTGATGTCGTGCATTCCCTTGATCCCACTTCCATCCCCCAGACTCGGTTCCTGAGGGATATTCGCGAACAAACACGCATGAATTCAGATGCATATGTTTTCCCCTACACTCTTCAATATGTTACAACAGCACCATATGTGTATCACATCGAACAAATACTTAGGTGGGGGCTTGGTCCTTTCATTGGCATACTCACCGTCATTGGGACACTGTTCTTGATTCAACAACTATTTCGACTAATGATAAAAAAGAGAGAGAGTAGGAACAACACTGTCATGGTGAGTTCGTCGAACCATGACAAGTCACCCATTCGACAGGTTCCGATTGTATCGAGAATGCTCGACGACGTCGGTACTCAGGGTGACATATCAATTCACATAATGAAAGGTTCTTGGATCTTGATCTTTTGTATCTTTGTGATATATGGGCTGTATTTTCTCGTCATTGGTCGATCAGCAGTGAAGTTTATGAGGTATATGCTCCCCCTTTACCCTGCTTTTGCTCTGCTCGCAGGTACAGGACTCGCGGGACTTTTTCATACCATCTCCAGTAGATCGCGACCCATGTACATACTGACAATGTATAAAACACTCATAGCACTTCTTGTGGTTGGGACTTTGCTGTGGACAGTGGCTTTTATGAATATATATAGTCAACGCAATACCCGTATCAGGGCAACAGAATGGATCCTGAGTCATGTTCCGATAGGAAAAACACTTGCTGTTGAACATTGGGACGACCGAGTACCTATTCGAAACGGTGAGCAGTATACGTACCAAGAGATGACTATTTATGAGCTTCCAGATGACGAGTCGAAATGGAAAATGTTGTCAGATAAACTCGCGCAGTCCGATTACATCATTCTCGCCTCAAATAGATTGTACACTCCCCTGCCCAAGCTCGCGGATTGCAAAAAGTATAGGATATGCTACCCCCTCGCTGCAAAATATTATCAGAAGCTCTTCGATGGTTCTCTTGGGTTCAAAAAGATAAAAGAGTTTACCGCCTACCCTCGTCTTGGCCCCTGGGAAATTGTCGATGACAATGCGGACGAGTCTTTTACTGTATACGAACATCCAAAAGTATTGATCTATGGGAAATAGGATTAAAGAGCATTATAAAGACTTTATATCTCTACTTGCACTTGGTGCTGCATTCTACATTTTTCAAATATGGGACATATATTCGGCTTACTATAGTGCCATAGGGGATGAATACGCCTTTTACCTGTACGGAAAAAATGTCGCTACTGGACAATATGCGAACGTATTCTCTCAATTATTTTCACAAGATGGAGTGTACGGTATTATTCCTGTTGCCTCAGGTATATATCAGGGGCTCGTGATGAAAATAATAGGTATAAACGTGCTTGGGTGGAAAAGTGCCCAAATATTGGTAATCATCGCTTCGATATTCCCCCTGTATTATCTAGTGAGAAGACTGTGGAACAAACTAACCGCTTATACAACTGTTTTTTTGTTTCTGCTGTCACATTACATTTGGGCGTATATAAAAACAGGATATTGTAATTTAGAGGCGATATTTCCCACAGTTTGGTCGCTATATTTCTTTGATAGGGCTTTGTATCTAAAAAGTAGAATGTACGCCATTCTCACTGGCCTAATGGCGGGTTTGGGTTTTATGACTTTTTATTCGTCCAGGATAACGATAGGTATCGTTTTTTGCGCTGGTCTTATTGCCACGATAAGACAAAGAAGCTTCTTCCTAATTGCATGGATCCTCATAGGATTTTCACTCATATATATACCATTTATACTCTTTAATGGTGATCGAGTGTATAAAGCTATGTTTGATGAGTCCTTTATATCGTCAAACGAACACAGGAGTATCTCAAGAATTGAGATGATTCCCCAAAATGCTTACATGAATGCGAGAGCATTTATATACAACACCCATGAGGGTCCCTACGTCTCCGGATCGCTCGTTGACCCCCTGACGGGAGTTCTCGCTATTGTGGGTCTTCTCATAGTTGTTTTTGGGATAACTCAATATCGCAATTACTTCGTAATATTGTGGCTTATGTTGGGCTTTCTCACCACTGGTATCTTCTCTAAATTTTCCTATCCCGCTATATCACGTCTCAACTATCTCATCCCTGTGATTGCCTTGCTTGGGGGGATCACGATTTCGACAGTTTCTTCCAGATTGCGAGGCCCTTATCGATACCTGGGTATCACTTTTTTGATGCTAGCTATACTTGCATTGAACCTTTATCGATTCTACATCACTACTCCTAGTAGAAACTTGGTTTCAAGAGAATCTGCAGCCATTCTCGCTTATCAACACACGTGCTCCGATAAGAAAACGCTCATTATAGACCGAGACCCTGGTCCAGTACTGCTTCATGTAATTGACGCATACCATTTACCAAATATTCATCTCTATCGAATTGCTGCGCATACACCCTTTCTTCCCAAAGGATACGGTTGCTATATCGTAAGTGATGCCGAGAAAGTGGCTAGTGATGTCCCAGCAGAAATGTTTAAAAGTGGGTTTACGAGATTCGAAATGACGCCTACCCCTAACGGTATTGTTACTCTAGTCTACAAGTCAAATGCAAACTAGACCGTACTCCCCACGATATGACCAAATCGTCAATTGTCGTAGCAAATGCTTGTGTCATCAATGCGGGGAGAAATCATCTAAAATACCCTATCTTGAGCTCCGCGCTTCCTCCCTGACTCACAATATTTCCCACGACAGTGAAAGTAAGCTTCGGGTAGATTCTGGCAGCTTCCTCTATATCTTCATCGCGAACGAAAAATAGTTGTTTCCTGTTTGGGTTAATGGTAATCGGATTTGGGTGTTGAGCACATTTTTGACAATGAATGGTCAACTGATAATAGTTCAAGAGTCCTCTTCCTTGGTTGAATCGGTGGGTGATGAGACAATCGTCATATTTTTCCCCAAATTTGACACAATACTGCATCGCCTGCTTAAAACCATATTGATAGCCATCCCACGTGCTCGCATATAAGGGGTACTCGACGAATAATGCCTTCGTAAATACACTCAAAGTCACTGCCAATATGATACAAAATAATGAAACACCCGCGATACGCATCCAAGTGTATGGAATAGTTGCCAGGCTACGTACAAACCACCCAATACCTGTTCCCGATGCCACACTCAGCGGAATAACACCAATCACAGAGCGAGTGGCGAGTCGACTGAACGTGACAGCACTTCCGAGTGGATACAATAGCAGGAGTATAATCACGACTAAACTGAGTACTGATCGGCGTCGCCAAAGGATGTATAGAAAGCCAAGTATCACGAAAATAGCTTGGAATAGATGCAGTTCACCGTATCTTTGCACCGCATGTCTCAACTCCTTGTCCCCCCACACAAATAGAAATCGTGGCTCAAAATGACGGACGTAGTACTGGATAAATCGCTCTACAGTCTGTGAGCTTAACTTGAATTCAGAACCCCCTACACTATTCCACCGACTCATGAGTTCTCCCGAATGAAGCGAGCTTACTATTGGTACTACCAGTAAAAAAAACATGACTGCACACAAAGTCAAAAACAGAAGTGACCCCGGTATCTTACGGGACTGAAACAACAATATGGCAAAAGTAAGCAGAAGAAAAATCGGCACCACGATGATTGCCGGATAATAGGTATACATTGACAGAGAGAACAACACTACCCCTATCACCAAATATGCCTTTTTCTGTGTTTTATGAAATAACACAAGAAATAGAAAACCGAGGACAAAGACAAAGGGAAAATATACATATTCCGATCCCCAGCGACTCATCTGAATGTGCCAGGGTAGTATTGCCATACTGAGACCAGTCCCTATTCCTGCCCATTTCCCAAGCCAAATCCATACACTAATCATGGTTATGATGACGGTTAGCAGACCTACCAGTGCCGATGTTACTCGTACTGAAACCTCTGTTGGACCAAACAACATGATTGATGGAATATTCAGGTATATGGGTATGGGCAATCGATAATCACCATATGACTTGAAAAACATTGGCAAACGTACGCCGTATTCATCTTTTCCCGTAGTCAAGATCTTGTAGCTGTTGTACCCTATCGCCGCCTCATCAGTGAAAAAACCAGGTGGATTAGTGGTCAGATTGTGAAACCGCAAATACACTGCCGTCAGTAGTATGGAGGCAACTAACAAGATATATAATATCCGAGTACGTTGGGTCATGTTCTTATCACAATAAACGGAAAGGTATTTTCGCCAAAGACAATATCCCCTGCTTCCAGGGTACTCTATGGGAGAGTCCACTTTTGCCCTCAAAATCCTTCAGGTGTTTGAGATACCAATGATAGTTGTCAACGAGCGCCTGTTTGTTGGAGTATTTTGGATGATACCCTAATATTTTCTCTGCTTTCTCGATAGATACGAACGAGTCCTCTGCCGCTGTCTCATACACCCACCGATAGAGAGGTGATATTTTGAGAGCCTCCATGAGCCTTAAAACGGCAATTACAGCTTTTGCAGGTGTGCCGATGATTCGTTTGCCGAATCCTGCCTCTGTCAGTACTGCCTGATAATCCTCCCCCATGGTCGTGAAATCTTTGGCACCGATATTAAATGTGTCGTTTACCACATCTTGCGGCAAAGCCAGACATGTACTTATCGCATCACAGAGATCTTCAACATGGAGTAGTTGGTATCTATTTTTCCCATTCCCAATCATGGGAAAACTGCAGCCATCTTTTGCCCAGTCATACAGAAGTGCAAATACTCCGAGTCGTTCAGGACCAACGAAAGATTTTGGACGAATAATGGGAACACAAAGTCCTTTTTCTCGATACTCTCTGCACACTGTCTCCGCTTCTACTTTTGCCTTTCCATAGGGTCCAACTCCGATGAGTTTGTCCTGCTCATACAGCGGATGATGGTCCGGTATGCCGTAGACGGCAGTTGAAGATATGAAAACTACCCTATTTAGACCGAGCTCAAGAGCTGCGTCCAATACATTTCTCGTGCCGTCAATGTCAGTCGAAAGAATATCCGCCTCAGTGTACAGTGGCAGCGCTGCAGCAGTGTGCACTACCATCTCACACCCCCGCATCGCTTGAATTAGATTGTCTTTATGCCTGATATCTCCAACTACTGAGGTTACGTTATCTTTACAGTCCTTATACTCAAATTGGGCGACGTCATACGAAACGACGCTGTGGTTTTGAGAAAGAAGGTGACGAATCAGGTTTATACCGAGAAATCCCGAACCACCCGTGATAAATACCTTCATTGGTCGAAATTCAAATATCAAATTACAAATATCAAATCAATTTCAGACGTTGAAATTCAAAAGCATATTTTATTCATCTTTTTTGAATTTGGTATTTCATTTAACATTTGAGTTTTGTCATTTGAATTTACTTGCTATTTCCCTTTCTTCTTCCCACATATCTCCTCAAATGTTCTGCCATCGTGACTACCCGTTATGCAAGCCTTGCAATCCGAATACCACGAACAACCCATTCCTGATACCTGCGCATTTACACATGCCGTATAGTCGCCAGAGTGTTTTGAGCAGTCATACCCCGTCTTGGGATTTACAACCTGAGGGGCTGACTGTGCAGGTGTAGGAGTCTTTGTGATCATCTTGTTCATAGATACCGTCTGATAGCCCACGTAGAGAAGGAAGCTCATGCATACCATAACAATAACAAAACTAGATACTTTGTCCTCAACGGACTCTGCTGCCTTTTTCATATCCTTCCATACTACCATAGAATTTTTTGACTTCCACTCTCTTCCCTACCCTCAAGAAACTATGGTCAAATAATGCAACATTGCTGTACACTGTACGCTCATGGACGTACGTATTCATCCATCGTGGAAAGCTCTGCTGAAAAACGAGTTTGCACAAGAATATTTCATCAAACTCGCTGAATTTGTGAAGGGGGAATACCTTTCCAAGGTCGTCTATCCTCCTCCGAAATGGATTTTTCGTGCATTTGATGAGTGTTCATTTGACAACCTAAAGGTGGTGATTTTGGGTCAAGACCCTTATCACACGCCTGGAGTTGCAAATGGACTTTCCTTTTCTGCCAACGAGGGCAATCCTATACCACCATCTCTCTTAAATATATATAAAGAAATCCACGCTGAGTTTGGATCACCTATCCCCCTCTCCCCCGATCTTACCCGCTGGGCAAAGCAAGGAGTCCTTCTGCTCAACGCAACGCTGACGGTACAACAGGCACATCCCGGTTCTCATCAGGGTAAAGGATGGGAACAATTTACTGACGAGGTTATCCGACATATCAGTAGAAGCAAGGCAAATATTGTGTTTATTTTGTGGGGAAATTTTGCAAAGAAAAAGGAAGATCTTATAGATTGGACCAAACACCTTGTACTCAAATCAGCACACCCATCTCCTTTTTCGGCTAACAATGGATTCTTTGGTAACAATCACTTCACGCAGTGCAACGAATATCTTGTCCAGCACGGCATATCTCCGATTGAGTGGTGATCGTCCGAATTCTCAATGGAACTCATAGTCATGTGTATAAACATCGTTCTGTGATAAAATTGGGGTTATTCTAGAGCCGTGGTGGCGTGAATGTTAAAGTCAGCAGTTGACGATACGAAGTGAGTCTTACTGCTGCTTAATCCCGCTAAAAGCGGGAGCATACCCTCCTACGCGTAAAGCTACGGAAGGGGAATGCACGATGCGAAGCATCGAAAAGATACTATGGATCCTGATAGTCATCAGGAATTCAAACGGAAGAACAGAGTGATTTAGCCGTGGTGGCGGAATGGCATACGCGTTAGTCTCAAAAACTAATGACCTCAAAGTCATGAGGGTTCGACCCCCTCCCACGGCACAGAAAGAGATAACGATTAGAGGTATGTATGGAAGTCGCGTGTGTGCACAGGTCGTAGTGAGGAGAGACAGAAAGACGACCGAGAGACGTACTATGTGAATTACTAAGTAAGACTTTTTTTCGTAAAATTATATGGAAAATATGCAAGAAAAGATAGAACCACAAGATCTAGTGCGAATAATACGTCAGCCGGATGGCAGAGTGCTCGCTTTGCCTAGTACAAGTCCGTTGCCACCAGAAGCCAGACAAGCGCTTCAAGAGTGGAGACATCTGAATGGAAATCCTGTAACAGGTGATCCTATAGGTAGAGAAGATCGTCTCAGAAATGCGGCTAATATTTTCAAGGGATACACCGGATTTGACCCAGAGCAAGTGGAAAAAGCAATAATCGAAGCAGAGCAAAGATAGGGGGGAGTAACTCTGCAAATTGATGTCGATGCGTTTTGTTCTCTATTCCAATCTGAGAGGAGCAACTTCTGATACAATGTGATATGGATCTCATCGGAGCTTTCGACCAGTCCATGAGTCTGACACTCGCTTTCATTCTCCCTCACTATTTTTTTCTTGATTTCATTTTCCGTTTACTTTCATTTGAAGGAGCAACAACGATAATGTGGGTAGCGCTTATCATCATTGTGTTCACCTGGGAGTTTTATATTCGCAATAACAAAGAGGTATTTCTCGCCCAGTTTACTAAACTCATTATCACGCTGACAGTCACACTGGTCATTGCGAGTGCTTCAGTACATTTTATTATCAAACCGCTCATACACCGGGACAGACCATATGTTGAGTACGGCATGTCCGCACCCTACTGCCCGAACGATTTCAGTTTTCCCTCCGGACATGCTACGGCAGCATTCGCCGGGGCATATATCCTATCCAAGTTTGACCACAACCGTCGAAGGAGAGTTGTCTATGCACTGTTAGCACTTGGCGTGAGCTATTCACGCATCTATCTTCTCTGTCATTATG
>CAYUHI010000015.1:0-10349 GCA_964444485.1 uncultured Gammaproteobacteria bacterium | reverse complement strand
GCACTGTTAGCACTTGGCGTGAGCTATTCACGCATCTATCTTCTCTGTCATTATGGAGGAGATGTGCTCGCGGGAGCATTGTATGGTCTTGCAGTCGCAGCTATTATGTATGAGACAATTCATCGGATGTACCGTAAGAATAATAAAACCTCAATGAGAAATGTCAAATAAAGTCTATAATCCAAAATATTTTATTGTTAGAAGTTACGTAATTATCTTTCGAGTGAATTGCTGTAAAGCGCAGAATCGAGATCTTCTCGATGCGCTTACGCTTACTCGAAGCGTAAATACTAGGAGATTTTATTACTTTCCAGAGTTAGGATTTAGAATTTCGAATTTCGAATTTTTCTAGAGGTCTAGGTTCTTCTCCACACCGTAGAATTTGACGCGATCACCGCGGAAAATAAGGTCGAGCTCCCCTATGGCACCATTGCGATGTTTGGCGATTGACAGTTTCATCATCTTCTTTCCCATATCCAATACTTCGTCACTTTCATTCTCCTGGTAAATGAACATAACAACGTCCGCATCTTGCTCTATCGCCCCAGACTCACGAAGATCAGCTAATTGTGGTTTCTTGCTCCCTCTTTGTTCGACCATCCGATTGAGTTGTGATAGTACGAGTACTGGCACTTTTAGCTCACGTGCGAGATTTTTCAAATTCTGCGACACGTACGACACCTGTTGTTCGCGAGACTCAATCCTGCGACCCGGATCAACAAGCTGGAGGTAATCGACGATAATGAGCTTTATGTCATTCGCAGACTTAAGTTTTCTTGCCTTAGAACGCATCTCAAGTATCGACTGACCAGCAGTATCATCAATAAATATGGGAGCTTCGGCAAGTTCCCCCATTGCCTCGATCACAGCCTTCGAATCCTCCGGCGAGAGTCTGCCTGTCTTAAGACGCCAAGCATCGATATCAGCCTGAGACACAAGGAGTCTGTCAACCAACTCTTCTTTACTCATCTCAAGGCTGAACATTGCGACAGGCATTTTGTGACGAAGAGCGACGTGAAGACCAACATTTAGCGCAAGTGAGGTCTTCCCCACACCTGGCCGCGCTGCCAGGATAAGTAGATTTGAATCTTGCATGCCCGCGAGTTTCATGTCAAGTTCAGGAATGCCGGTAGGAACACCACGCAGATGGCTATCTGATTTGGATAGTTCTTCGAGTCTGTTGTAACTATCTGCAAGAAGGGTTTTTAGTGAAATAAAATCGCGTCCACTTGACTCTTCGGCAATAGTGAATATTTCACTCTCTATAGAATCAAGCATCGTGCGCGTATCAGACGTCTGATCGAAGGCCTTTTCGACCGCACGAGATGAAATCTCTATGAGTTTGCGTTTTACAAAGTGATTTTTGACAATATTCGCGTAGTGCTCGACATTTGCAGCTGTAGGAACCGCTGCAAGAAGGTCGGTGATGTAAGATTGTCCACCCGCGACTGTGAGTGTACCTTCTGACTTGAGTTCATTTTTCAGGGTCACCGCATCTATCGGTTTCTGTTTATCGTAGAGCAATAAAATTGCTTCATAAATCACCTGATTTTGTCGGGAATAAAAATGTTCGCTCTTCAGATAATGCGCGATAAGTCCGACTGAAGAAGTGTCAAGTAGTATGGCTCCAAGCACGGACTGCTCAGCGTCACTATCATGGGGGGGAGTTTTGAGTGCCTGACTTGCGAGATCTGCCATGGTGCACATTATAAAGCAAAAAATAAAAGAATTTGTATAATTGGTTGTTGCAGTCAATTTCTCGCCTGAATAGTTTAGTGGTAAAACAACCCCTCTCATGTCGTAGGGTGTTCGCCCAAATAGTTTAGTGGTAAAACAAACCCATGGTAAGGGTTAGACTGGGGGTTCGATTCCCCCTTTGGGCTCAGGTTAAGTATAATGAGAGGGGTAGACTGTGGGTTCGATTCCCACTTCAGGCTCATTGTCAGCTCTTAGCGAAGAGCTGTAAGCGATGAGCTTAGAGATGACCCACCAAAGGCGAACGGGAAGATGTGGAGGGCCGTTCGTTATAGATCTAGATTTCCAGTTGTTATAATTACTGTTTACTGTTACTGTTTACCGTTACATATATTTATTATGGAACTCAAATATATCGCACATTCAAGTTTTGTCATAAAAACTAAGACAGCAACGGTTGTTCTTGACCCCTACGGCCCAGAAATTGGGATAAAATATCCCAAGATTTCAGCCGATATCGTACTTATTTCCCATCATCATGGTGACCATGACAATAGTAAAGCAATTGAGGGTGATCCAGTAGTCTTCGATTGGCCAGGAGAGTATGACTGCAAAGGTGTTGCGATAAAGGGCATTGCAACTTACCATGACAATGAGAAAGGAGCAAAGCGTGGCAAGAATGTACTTTTCAAGATATCAGCTGAAAATATAAGCATCCTTCATTGTGGCGACCTTGGACATTCGCTTGAAGATAAGTCAGTTGAGGAGATTGGTAATGTCGACATTCTCCTTATCCCAGTTGGCGGATACTACACCATTGATCCCCATGTTGCGATGCAGATCACAAAACAAATTGAGCCTGCGCTCGTCATCCCCATGCACTATAAACAGCCAGACCTCAACCCCAAGATAGCAGCTAATCTGAAGCCGGTAGGTGATTTCTTGAGTGCAATGGGTCAAACCGGTGCAACATCGCTACCTAAACTTGTGGTGAAGCGTGAAGAGATTGCGCAAGAAACAAATACCAAAGTCGTCCTCCTCGAAAGAAATGTATAACATAGACGACAGTCATCAGGTAGTCAGGAAATCAGGGATTTAGGTGTGTAGGCGAATAGCGGTATGTCCGTCATCCCGACCGAAGTGGAGGGATCCCTCTCGGAATAACTCCCTATAAACTTTATAAACCATATACGGAAAAGGGATTCCTCGTCGCCGAGCTCCCTCGGAATGACATACTAGTTTTCTGACGACTGAAGCTGGTTGATCTCCGCTATAATAGATTCATGACCGATATCCACCCCATAGTGCCCGACCCACCCCAGATTCATCTTTCCCGCGTCAAAGTCGTAGTATTTGTGATTATTATCGCGGGGATTCTACTATTTGGGTATCTTACAAGATCCGGAATTAAGACTAAGTCAAACATTAATGGTGAGTATGTGCTCGGTGAGGGCACGCGCACAGTTGAGACATATCTACCAGATGGCGTCAAGTCCACACTTGCAAGCGCCTCGGCACAAAGAAATCTGGTTCAACCTCAGGAACTTCTGCGGACTGGCAGGGATCTCTTCGCATCTGAAGCGGAGAAGCTTGCAAGTCAGGCTGGTTCTCAAGTAGAGAAGGTGGCGTCGGGTGCGGCAAAAAATGTAACTGATTTCATCTATAAAAACACCATCGAACGTATCATAGACACCCTCATTTATTCCCTACCGCAAGAGAGACAAGAAAAGTACAAATAAAATGTCAAAATCCAAATGACAAATGTCAAATAAAATTCTCAGCCAAAGACTGATCCGCCTCTGGAGAGTCTCGTGACTCGTGCTTATGCTTAAACTTAATTCTAAACAGCTCCGTGCGATCAATGCAGATGTTGTTTCTGCTGAGGTAAAATCAGTTGTACGTAATCCCCTTATATTCATTCTCGAGAATATTTACGACACGTATAACATTGGTGGTATATTCCGCCTCGCAGATGGGCTCGGAGTATCCAAGATATATTTGTGCGGTGAAACAGAAACTCCCCCCAATAACCGCATCCACAAGGCAAGCTGTGGCACTTACAAAGTTGTGCCGTGGGAATACTGTGCATCAGCACAGGTCGCCATCGCAAAATTCAAGACAAACCTCGATTTTATAGGAGGTGATTGTGTTCTCGAACGCGGCACCGGCTGTCTGAGTGAGATAAATTTTGACAAGAGAAAGAAATCTCATGCAAGAACAGGACAAAATATGTTACAAGATAAAGCGAGTTCGGTACCAAGTGAGAAAATACAATCACCGGATATACCACTTGTTGTTGCCATCGAGCAATCCCCCACCTCCATCCCCTACACTTCCCTTCAACCCTCCTTCCCCCTGGCTCTTGTCGTCGGAAACGAGACAAAAGGAGTGTCGCCCGAGACCCTGGCTCTCTGCGACAAGACAGTTGAGATCCCCATGTGGGGTATCAATAAGTCACTTAATGTCATCGTGAGTGCTGCCATCGTCTCCTACCATCTGGTTACAAGGTCAGTGGTCAGCCTTCAGTCATCAGAAATACCGTAGTTTTTAGCAATAACATCTGCTCGATGTCGTGCCTATCTGCCCTAAAAAGTCACTCTACCTGAATGCCTCACGTCCTGATTGCCTGAATGCCTAGTATTGCTTCATCCTATAATTGACAATACGTATGACCTGTAGTATAATATTTCAATGAAAACAGTTTCAAAAATGCGAAATATTATCTCTATTCTTGCCTTGGCAGTTTTTGTGTGTGTTACGCCCGTGAGTGCAGATTCATACGGATCATATGGCGGATACGGTGGAGGCCCACCGTCAGACTGTCTTTCTATTGACCAAACAGTCTCAAACCCCGAGATTACAAAAACTATCGAATATATCGACAATATCACACCTCAGAGCGCCAAATATAAACCCAACCAAGCGCTCTACGCACGCATTAAAGTGAAAAACGTCGGTTCTGTTCTCGTACCCAACGTCACAATCACAAATGAAATCCCCAAATGTTTTTCATACATCGGTGGCCCTGGATCACTCAACAAAGGAGGAACCACGCTTACTATACCTGTCGGTGATTTAAACTCTCAAGAAGAGCGGGTCATATATATCACCTACAAGGTGGGAGATTCAACTTGTTTCCCCAACAAGCCAGTGTTCTGTGCTCTCAACAAGATGCGCATGCAGGGCGATACTTGTAATGCCGTCGAAGACAATGCACAGCTTTGTGTCGAGCCACAAGTACTTGGTCTTACTACCAAAGGAGGCATGCCTATTGATGTGAAACAGACCCCAGACTCGGGTCCTGAGTTTGGAATGCTGCTTGTAGGAGCCCAGCTCGCGCTTGCAGGAGTAGGAATCTACCTGAAAAAGCGCTCCAACGCATAAGTCCACAGTTGTTAGTTTATTAGGCAATCACTTCTCGACAAGCTCGCATAATACACACTTGTTATGTTTGTCATTTGGTTTTTGAGCTTTATTCGACATTTGGGTTTTGTCATTGGAATTTGATAGTTGAACATTGGTTATTGTGTGTCTGTGTCAATTAGTGATATCATGTCAGTAGTATGCCCCAAAAACTCAGTTACCTTCAGATACGTACCGCCAAAGACGATGAGACAAAGCCCGATGCGGCTCAACAGCTCTTTTCATCTATGCTACCTTCTCATGTCGGGTTGGTGAAACGGGCAATTTTTGGAACTCCAAAAACATATAGTTTTGAGATCTATCTGCTCGGGCAAACGGTATATTTCTACACTATTTGTCCCCATACGAAAGAGACATTTGTGAAAAGTCTCATCCAGTCGGCATACCCCAAGTCCTCACTTGTTGCAACCACAGACCCACTGGATATCGTGATGAAAAGCAAGCTCCTGCTCCCCGCCGAGATTCAGCTTACTCGCCCCTACTATCTTCCCATCCGTACATTTAAAGAGCTTGGCGATATTGACTCACTCACGAGTCTTCTCGGATTCCTTTCAAAACAAGGTCCTGAAATGCGAGTTGGGATACAGATACTTGTTGCTCAGACCCACTTCAATTGGCAGCGAGCCGGTCTCTCAGGGGGAAAACATAAGACATACGATGCAGAAAAAGGTGTGTATGTGGAGAAACAGGTCGAGAGCCAGTCGCTTATCGCTGCTAAGTCCGCATTACCTGGTGGAAAGGCGGTATTTCGCCTGATCGCGGGCACAGACAACACTGCGCTTGGGTACGAGAGTCTTGAGTCCATAATCTCAGGCATTGCGGGCACCTATGGAGCCCTTGGGATCGGCGAGGGTAATCGGTTCAAACTTCGGAAGATACTCGTGACAAAAAAAGCATTTATGAAGCGAGTCAAAGAACGTCGTTCGATGTTTTTTGAGCGAAAAAACCAGATTTTGAACGCTGCAGAACTTGCGACAATCTGGCATCCGACTGGCAAAGCAGTTTCTGGTATCAAAAACATCCGTTGGGGAAAGCAACTCCCTGGTGAACCGCCGATTACACTTCCCGTAGCAAACCAGTTGTCTGACCAGGAAAAACAAAAAACTAACTTTTTCGCAAGGGCTGAGTTTAAAAATGAAGACACAATCTTTGGTGTCAAAGAGGAAGATCGTCGTCGTCACATGTATATCATTGGTAAGACGGGTGCAGGTAAATCTACGCTTATAGCCAATATGGCGATAGATGACATTCGTCGTGACCGGGGTATCGGCATTATTGACCCGCACGGAGACCTCGCAGAGACCATACTTGACTTCATACCCAAGCGCAGGATAAATGACGTTGTATATCTGGAGCCGTTTGATACCGAGCGGCCCTTTGCGCTTAACGTGCTTGAGGTCAAACATCAACAACATCGTGATCTTATTTCATCGGGTATTGTTGCAATATTTGGCAAACTCTACGCCGATAGCTGGGGGCCGCGACTCGAGTACATCCTCCGCAACACAGTGGTGACTCTTCTTGAGCTCCCAGAGGCTACTCTTGCCGATGCGCTTCGCCTTTTGTCTGACAAGAAATGGAGAGATAGGAAACTCCTCCAGGTGAAAGATCCTGTGATGCTTAATTTCTGGAAATACGAGTTTGACGCATATACAGACCGCCTTCGCGCCGAGGCAATATCCCCTATTCAAAACAAGATTGGTCAATTCGTGACCTCCCGCATGATACGTAATATCATTGGCTCTACCAAGTCCACCATCGATCTTCAAAATATTATGGACGAAGGAAAGATTCTCATCCTTAATCTTTCGCAAGGAAAACTGGGCGAAGACAATGCCTCACTCCTCGGAGCTATGATCATCACTCAGATTCAACTCGCTGCTATGAACAGAGCTTTCACCCGTGAAGAAAATAGACGTGACTTTTTCCTCTATGTGGACGAATTTCAGAATTTCGCGACCACATCGTTTGTCAAGATTCTATCTGAAGCTCGTAAGTATCGTCTGGCACTCACGCTCACCAACCAATATATCGATCAGTTGACTGAAGATATCCAACGCGCAGTTTTTGGGAATGTGGGAACGCTTATTAGTTTTGTCATGGGAAGCCGGGATGCTGATATATTTTCGAAAGAATTCGCAAGCCTCTATACACCGGCAGATCTCGTGAACCTCGGAAAGCACGAGATATTATTGAAGCTCTGTATCGACAATATGACCTCACCACCATTTCCAGCTCATACGCTTGCCTTACCGAGTCTGCGAAACGACAATAGAGAGAAGATCATACGTCTTTCCAAAGAGAGGTACGGACGCAAGGTGGAAGCTGATCTTGAGACTGTTCCTACTGAAGTTCAACCAGAAGCTCCACCAAGGTTTCATGACCACAAACGGAATTCTAGAAGATAGAAACCACGTGTCACGCTTTCGTTTTTTTCTTCTCTTGCACTTTACCGCGAAGAAATGCGAGGATATACCCAACTATCGCGATCCCAAAAGCCTTAAGTTGAGCGGTATTATTATTCTGCAAAAAAGAAATCACTTTCATGGGCATCTCTGAACGCATTTTCGTTACTCGATGATAAAGGCCCGCTATTAACGCTACAACAATCACCAATAGAAGAAAGCACGTGAGGAAAAACAGTATCCCCAGGACATAAAATACATTTGCAAGATCAACCATAGAGTAAAATAATGTTCTCGACCCTGCTCGAACTGTAAACCGCGTCATCCAGCACTGTCATAGCAAGTCTGTCGAACGATATGTCGCTATCCTTCGAGCGGAGTCGAGAAGTTCTCACTTGCATTTCACGGAATTTATCCCGCTCCGCGGGGCTCGAACAATAGCTTAGACAGTAATTTTTGGTTTCAAAACCTTCTTTGCCTTTTCTGTTTTTTTCACCTCACCTTCGAATTTGGATACGATATTTTCCTTCAATTTATCCATCTCGTGGGTACTTGCTTTCACTCGGTCACCGACAGTTGCGACTGTCTCTTCGACATATTTGGTAAATTTTGCTTTATCAAACGTATTGATATCAGATTTTACTTCGTCAAGTCGTGTCAGTATTTCGCTGCGTACCTCGGCAATAAGGCGCATTCCTTCTTCGGTGACATCACCAAATAACTCTTTTGCTTTCTCTTCGATCTCCCCTTCTTGCACCATTTGTTTAACCTTTTCATACATCTCGAGGGCTTTTTTCCTGTTTTCCTCACCAGTTGTCGGAGTGAGGAATAATGCAGTTACTGCACCCACGAGTGCACCAAAGACAACACCAAGTCCAAAGTTGTTAGATTTATTCTGATCTGCCATAGTATTAAAGATACTTATAACGTCCTCATGATACATAACTGAGCCAAATATTGCAAACGCAGGCATAGTCATCAGTTGACATTGGTCAGAAAATCAGGAGGTCAGGCAATCAGGTATTCAGGTGATCAAAAGATCAGTCACTAGTAATCAGCAAAACAATGTAGTGTCATTGTGAGGAGCGACAAGGCAATCTCACCATTGTTAAGTCCATAAGTGAAGATGGTCTGGCTCAAAACCGAGCTACACTTTGACGTTTTATTCGGTTTCAGAAAGGATATAGTCAGTGACATTTTCTTTAGATATCACTTCGACTTTAGCGTTATAGCGATTTGCGAATGCCCTTGCATTTGTCGCTCTTGTTTTCGACCATTTGATCTCGTAAGCTTTGAAAGAGTTACTGCCTTTAATGATTAAATCAACTTCCGAGCCATCCATTGTCCGCCAAAAATATAGATTATTTGGTTGACCTTCCAATAAGTTCCTTTTTGCAAACTCGGCGATCACCCAGTTTTCCCAAAGCAAACCAATATCGTTTCTCATGGTGGAAAAGCTAAAGTCTTTGAGAAGCGCATTTCTTACTCCAGTATCCCAAAAGTAAATCTTGGTACTTTTTGTTATTTCTTTTCTTAAATTGTTGCTGAATGCCGGGAGCCGAAATATCACAAAAGATCGTTCTAATATATCGATATACTTTTCGACCGTTACTCTGCTTAGTTGTAAAGTTTTAGCTAACTCAGATAGTGATACCTCCGAACCGATTTGATACGCAAGAAGCATAAGTAATTTCTTTATAGTGTCTGGGGACTTTATCAAGGTCGATTGAAAGACATCCTTGAGCAAATAATCCGACACTAGATTTAACAGATATTCTTCTTTCTGAGATGTCACTATGGTCTCTGGATAGCCTCCGAAAATCATTTGTTCTTCGAGCATTGAATTCAATTGATTACCCATATTTTCTTTTATTAATACTGGCGTCATTTCTTTTACATACCACGATTGCGCGTTTAGTGCTTCGGAAAACAGTAAAGGTGATAAAAACAACTTACTGTTTCTTCCTGTCAGACTTTCGGCTGATTGATCCAATAGGTTTAAACTAGAAGAACCTAAAAGGATTATTTTTGTTCTTACGTTACTATCAAACCAGCCTTTAACGATCCTACCGGTTTCTGGCAATCTTTGCGCTTCATCGATCACCAAAAGGGATGGATTACCTAAGCTTTTCATAGCGTCGATCGGCGCCATATGAGAAATCAAAAGAAGACGATTTTTATCTACCTCAATATCGAGATTTAAGATAAGCCCTTGGTGTTCTTGTAAGATCCGCTTAATTAACGTGGTTTTTCCCACCTGCCGAGCTCCAAGCATGATGATTACTTTTGGTTTATTCAGTAGACCTACAAGCCGATTTTCTGCGATTCGTTTAATATACATATATACTAACTATACAATATCACCGGTGTTTTTGTCAAGTAGAGTTTACAAATGAACCGATATTATGGGGAAAAGTTCAAGCTCAAACCCAACTAACGAGGAGTAAATTTGTCAGTGAAATGACTGGACTAGTAAGTGAATACGGTTTAGCCTAAAATCTAATCTTTCTATTGAAGCCTGGTCTAATTGAATTCGAGGTCAAATATAAAAAATTTCAAAAGAATCCTAATATTCGGATTAATTTGCTAAGATACCCTGTACTCTGTACTTTGTACCTATGCCCAGTATAATTACACTCATGAAAGATAGGGTGGCTAATGCTTCTCCGTTGGGGTCATTGGGCTTCGGAATGACAACGATACTCTTCAGTATTGTGGGGGCTGGTTTCTTCACCATGAATGCTATGCTCATCGGTATGGCTATCTTCCTCGGGGGTACTGCGCAAATTATCGCTGGACTACTAGAGTATAGAAAAGGCAATACGT
>CAYUHI010000014.1:0-19169 GCA_964444485.1 uncultured Gammaproteobacteria bacterium | reverse complement strand
GGACACGTATCTTGAGTCGTTTGATCCATAAAATGAAAAAGTTAATAATGAAGCAATCATTGTAACAAAACTAATCAGACATCGGTAAGTGAATTTTACTCAACAAGACCCATGTATTACAGTTACCGTAGCGTAGATATGATCGTATCGCGCACTCCAAACCGTGGAAACTGTTTAGTATCAGAGTTATAAGATAAATCCCGAAATATTATCAATTTATCTCCAACCACTGTCACGATTCCTCCGCCTCCTCCCTGACACATCCCACCGTCACTTCCTATCTGGAGAGCCCTGACCGTTCCAAAAAGGGACTCTACGTACAAAGGATTGCAGTTGAGTATTTCATCATGGGTCTCTAGAAACTGTGCTCGTCTTGAACCCCCTTTGTATGTCTGAATATCTACATATACAGTACTTGTGATAGGCCTGCCATTTAAATACCAGGTGTACAAGACTCGATCACAATCCGTTTCACTTGGCATGCACAGAGAGTCGGGAGGAATGAGAAATGATACTCCATCATTGCTTACTTGTTTCCACCCTTCTGTCGACAGTACGGGTATTACAACAGCCTCATCTGACACTGTCGGAGATACAGGGCTGTTTGTTATCTCGGTCGTGACTCCAACAGTGGGGGACGGTGTAGGCTCAAGAGGGGGTACAAAAATCTGTGTGGAGGTCGATTTGGGACGATTATAAACAACAATGCCTCCGATACAAACGAGTAGAAAAAGTACCAAAGCGATGATAATACGAACTATATTTATCACGGGAATCTGTTCTGCTTCTCGCTCAACAGGAAGTTGGGGAGATCCACCGATGGTTTGATCCTCTGATAGAGGCATAAGGTGATTATATCTTATATATTCTTGAGTTATTGTATTGGATAAATGTATGTTGTTATCCGTGGTACTCCAATTCCTCTTGCCTCTTTTGTAGTTGTATATCATACTGATGATATATGGCCAAAAAGTCGACGTCCCCGAAAGTCAAAGCCACGACCCCCAAAGATGATGTTGACCACTTGTTCTCATTTCATTTTCAGTTTTTCAACCCTCTGCGTTGGTTCATGCATTTTTTGGAGAAACTTGAGAAAGATAAGACAGGACAGATCACGATAAAGATTCCCTTCATCTGGTACCTTACGTTTCTTGTCATTGTGTTTGGAGGTGGGGGAGTGATCGGTGCTTTCGCATTTGCGCCGACCCAATTTGTAAAAGGTCAGCTTGCCGAGCGCAATATCTGGGTGAGTAAGCCTACACCTACCCCCATCGTCATAATACCTACGCCTGCCCCAGTCTTAGTTACGCGTCTGGGTATCATCAAGGCGACATATCAAGTGCAGAATCTGATCCCGACCTCGACTCCCACTCCAACCGTCCCGTTGGACGCATCAGCTCCGGCACAGATCACGAGTGTGACTCCAGATCCATCTGTCTCACCATCGGTCGTACGATTTGTACTTATGACAGATACGTATAAGCTCATCTATCTCAAGACTCCACCAGATATTTCGCTCCAGCGGTATATCGGATATAAGGCACTGGTGACTGGCTACTACACAAGCGCTACCAACACGATCGCCCTCGAAAAACTCGCAGATTTGGAGATATTATATTAGGGAAATACACTACCTACACAAAGTCCTATAGTATTGACTTCGCATCGAGTGTCTTGTACAATTCACCACTATAGCTACTTGCACCTTCACAAACCGCCTAACTCGTAGGGAGTTAGCTGTATACAAATCATCGTGAGTATGTGATATAGGACACTTCATATGCTGAGGTGTTTTTTTGATCTTTCATACTTCATGTATGATTTTGTGTATAGCTCGTCTCCCTACAAGCTACAGATATTAGAAATGCTAAGTGTGTACAACCAGTTCCTTTGTATTGGTACTGGCTGATGGTGTAGTGGACATGATCTCTCATGTCTAGTATGCCATCAGTCAGAGTGGACTGACGGATCAGAATGCCGACGTACATCGGTAACATTCATAATAAGGAGATGAGAAATGGCAACAACATTCAAGAAAGCTGCAGGACTCTGCGGCGTAGGTCAAGTCTACTTGGCCAAGTTGACTGACAATTGGCCCGAGGATTTGGGTGATATCTCGGAAGCGCTCGTCAACGCGGGCATGAAAGCCGGGCCGGGACTCCTGAGAACCGCAAAAGCAATCAACGAGTATCGCCCTGCCCAACAGCAGCCGGCCGCGCCTCTTCAGGTCTCCTTCGTCGACCCGAATGACCTGAGCGAGGTCACGTTGGAAGTACTCCTGCAGAAGGTCGTAGCCGATCCCAGAAACAAGCGTCTTCGTGCAGAACTCGGCACGCGAGACGAGTACATCGGAGCTACATTTGCCGCGGGCGAGCTCATTGGAGTGCTCACTCCCGACTGGAGGAACCTCGACGTCGAAAAAACCATCGAGTACTGGGTGCATCTCGATCGAGGTGGGTCCAAGTTGAGCAAGTACAAGGATCAGCTTGTGGTTACTCTCGCCCAGGCACTCGGCCTGGAAAAGAAGTCACTCGCTCGTCCCGACCCTCTCGGCAGTACACAGTCGGTCGTCAACAGAATCGACCCCATCTTTGGGAAAGAATGGAGTATCTCCGACGAACTGTGGGCAGCCCTAGTTTGGGCCTACACAACGGGCCACTCGCTGTGGCCCACCAACTTCGATCGGTACACCTCATACCAGGAACTTCACCAGAGGAAACTTAATTCCCGGTGGCAAACCATCCTGGACGACTACCGCAAACACACATCGATGGGCGGGGCAGCGATCAACCTGGAGGATCCAAGCCTCCTGCAGGTGATCAACCGCGCGCAGAGCAGGACTCAATCCCCTGGCGCTCATGCCAGGACTGGGGGTGTACACCGATCCGGAGACAAGAAACTCTCTGATAAACTGGCAGAACTGTATCCTGACAATGCCTCTGCAAGGAGAGTCGCTAGCGACGCGGGCCTCAAGCCCTGGCAGATCGCGTTCGACGCCCAAACCATCAACTCGTGGAGCGCGATCGTGAAAGAGGCTGAACGACAAGGCCGCGTTGAAACCCTGATTGATGTGGCGACAAAAACGTATCCTGGCTGGAGGGATCCACTAATGGCTATGGCCGAAGCCGAGAAGTTGATTTAACCTTTTTGCTGGAAACTGTAGCGAGACGATGAAGCCCGAAGATCACAATGTAAAGTGATCCTCGGGCTTTTCCCTATCTTTTCATATTGTGTAAATGAGGAGAGAGGGAAGAGAATTGCTCATAAAATGTAGCGCTATATCAATACTGTGTGTTTCATGATCACTAACATTGAAAGTCAATAGTATGGCAACACCCGAGGCTCACAGACTTTCTCATAAAAGACCTGCATTAACATATGGGTCTTCTGGAGTACTTTGCGACCAAGCAGCTGCAAACTTTCTTGCTTCCTTGTGTATAGCCAGTATTCGTAATCGAGTCATAGAGCTCGCAGGCAATATGAATGTTAATTTACCACCCCAAATATTGCACCCATTTGAGCTTGTGACACCTGATCGCGTATATTTCACTGACTACGATACAATCCCTGGGTCACTTACGTATGTCAAACTTGCCTCGGGCATACCAGCAAGTGTTATGCTCTATGGTCCATATGCAGGATTGATTTTACACCATAATCCACAAGGAGATCCACAAATAGCCCCCACTGCAAGTCACTTCTGGAACAATCAACAGTTAAGGGATGCAACATGGAGATATTGTCCTGCGAACCCGAATCATAATCCAATTTCGACATCAGTCCCACAATCATCCAACTTCCACTACCAGTATTGCCAAGAAATCAACAGATTCTGGTATAACGGACTTGCAAAACAGTATCGTACTACTTCAGCGGCTTTTTGTGGTCTTTTGGGTGAACTAGGAATAGCAAACGCTAGTACTTTCAATACAGTAGTAAATGGGCGGATTTATTAGTAAAATTCGCAACCCAGAAGAGAATTGCTCATAAAATGTAGCGCTTCTATGTTTCATGATCGCTAACATTGAAAGTCAATAGTATGGCAACACCCGAGGCACGAGAACTCGCAAATCAATTCCCTGGTCTCCTTGATGGACACTCGACTGATCTTTGTGAACAAGCAGCGGTGAACTTTATTGAAGCCCTAGCTATTAGGATAAACTCAGGCACAATATATGATCTCGCACAGAAGCATGGTGTAGGGTTGCCCCTTGAGATAAGAAATCCCTACAGACTAATAACTCAAAAGGTTATACTTTGCGATCAGTACATTAGTATTCCTGGTAGTTTGTCGCTTGAAAAAAGATCTTCGGGATTACCCGCACGCTTGGTGGTTGGTGGGCCATATGCAGGGCTCATATGTTTTATTAATTTAAACGGTGACTCTCAAGTAAGCCATTTCTGGAATGAAGATAGATGGGCCTCGGCACCACGATGGGCATCTTGTCCTGTGAATAAACACGGCGTTGTTGTGTATACATCAGAACCGCACAATACCGACTTTCATTATGCATATAGCATGCTAACAGAGGAATGGTATTATGATCTTACTAATAAATACCGCACCACTTCTGAGGCGTTGTTTGGCCTCATGAGACAAGCGGGTATACCTCCGCCAAGGATCTTCAATAAAGTAATACAGGATAATATGTACACTACCTTGACCTGAGTGAAGAACTGAATGAGCTAATCTGTTTCCCCAAAGCATTGATAAGTACATCAAGCCACTTTACAATGGTGTGTGGGAGTGGTGGCTCAATCAATACTAGTAGCTTAACTATGCTAGAGTCCCAAGATATTGCAATACCAATGATTTGTGCATCACCTAGGAACGAGGACCATACTCAGTGGGTCTTGGAGCGGATGATGCAACCCGCCGAGAGCGGGAAACACTCACCAGCTAACTTCACGAACCTCTACTACTCTGCACCTCGTGGAATTAGAGCTCCATTGATCGAAAGATGTCGGGCACTGTTGGATAGAGAAACCACATTCGCAATGACTGCTGGACTCGATCTCCTTCACAAACTGCAAAATAATCCTGACTGCACCCGTGCACAAGCAATGGAGATTGTAAAACGAATACCACAACAGCATAGTGGTGAATCGGATGAGCCTTCCATTGGGTCGGATTGGGAATATCTCAAAGACACCATGTTTCCGAGAATCATCGATGAGTATTTTCGGTGTGTGCAACAGGTACGCGACCTACGTGGCAGGTTCGATAATCCTAACGAAATATTTAGGTGCCTTTATGGATATCTACCACAAGGTCAAATTACTTTACGAAACAGCCCTTGCTGCATAGTCCTTGTAGTTACGAACGCTCTCGACTTTGCTAGAGCATATGGGTATAAACATGCAACCCTCGCACAAGCACAGTCTTTAACGAGCACTACTGGTTTCTACAAACGAGAAAGTTCTCCTCCAATCATGGTTGTCAGGGCTACCGATGACCGTCAAGAAGCAGATCATATATATGCTCACGAAATGAAACATGCCATGCATGACATGATCTGGCGCTCATCGGGCTCACCGCCAGAGATACAGAACCTATTGGAACTCTACATATCTTCTATTCGATCAGCGAAATCACTCCAAGAAGCAGAGATACACATACGTGGATACCTGCAGTCTTACCGACGGCACTATGCTGATGAGAGATTGGGTGACGAGCTCCTCGCATATCTCATCGACTACCAGACCACCCCAAGATCTACCTATATGAGGCTCTCAACCAAAAAGAAAGACGAGGGTCTCTACGACTACACCTTCAAACACCGTTCCGACACTGCAAGTATATTATCAAATGCATTACCTAGATCCGTCGAACCGGAGATTCAAAAATCGCAAGAACATGTCTATCAGCTCATGGACCAGGTGTGGGTCGATGAATATAGAAAACTTATCATGAGAGCAATGAATGCGATCTTGCGCCTTCGAGCTGTGTATGTGCTCGACAGTGAGATATTCAGTTTGTTCTCAGGGAATAGTATTCACCATTGGGAAAGGATTTCTATACGATATGTATCTACTCACCGCATGAGTAAAGAGGATTTTTCTTTGCGGAATCATGGTTGTAGAGTTGTTTACCGCAAACCAGGAGAGTCTGGACTATGTTTGGGAAGGTTTATACGTTTAAAAGCTGACCCTGAGATTGTGTTTGTCAAAGATGATGAAACCAACGAAGAGTTCAGATATCCCATTCACGAACTACAAGAGGTTAATTATCCTTACAGATCGTTTCAAGAGTGGATGGAAATATTCTCTATTGAAGTTACTGAACATATTGAGAAACTTCTTTCAGATCTCGGTGACACAGTGCTCTCTCCACATGAAGTTTGGAAGCTTATGAGACAAAATCACATTCATACTCATCATAAGGCACGTTCAATATTCCTACTATTCGCAAGGCATATTACTGACAGTCATTTTAGCCATATCAGAATGAACGACAAAGAGAGGTTGGTGATGACGTGAAGAATATTCTGTCCGACTTTCCAGTAATATGTAGCAATAAGATCATTATGTACGTGTGAGGTTCGTTGTTCGGTTTCTTTATGTAATTCCAACGATCACATACATATGAGCTCGATATATTCATAACATTATTCTCCTTGCGAACCTGAAGGATAGGAGTACAATAATCTTCTATGACAACCACAACCCCACTCGAACAGAGTAAACAACGTGTTAGTCCAAACGCTCCAGGTACAGATGCAGAACACACACCTGTCCAGGAGGAGGCGGGTTTGACAGGAGGGTTTTTGTTTGGGGGCAGACTTTACCCAGATCCTACATGGTTGAATTCTAATCTTAGACCAGTAAAAGGAACTCGGTACCCTGGGAGTACGACGCTGTAATTATTTACAGCAGTAAAACCACTTCAAATTCGTTGTGGTCCTTTGCTAAGTCTACATATCTTCCGTATTCGTTACTATTGTTCAACATTTCTGCTCCTTTCGTCCTTTGGGACTCATCAGTATGGACACACATCCATAGAGGACGGGCAGTTTACGGCACTGCCCAAACCGGATTGAAAATCGTATGCGCTACAGTTGTGCTAGTATTTGCGAAACAATACTGTACAAAACAGCAAGCACACCTATTACACCCACGACACCAAGGAGGATCAGGCAACCGGGGATCAAATACTCTTCCATCGCCTCATCAGCTCCTTCTTCGGCCTCACCGCCCAACATCTTACCCAAGAAATAGTATTCTGGGTTGAGGAGCGTGAACCATTTCCAAAGATCCTTTGACACTCGTCACATCTCCTTTCTTTCGGCCGTAAGGAATCAGTATCCTCAGCTCTCGAGTCTCTTGATATGAAACCTGTCGCCCGACGTCAGTGCCACTTCTACATGGCAATCCAGGTGACTATGACAGAGCTCAATCCTCGTGCCGTTCACCACCAATATCCCTAGCGTATACCGCGAACAGTCAGCTACATCGCACTTATCCGCGGTAGTCAAGTCAAGGATTTGTAGGCGGTGTGACTTTCCATCGTTTCCTTCAAATGTCGTGTCGGTGTACTCTTCAAAATGTTCTTCGCAGAGGCATCCGACTAACTGTCCGTTGAAGAAAAACAGAAAAGCCGGTTTTTCTCTGGAACCACACACTGTACACTTATTTGTATCCATGTTATCACCTCTTTCTCTCGATTTGTGAACGTATCAGTTTATGAAAAAATGCACAACTGAATGTCCCATAGTATACATCAGTGATGGCGTAATCTCAACTATGGCAAATACTTTCGATTTGATATACGTCCCCTTGACCAATGTTGCCTAAGGACATTCAGAATGAGTGGTTAGCCTGCATATCTGCAGTATCAAGGATCGCAGGTATTGCTCAGGGGAATTAAGTAGCTCCAAACAGTAATTTAGTAATCCCAAAGATATTGTGAACACATTTATAATCAGCTCTCAAAATTTCATTCTTTTATCCTTTCGTCCTTTGGGACTCATCAGTATGGACACACATCCATAGAGGACGGGCAGTTTACGGCACTGCCCAGGCCGTTTGATTTGCCGTCACTGTATGTCAGAAAAGATCAAGTCAGCCAAACGATCGTAAACTCGTCACCTGACTTTGTAACAAATGGTACTCCATTCTGATGGTGTCCCGTGCAGATGAAAAGCGTCTCTCCACCCACCACAAGCTTGTGAACACCTGTATTACTACAGCGTTTAGCACTACACGTATGTCCGGAGTCTAGACCAACTCGTTCATACCTAAAGTGCACTTCATTGCCCAATACAATCGTGTAACCTTCGAACCAGCAATTGCGGCACAAACAGGCCCAAGGCCCACCGTTGACGTCCAAACGTATCGCGGTATATCTGCTACACGATGGATTGTCACAATCATATTGACCGTCCACTTATCTACCTCTTTCTGTTTCTGATTTTCCGTCTGCTCGACACAGTGACAGGCGCTACATTATACACCAAAGCCCCTTGGCAGGTTAATGAGCCCGACTTCTATTCATCATATATATATTTACCACCAAACTCTCAATATTGACTATTCCGCCCGGCGGGATATCTTGAGGTAAACGAAGAATTGGCTCGCCTCTCTCACCATATATCGTTACGTTGTGGTGACGCTGGTTTGCATGATCTGTCCATATGCTAAGCCGAGCTCTCATACCTTGCCACGAATACGCATTTCCAATAATAGTACCACCATGGCAGTTTTCACAAAACGCAGTGTATTGTTCGGTATTTGACATATGTTTATCATACATGTTTATATCTTAAGTGTATGGAGTGCAATATATCGTATCTCAACCTCCCTTCGGCGATATACATAGATGAAATATTCTGCACATGCGTATATAATACACTGATATATGGCTCCAGAATACCCATACCCCTGGTTACATCCGTCAAAGGATTTCATCCGAAACGGACAAGAACAAGCACCGTACGAACGCTTCATGCCACAGCAACTCCTGTATGACCTTGCGGGGATATATCCAAATAATCGTGATGGTGGCTTTGATATGCCTAGTCTTCTTACGGCATACACCGACCACACCAGGCAAAACATGGGTAAGACGTTTAAACGGACGATCAGGGGTAACAGTGGTGACGAGTTCCACTGCTTACTCACACCAAATGAGATCGCATTTCGCGAGGCTAATGGGTATGAGATGATGCGGGCATATGTCCAAGGTGGTGTATGGCAAATGGAGGCATTTACTCGAGATTCAGGGATACGTCAGAGTCCCGGTCCACACCCCGATATGTACGCGCGCAAATTCTTTGATTTTGCCTGGGAATTTCTCCGTTCCCATTCACAAACCAACTGGGATACATGTGTGGATGAATGGCATAGTCATTCGATGATAAATCGGCAGTACTACGACAATCTGAGGGCTAGACAGGAGTCTCTCACCGCTGCATCAAACACTTGGAGTGGGCGATTTTACGCAAGTCACGGCTTCAAACCAGTGACAGTTGAGCATGTAGATATTGACTCAAACGATGTACTTATTGCAACTTTCAAACCCATACATCATCCACAAGGTTCAGTATACTCGCGTCACCAGGGCAGGAATCCCTGACAATTCTCGTTCATATTATGACGAAAAAAGAAGCCAATATATCTAAAGAGATAAATCGATCATTACCAAATATTACTCTTATTCCTCTTACTGATAGGGTAGATTCAGGCAGTCTTCGTCAAGCTATAGGCAATCATAAGCACATCATGTGTTTTGACTTTCATGTCACCTCCTCAGCATCGGAGGAAATACTACTTCCCGATGGCACATTGGTAGGATATACAGATCCTGAGACCAATGTATCGTGGATAGATCATCACGCTCCTGACCGTCGGATGTGGAGAGCCGTTTCTACCACCCCCCTTGTGTGCAGATATGTTGAAAACTACGGGACCGTTGGTTCGGAAGTTCATCCAGTGCTCAATCATACAGATGCAGACAGTGTGCTCGCCGTATGGACAGCTATGGGACTCCTGGATCATAGGGACCCTCGGTTTTCACAGGCTGCACTCGCAGCTGACCAAACGGGCGCACCAAACGATATCGCGGATCTATTAAATGGTATAGAAGATACTCGAAACATCGGATTTTCATGGCTTTGTCTCCAAAGTCATCTTTCAAACATTGCGTTGCCCGAACGAGCACAACAAGGGTTGGACAAACGTAGACGAGATCGAGAAGAAGCACTAGAAGCTGTCGCAAGAGGGGAGTTCCAGCAGATGTACCCTGGGGTATACGTTCATAAACGACAAGGTAGTGACACGCAACCCATGCGTACAGAGTTTGTCGCACAAGCTCTACCTGAGGCTGTGGTAATTGTAACTTGTGCACAACGGAAGGGCACAGCTGGTTATGATTACAAACTCAGAATTGGTCCCCAGTGGCCAGCCGGTCACTCACTGCATGAGTTGCAACTCCCTCAATTTTCGGGTCGATGGAATGCAGGTGGGACGATGCGCGCATCTGTTCCTGCCAATCTGCGTCCCGAACAATACGCTGATGAAATACACAGAAGGTTGGGGAATATCCATACACTTACACCCTAGCTCTTCATGCATCCTATTTGTCTGCATTATTTATGAGTCCTGATAGTGCCACGTGCAAATATTTTATGAATTACGAAAAAAAAGAGGTTGCCACGACGGTGTAAATGCACCGTCGTGGCAGGCAGGAGGATTAATTATCTTTTACGATGTAAAAGGTACGCCTCCGGCAGAGCAACAGCGGTCGATCCATACTCAAGTGTAATGAGCAAAGAACAATCTCATCGTCACCTACCTTGAGCCTCCACGCCGCCGTATTCCGACAACGGTGGGCGTCACATGTAACACTTCCCGGCTTTGGTAAGTCCTCGATACTGATCGCAACCCCGTCACCACTCTGCATGTGACCTCGACTGGACCAACATTTTTTACAAAGTTGTAGAAGGCGTACGTTATTCAGTATCACACGGATTCGTGCAGCAAGGGAACAAACTGCTGAATCACAGTCTCCAGTATGATCGGTACCCACACTTTTACCACCAGCCATGAAAATCCTCCTATGTTAGCACGGATAGGTATACCCCTACCCTAGGTCTTTGCTCTGCATGCAATTCGCAGAGCTGACGTATTATAATACAATTCTCTTTGAACGGGTTACGGCAATGTGCAAAAGTAATAATCCTGTTCAAATTTAGCAATAATAGCCATTATTATTTCTAAGGCACAATCTATGGAAGGACTTACCAGAGTGAAGGGATTACGTGTACCAATGGATCTTGATGGGAATTTTGAGTTACAATGCGATGAAGAAACTGTGTTTCAGTTTCCCGTCCACAAGCTTCGTAATGGGGATGTATGCCCTGGTTCTCTTGGTCTTGAGTATAGCAGCCATGTTACAGAAGGTCCCAACGGGTGGACTGGGAATTGTCGTGTCTGCGGTCAGTAGTGGTGCTTTTTCGACAGATATGTTATCATTTGTCCAGTGAGATTTCCTGAATCAAACCCGGTGACATCTGCAGGTAAAGAGTATCGACCTGCAAAAGGTTCTGCTTGTGCCATGTGCTTGGCACGAACCCCATCACTTGTATGTGATGTACGCCGTGCACTTGGGAGAAACGGCGAATTCACCCCGCCCCCTCACTGTAGTCACAGACACGCGGTAATACGTGAGCTAAACGAAGCCCGATTGTACGATATAGCCAGAGCAATATTGCGAAAATCATAGTGTAGTAAATCTTCACCCACAAATACTTCGCATATAAATAGCCAATAGTGATATCCCAGTGACTGCTGTATAAGTATATATATGATTGTGTCCCCGGCGACACGTCTGTATCACCGGGGACAAGGAGAACAAAAGCTTATGTTGTGATTATATGCAGTATTGAGCCATTGGGTAACCTGAGCGCTTCATCGGTTTGGTCATGATCCAAACAGAGATATACCACGAGCGGACGTCCATCGAGTCGGTCTATCCGCATTTGTTGCACTGCATGGTCGACGCATCCCTCAACTGTGCATAGCTTATTTTCCCCGGGTTGGATATATCTCATAGAGATTCGTCTACCGTCTTCCAGAATTCGTGTTGCACCAGCTGATAGTTTGCGCAAACAGTCAATACACAGTCGCACGAGAACAATGTTGTTATAAACCACGACCCACTTTTGAACGCCGGGACAATACTGCACATCACACATTATTTCCACTCCTGCTGTCATTATTATTCTCCCTTCTTTATTTTGGTAGGAACTACCTACTCAGTACGTTATTGTCCTGCATGCACATCGCAGAACTCTCCAATTGTAACATGTATATAGACCAGTCTAATTCTATTCATATCCAGCGTTTCTACGTATATCCCTACACCTTTTCCCACCAGGTTTGAGTATGTTACATATCTCAGGTCTCTCTCTATCACCACGAGCTGAACACATCTGAAAAACTGTCATTCCGTCTGGGGGGGGAGCCAACAATAATTTACACCTTCTTACATAGTACATTTGTTTATCCTCTGTTGTTGGGGGAGACTGATAAAAAATCTTCCCATATATTGTCATTATGAATGAATTTCTTGATGCGGTTTTAGAAGGAGTCATAGGACCCATTGGTTGCGTAATCTCGGTCCCTGCACGTCTCATATATCCTGCCTCTCGATTGTTTAAGGGCATGTTGATATTCTGGCAGCATAAAGCGGAGCAGTCTCGACATAGTAATCCCATACGTACAACGACAATGTTACGATGGCATAGTATACCTATATATAGGGTAGAATGCATTCTTATTTCATTGCATTCTTTCAAAGATCAACCTCACACACTAACCCAAAGTGGTCTGACATATCGACATCGTCTATCACACGCAGTGACTCCACATTCCACCCGCTCGATAGGAAAATATAATCACACAACATTCCGGGAGGGAACAAGTGTTTTGCATAATGGATGCGAGGGTTGAGAGTGTTTGGGATCTGGTACTGCGCACATATATTTTGCGCGATGTGCGAAAGCTGCTGTATTACCTCAGTCTGAGAATCCGAGTTAAAATCCCCCGTGAGAACAAATGGCTTTTGTAAGAACCGGACAGTGTCCAGAAGAATTTGTGTCTGACGAGTACGCTCAGCAGTTTCTTGATATGAGTTCTTGGCCCAGCCAAAGTGGAGGTTGATTGATACAAACGTTCCAAAGTCACACAAGAGCACATTGCGAGGCATTTCTTCTTTCACTGTATCGGTAAACTGTATATCCTCAGGATATTGTGTATACGGATGAAGCCATACAGTACTTTGGTGCTGAAGTGGTGGAGTGGTTGATGGATTCCAATAAGTGACGTTTCCAAACTGCCGATCGGGATGCCCAACGACTGACCAGGAAGGTACGAAATACTCGCGGTACCCCGGCAATATCTCTCGCCAATATGCTAAGTTGTCACAACTGCTCACCGTGTTGCCGATCCGCACCTTGTCACCTGCGACTTCCTGAAAATGAATAATATCTGGTCGCTCTTTGAGGACAACTCCTGCGATCTGTTCTATGTAGGTGCCAGCCCATGTATTCAACTGCAATATTTTCATAAAGGTATTCTACCCGCAGCCCAACCAGAAGACAATCAGCTCCTTCCGTGTATATGCAGTAACAGCGACTATCTATCAGTACTTGTGATAAACGATACCTTGTGGCCGAGGCGTATCATACGTTTTGCTTTACTTTCAGAGATAATTCCACGAGCGAGTAGAACTTCAAATTCTTTGCGCACTGTGGTGTCGAGAAATACAGGTCCGTCTGAATTTATCGTATAGAGCACCCCATGTGTATCGAATACGTGTAGAATGTTACGCAGTGTCTTCCAGTCTTTTATGACTCCAGTGCGGATATTGGACGTAGGACAAAGCTCCAGGACTATTCGTTCATCTCTCAACCGTTTCATAAGTTTCTTGTCCTGAGCGGCGGCGATACCGTGGCCGATACGATCAGGATGAAGAGACTCTACCACTTCCCACATTTCCTGTAGTGATGTGACCTCACCTGTATGAAAGGTGACTCCAAGTCCTGCGCTTTTCACAATATGTACCGCACGTGCGAGATCCGCAACATGAAACCCCTGGGGACTCGGGCCCGATACGTCAAAGCCAACGACACCAAACGGTTTGAATGCCACGGCTTTTTTGGCGATCGTCTCATGCTGATGAATAGTAAACTGTCGGTCTGTCTCAAGAATGATCCCTGCGCTGATGGGGTACTCCAGACACGCTTTCTTGAGCCCAATAGTTGCGCTGAATATTATCTTGTCCAGATCGTGTTCGCCACCTCGGTTGCGAAGCATCGGATTGAACCGTATCTCAATACGTGAGACTCCTACCTTGCGGTACATATAGCTTATGGCCTCGTGCACGCAGCGCTCGATGGCGTAGGGCGAAGACTGTATACGCTGCGTGAGATAGAAGGGGGAAGTCTGCTCTTTTTCAGGTATATCGAGCCGTCTCAGATATTTCTCAGATGAGATCTTCTTCTTCACGGTGACTAAATCTATGAAGTCCCAATAGTTTTTCTCCATAAGTCGGATACCTTGCTCATGTGCGAGCTCCCAAAGAAAATGCGGTGTCGTGAGTGCACCAAGATGGACATGCAGCTCAGGAAGATCTTGAAGTAAAGTGTGTTGGTTTACCATGTGACATGGTATATAAATACGATTATATATTCAAGTTAGAATACGTTGTAAAAGTTTTGCATTGTTGGTGATCTTTTAGTACCATTTGATAATTTGAGGAAACATAAAGTACCAACCATCTGCGATCCAGATTTTGATAGCAACTCTTCCCTCGCTTCGTTGACTGAAATGAACAACCGATACACTTTAGTAGAGTTACTAGTTGTGAGTTTGTACATCTATTCTTAGACACCACGAAAATACTGGACACGCAAACTGGGCTCAAAGAATAGCTAGAGGGAATGAATCGGCGAGGAGGGTCTCTGAAACACTGATGGGGAAGGATCGTGATGGAAAACCATCAGTTCCACTTCTCTTCAGGCTTGATCCAACAAAAAGATATAGTGATGATGACCTTCTTGGGATAGATTATTGGGGCATTACTGCGCACAATGCGGGAGGATTGTTAAGAACTGATGACCATGCTAACAGAATGCCAATTCAAGTAAAGAGCTCATGGTGTGGAGCACAGGAATTCATGAGGGGTGTGGAAGACCGGTGGCGAAGATGTGGCCCATATTATCCCGAAAAACTTAAAGTTCTACTTCTTAACGGTCAACGTACTCCACCAGATATTCTGACTGACTTTGGATTTGCGTTATTAGAACACGCGAAGCTCCCAAGAGATCCAGACAATCGACTTGTTTTGTCGTTACTCAACCAGTGCCTTAGTCCAACTGTTGTCAGCAGAATGTTCGAGCAGATGAGGTCGCTAATACGCGTGGGATGCATTTACGAATATCCAGGGTCACATAAAGACACTAATCCGCCCATTCAGGGGACTGTTGTCATTTTGCCATTGAGCGACCCAAAAAAGAGAAGAAGGAGATGAGAAAGTTATGACGATTGATAGGGAAGATTTTTTCCGCTATAGTTAGTAGTATTGATATGCATTTTAATACACTTTTCCATCCTGCGTCTATTGCCGTCGTTGGGGCGTCAACTCGAGAAGGATCTGTAGGTAACGACGTTATACGTAATCTGCACAAACAAGGGTACAAAGGCCACATCTACCCCATAAACCCCAAAGGAGAGCCAATCCTTGGGCTCACTACATACAAAAAGCTCGCAGACGTGGGCAAACCCATCGATCTAGTAGTCATCATCATACCTGCTCCGTCTGTGCCTGCTGTCATGCAAGAGATAGTTTCTGTGGGAACCAAAGCTGTGGTCATCATTTCCGCCGGATTCAAAGAAGCAGGGCCCGAAGGCGCGCTTCTCGAAAGTAAGATCAAAGAAATTGCGTCTCAAAATGACATCACTGTAGTGGGGCCAAACTGTCTTGGCATCATAAATCCGCATCACAATATGAATATTTCATTCGCCAAAGTTATCGCACGTCCGGGCAATGTGGCGTTTATCTCGCAAAGTGGCGCACTATGTTCTTCTGTTCTCGACTATGCGGAGGAGTATGGTATAGGATTTTCCAAATTTGCAAGTCTGGGGAATAAGGCGTGTCTTGATGAAGTTGAGTTCCTCGATAGTCTCGCAGATGACCCGGACACAAAAGTAATTCTCATGTATATCGAGGGGATGACTGATGCACACCGATTTATTTCGCACGTGCGAAAAATCACCTGTGGCCCAAACCCTAAACCTATCATCACTATAAAAGCGGGGAAAACAAGTGACGGAGCTTCTGCATCTGCGTCCCATACCGGCGCACTCGCGGGTAGTGACGAGGCATTTGAGGCGCTTTTCAAACAGGCGGGAGTGATACGTGTCAATACGGTTGAAGAGCTCTTTATTTTTGCCGCCGCCTTTGCTCATAACGAGAAATTAGAGGGTGACCGCATCGCGGTGGTCTCAAATGCCGGTGGTCCTGGGGTACTCGTCACTGATGAACTTGTCGCATCGGGCCTGAAAGTTGCACATTTATCTGCTGAAACAACGAAAGTGCTTGGAGATAGCCTCCCCAAAGCGGCAAATATCCACAATCCTGTCGACGTCCTCGGTGACGCAAAATCAGATAGATACAAAGTGGCACTCGAAGCGATTGTGCGTGACCCCGGGGTAGATGGGATTATCACGGTGCTCACCCCTCAGACTATGACTGACATAGAGGAGATCGCGATCGTTCTCTCCAATGTGAAAGCAACTACCAAGAAGCCTATCGTTGCATCTTTTATGGGATCCCAAAGCACACGAGATGCAGAGGGTATCTTGCAGCGGCATAACGTCGCCAATATCCTTTTTCCGGAATCTGCAGCGCATGCTATGGCGCAGTTACATCAGTTTTACAACCAACCTAAACTCGACACTCATGAACAGCCACCCAGGTTCACTGATGGTGATACTCCATTTGTAGCAGATCTCCTGACCAAGTTGAAATCAACCGGCCAGACGTATGTACCCGAGGCGCTCGCCCTACAGATCATGCGCGCGTATCGGCTTCCGGTGCTCCAAAATACCATTTGTCGTTCTCCAGATGAACTAACTGCGATTGCCCCTACCATCACCTATCCAATAGCTATGAAAATTATCTCCAAAGATATCGTACACAAGACCGATGTGGGAGGTGTGCGGTTAGGAGTAACCCAAGACACTCTCCTCAGTGCTTATGAAACTATGCTCAGGACCGTGGGGGAGAAAGCGCCGCAGGCCAAGATACAGGGGGTGCTTCTCGCTGAGATGGCCCCCACCGGTGGGTTCGAGTTTGTGGTTGGGGTGAAAAAGGATCAGTCACTCGGGCACTTGCTCATGTTTGGACTGGGAGGAGTATTTGTAGAGGTTCTCAAAGATGTGTCTTTCCGATTGGTGCCCATGACGACAAACGATGTGCACGAACTTATTCATGAAATCAAGTCATCTAAACTTATTCAGGGCACGCGGGGCCTCCCAGCGCTTGACACTGATGGCATCGTGGACTGTATACTGCGGATCTGCCAACTTGTGGTCGATTTCCCCCAGATCAAGGAGCTTGATATAAACCCGCTTCTTGTTCTCCCTCAGGGACAGGGGGTACGAGTACTTGATGCACGCCTCGTCATCGCATGATGCTTTACTTCTTCTCAAAATACAACGTCACGGTTGAGCTTATGGTCTGTTGGCCGGGTTGCAGATCTGCTGAACCCCCACCACCTCCCATCCCCATAGCCCTGTCATACATCACAGGATACACGGGGTTTTCTGTAGATTCGACAACATTGGTGACTTTGCCCAGTCTGATTCCAAGCTGTGAGGCTAGTTTCTTCGCTTGCTGTTTGGCATTCTCAATCGCTTTGGTGCGGGCCTGTTCCCTATATTTTTCGGGCTCGTCGATGTTGTATCGAGTGTTATAAATATCGGTTGCACCGGCAGCCGTCGCCGCCTTTGCGATATCGCCGAGTGACTGAGCGTCTTTCACTTTGATTGAGAGCTGTGCACTCGCATTGTAGCCTTGTATAGTGCCTGAGCCACCGTTTGAATAATCATAATTCGGGTTCACTGAGTAGTTGGTGGTTTTGATATCTTCCGACTTAATGCCAAATTCTTTCATCTTTTCTACGAGCTGATTGTTCACTGTGGCGACTTGGTCTTGCGCATCTTGTGCTGTTGCAGCTTTGTTCACGGTGATTCCCATGTCGATATAACCCGTATCGGGGACCACATCTATCTTGCCTTCACCGACGACCGAGAAATCGGCGCTTGAACCGGTGGTCATGGTAATGCGCATGGGAAGACTCAGCCCTGAGACCTGGACGACCAGTAAGGTTGCTATGGTAACGATGGGTATGAGGACAACATAAAGAAATTTCATAGAAAAGTGAGTAACTAGTAATCAAGAAACACCTAACTATAACAAGATTTGCATTGGATCTCAACAATCGAAAAGATGAATATGGTTCTTGTCTTTCTAGTGCAACAAAAGGCTCCACAAGCCCAACACAGGGAGATAAATGTCACTGTTTGTACTCTATTGATATAGTGCTACTATCTTGAACTATCTCTCTCTCTGGGAAAATTTGGAAATATGAGTGGGCCTGAGATTCTACCTGTGTGTGTGAAGGAAAGAGTTATCTCTGTTACTACACATCCTGTCCTTACAGAGAGAAATGAGTGGGATGCATCTGCAGCCACTACGAGAGTAGAACTTGTACTAAGGCCAAGATACCCAACTCAGCTACCGGATATCCCTCGATCACCTGATCAAACATATGCTCTTACAGATTGTTCTCGTTGCCCGTTGGCAGCTACATATTGCTCAAAGATGGTAGTTAAGGAGCTACGTTCTTCAGGAGATAATCAACCAATAAGATTCAGTGGTTCAGCAACAATTGATGGAAATGGGCATGATGAGAATCCTCCCTGCTTTGTATTCAATGATCACGATATATACCCTTGGTAACTCAACAAAAACTATATAAGCCTTTGCATGAACATTTGAATTTGGGATTTTATTTGACATTTGTCATTGGTTCGCTATTGGCCATTTGCTATTCGCCATTCGCTATTTGCCTGAATTTCTCTTGTACACTCTCATCACCGGA